>JBNLAU010000328.1:0-12870 GCA_050302295.1 Roseibium sp. | reverse complement strand
TTGGCGCCCGCAATTCGGTCATTCGCAGGATTCCGGTCCGATCTGCAAAGCTACCGTTCGCTGCGAGGTGATCGAAAGCCCTGAAAGAGGCGGAGAGCGGGCTTTCGCTGTCTGTGCGAAATCAACTCACACGAATGGCTAAGCGGCCGTTCACCGCCAAGCCCTCCGCCGTTCACACTTGACGTGGAAATCCTGCGTGGAGCAGCTTTCCTGGAGTGAAGTAATGGATCAGAAGATACGCAAATTATTGGATTGCTGTTTTTCCGATGATGATGATTTGTCAAACGAGGCGACTGTGATCACCCAGGCATTGGTTGAAAAGCAATTGAGGCAAGAACACGGTAACGCAGATCAACACTTCGAATCTGAGTTGTCCTTCAATGAAAAGATCCATAATGAAATAGGCTTTTCGAATTTTTACGAAATGATGGTTAGCGAGCGCGATCTAATCGAACTCATCAGTCTTGTGCTGTTTAAGTTATATGAGGAAAAAGATGCTCTCAACGCCGCCCGAATTCTAAAGCATTCTGCTCGAATGCGAGGCGTTGAGAAAGCTGTTTCGGCGTATTTAAATACCTTTTGGAAAATAGATGAAGAGGTTTCTTCAGCGTTACTATCTGTATTATGGGATCCAGCGGTTATAAGTGACCTGAACTCAACACTTCGTGAAATCACGCTGAGGGCACATAACGCTTATCTAAAGGATTATGCAGCGCAGTTGGCGGAATTAGGCTAAGTGTGGAATCCAAAAAGGTTGTTCACTCGCATTGAAGATCTGAGACTGGTTGGCGATCAAAGGTCTATTGAGGGCCGTTTGTGTCCACCAGCACGCACCAAGATCAAGATCGGCACCCTGCGCCGCCGCAGGTCGGCTTCGAGGCCTTTGCTGCCATTTCACCGTTGGGATATGGTTCGGGCGAAGCAGTTCATTCTACAGGCGAAAACATGGACCTGAGTGGCGTTACATACATAGGCCCTGCGGCGGACGACCATGAAGTTTTGGACAAATTGCCCGATAGTTTGCGCACACTTCTCGGACAGATAAATGGCTTCATACTTTTTGGCGGAGCGCTGCACGTCCGTGGTGCATGTCTGAACCCCGAGTGGCATTCACTAAGAGCGGTGTGGAATAGCGAGACTGCATTTCACCGGATCTATCCTTCGGTGGAAGAGCAGTGGATCCCTTTCGCGGAAGACTGTGTCGGCGACCAGTTTTTCCTCGGTGATGACAGGATCCTGCATTTGGAAGCAGAAACTGGAGACGTTCATGCGACCGCTATGACGCTTCACCGATTCCTCGAAGCGGTTGAGGCGGATCCAGTGAAAGCCCTGAAGGCTGAACCTCTGATAAAGTTTCGTCAGGAAAAGGGCGACCTGCCGGAAGGACAGCTCATCTTGGCTTACCCGCCATTTTGCACGGAAGAGTCTGAGGCTGGTGTAAGTTTGACGGCAACAGATGCTTCGCAAGTTCACAGGTTCCACGCAGATCTGGCACGCCAATTGCCGCCGGATGGCAGCAAGCTGCAATTCAAACTCGTCGACTAGAAGTTGACTAAACCAATGTCCGCCAGGTCCGCATTGCCGGCATCTGGCGGCCACCGGTCTTCGCAAATGCAATGAATGGCGGCTTCGGCGGACTGTACCGCAGCAGCCTATCTGCGAGTGAATGACCGGTTAGGGCCGGAAGTGACGTCAGCGAAGTCGATCAAATACGAGAGGCCTACGGCGCCGCCGCAAGACCGCTTCGAGCCCATGGCGCTTGATGCTGCGGCAAAGGCCAATGTCTGCTCTGCAGCTGCTTAAAATGTTAGATGTGCGGCTTTAGGGCTGGTTCGCGCTCTGAATCGCCAGAATTCGGCTCCCCTTTGGGTTCGATCAAAAGAACTTTGACTTCTTTCTCTGCGCGCGGGCGGTGCACGACGCCTTTGGGTACGATGAACAACTCGCCAGCTTTGACGGTTTGCGATGGGTTCCCTTCGATGTCCATCACCATGTCACCTTCCAAGACGTAAAAGAAGTCATCCGTCGTATCGTGTTTGTGGAACGGGTATTCGCCCATAAACTTTACGACCATCACTTCGTTTTCGTTATATTCGGCAATTACATGCGGATCCCAATGGCTTGAGAACAGGCCCAGTTTTTCTCGGAGATTGACTGTTTGCATCTGCGGTTTCCTGTTTTTATGGTGCATCGTTGATCTTACCCTGAAGGAGAAAGCGCATTTCACGCGGGCCAAGACCGGGACATGTCATCGCACAAGACCTGACGCCAGGTCTTGAACGATCGTGCGCGCGCGATTGGGTTCACGCAGCCCCTTGGCAATGGGGCATCCAGCGCATGGAAGCCTATTTCTCCGGCGAAGCCTACGCGCCTCATCGGCACGACACTTATTCCATCGGTTACACGATCAATGGCGTACAGAGCTTCGATTATCGCGGCGCGCGCGCCAACAGCACACGCGGGAAGGTGATTGTCCTGCATCCCGATGAAGTTCACAACGGAGAGGCAGGTTCAGATGAGGGCTTTCACTATCGGATGCTCTATATCGAGCCCTCCATGGTTCGCGGGGCTCTTGGGCAATCCGCTGCTGCGCTACCCTTCGTGAGAGAGGCTGTTTTCGACGATTCAAGATTGCTTCGGGCAATTCACGCGGCGTTTGGCGACATGCACACGGCGCTGGAACCGGTCTGCAGGGATGAAATTATCACGCTTCTGGCAGACGGCCTTCTGGCAAATGATCCGTCTGCGCATCGCGCATCGCGCTCCTTGATTGACCCCAATTCCATCCGTTTGGCACGCGAATTTCTTGATGCGAATCTTGATCGAACGGTGGCTTCGAACGAGTTGGAGGCCATCACCGGACAGGACCGATATGCACTCGCCCGTCAATTCCGCAAAGCCTATGGTACAAGCCCCTATCGCTATCTAATGATGCGCCGCCTTGACCAAGCGCGCGCTGAGATCGCAATGGGGCAGAGTTTGGCAGATGCGGCAACCAACGCTGGGTTCAGCGATCAGGCCCACATGACACGCCGCTTCAAAGCAAACTACGGTCTCTCGCCGGGGCATTGGCAGCGTCTCGCGCGGAGGAAATAGGCAATCATACAATATGGGCCACGGCGTTCCATTTTCCCAGAAAGCCGACATCCTCGCTATTGCAACGAATACACCCTTCGTCCCGCTGTGCCGACGTCTGGCGGGCAATCGTCTTCGCGGATGCAACGAATGGCTGCTTCAGCGGATTGCATCGCAGCAACATATCAGTAAGCGAGTGACCGGTTAGGGCCGTTTGTGCCCACCAGGCACTAACCAGGGTAAGGACAGGTGTCTCGCACCGGCGCAAGGCCGCTTGGAGCCCAAACCTACCAGTCTTTCGGCCAATTATAGTGCATGTAAGCTGCTAGTTCTTCCCTTTCCGAATACACTTCGAAACGGTGTCTAATACCCGAGTTCGCAAGTGTCCGCGACACACGGCGAGAGAAGACCACAAGCTCTTCGGTCGACCTGTGGTCGGCGCTTACAGAGCCGGGGCTCAGATCGCCACCTAACTCTCTGAAAACAAAGTGATCGAAGTCCGCCAACCTTACCGAGAACTTTCCTTCAATCACCGTGTAGCCATCAGACCTAAAAATGCTCGCCAGTTCATTCTTTGAAGGCCATCTGGACATCTCAGCGGCAAGTAGCGCGTATTCATTGCTCATGCATTCGGACCCTTGCTGAAAAACGTCCCGAAAGAGTATCTGGACGGGTTTCAAATGTCAGCTTCGTTCGCATTGCCGGCATCTGGCGGACAATCGTCTTCGCGGATGCAAAGAATGGCGGCTTCAGCGAATTGCATCGCAGCAGAATATCAGTGGGTGAGTGACCGGTTAGGGCCGTTTGTGTCGACCAGGCACCAGCCAAGGTCAGGATCGGGATGCTGTACCGCCGCATGGCTGCTTCGAGCCCAAACATGCCCTTTTCATAAAACCCTAGCCCATTTGCTTTGGCAGATCTTCTTTCATGCTGCGATGGAACTCTTTAACCCACGACCGAAACGTTGTGGCCTTGGGCCCAGTGTTTTCAAGCGCGGTGTTTGCGACCTTCAAGGCGGTCTCGACATTTCCTTGTGCGGCCAAAACGATAGCGTGTAGGTATGCCAGCCGCGCGGGCAAGAGCCCAAGGCGTTTTGCCGCGTAGTCGAGATCAAACACTCGTCGATACCAACAGTCAGAAAACTGCCTGAGGCTCGCCGATTCAGAGAACCAATCGTCCAGCTCTTGGGACAATAGTCCGGTAATCTGCTCAATATCAGATTGATATAGCTTGTCGGTCCACCACCATATGTCTTCCAACCCCGACGGCGCAAGGCGATGCCAAAGCCAGTGATCTCCCGACCGCAATGGTAGGTCGGGTAGCCCTGGGTAGCCTTCGACAAGGGGGTGTGCATAAAGGGAGATACAGAACTTTCCCTGCCCGCTCCGCTGTCCCTTTTCAATTCTCACAAGATGTTCGAACCCGCCAGAAACGCGGCGATATACCCGTCCTCGGGCCCTAAATTCTTTCTCTGAGAGGAGTGGAACGATCTTATCGCGGCTGAGCTGTTCTAAGTTCATATTTGAGTTGTTGCATGGGCAATCTGACAGCGCAAGCCATGCGTAGCCGCCTACAAAACAACCTCAGCTATGTCCGCATTCCCGGCATCTGGCAGCTTCGGCGAGCTGCATCGCAGCACCATTTCAGTGAGTGAATGCCCGCAATGGGCCGAAACTACCGCAGATATTGTCCCGGGGAATGTCAGCTTAGGTAAACAGACACCCAGAGGCTGCCGGACGGCTTGCTGCCCCGTTCCGGTCATTCGCACAAACTGCAACAAACACCCGCCAGCCCCTGTTATTCCGCGGCCTGGCTCGCCAGCCGGGGCACCGGTTTTTCCTCTATCGGCCAGTGGATGACAGCCGCGAAGATGCCGAGGACAATGCCGCACCACCAGATGGCGTCGTAGGACCCCGTCTGGTCGTAAATCCTGCCGCCCAGCCAGACGCCCAGGAACGAGCCGATCTGGTGAGACAGGAAGACGAAGCCGAACAGCGTCGCCATGTAGCGCGGGCCGAACATGACGGCGACGAGACCCGAGGTTGGCGGCACGGTGGAAAGCCACAAGAGCCCCATGACGCCGGAAAAGACCAGAACCGAGGCCGGCGTGACCGGCAGCATGATGAACGTCAGAATGGCGGCTGAGCGGCTGAGATAAATCAGGGACAGGAAGACCTTCTTGGAATAGCGCCCGCCGATGTAGCCGGAGATCAGAGAGCCGACGATATTGCAAAGTCCGATCAGCGCAATCGCCGTTGCGCCCCAGGCCGGATCGAGGCCGAGATCGGCGATATAGGGCGGCAGGTGCACGGTGATGAAGGCCACGTGAAAGCCGCAGACGAAAAAGCCTGACGCAAGCAGAAGGAAACTGCGTGTGCCGAAGGCTTCCGCCATGGCCGCCATCAGTTTCTGATCATTGGCCGGATTGCCGCCCTGCGGCAGCTCCGCCTTGCCCCTGATGGCAATTGCCAGCAGCGGGATCAGGGCAATCAGTCCGGTAAAGACGATCAAAGTGTCCTGCCAGCCGATATTGGCAATAAGCGCGCCGCCGAGCGGGGCGAACAGGAACTGGCCGAGCGAACCGGACGCTGTGCCGATGCCGAAGGCCAGCGATCTCTGCGCCGGTGAGACAGCGCGCCCGAAGGCAGCCAGCACCAGGGAAAAGGACGAAAACGCGATGCCGAGGCCAATCAGGACACCGGCCGAGAGATGCAGGGCAACGGCGCTCTGCGCATCGATCATCAGGACAAGCCCGGCGGCGTAAAGGATGGCCCCCAGCGTCATGGTTTTCCAGGTGCCGTATCTGTCCGCCATCATGCCCGCCAGCGGCTGGGCCAGGCCCCACATCAGGTTCTGGATCGCAATGGCAAGCGCAAAGATCTCGCGGCTCCAGTCCCGAGCCTCGGTCATGGGCTGAAAGAGCAGACCCATTGCGGACCTGGGGCCGAAGGAAATCAGCGCAACCAGACAGCCGCAAGCGATCACCAGGGGAATATTGGGGCCCGGCCTGGCCGGACTGGCAACTGTCGTCATCGACGTCTCTCATTTAGCGCGTGTAGCAGGACGGGCTGAAACCCTGATGTCCATCCGCATTGATTATGGCTTATCTGATGGATCGTATCGGCCGCCCGGTCATGCGCGGTGAGCAGCGCGACCGTCTGGCCGGGAACGTGGTCAGATGGGGTATAATCAATGCGAGTTGGTATGAATTGGCAAACGCGTATTTTTGATCAATCGATCAAGAAACGAGATGAATTGCTGGCTTGGCAGATGGGGAAATTGCCTGGTCCGCTTCCTGAACGTCAGGTTTCTCTGTTCTAAAAGATTGAAATGCAGCCGGAAATTATCGTGATGTCAGTTTTCTCATTAAAGTTATGGATTTTCCGGCCCAAAGCCTTTATATAAACTCTGAAAGAGCAAAAGTAGGGCTTCCGCGCCCGTTTTCTTTTGTCGAGAATATGCTCAAATTGAGTATAACATATTTGCAAGCCGAAACATCCGTTTGGCAGGCACAAGCAGGGAGGTCGTCATGACCGTTGCCCAGACATCCGCACCGATTGGCAACCCGATAGCAGTCGGACTGACCGCGTTGGACCGTTACGGCAAGCTTGAACGCCCGGATTTGCGTTATACGCCGGACGTCGCCGAAGCGACGGCTCCGATCTATGAGAAGGTCAAGCACATTATCCCGGCCATCGAGTGGCCGGCGCTGGCTCCGACCATCCATGCGATCAACGAGCTGAAGAAGCAGCGCAATGCGGTTGTTCTGGCGCACAATTACATGACGCCGGATATCTTCCACGGCGTTGCGGACATCGTCGGTGACAGTCTGCAGCTTGCCATCGAGGCAACCCGGACGGATGCGGATATCATCGTTCAATGCGGCGTGCATTTCATGGCCGAGACCTCCAAGATCCTCAGCCCCGAAAAAACGGTTCTGATCCCCGACATGCGCGCCGGCTGCTCGCTGGCCGAGTCGATCACCGGGGCGGATGTGCGGGCCTTGCGCGAACGCAATCCCGGCGTTCCGATCATCACCTATGTGAACACATCCGCCGATGTGAAGGCGGAATGCGATATCTGCTGCACGTCCTCCAATGCCCTGCAGGTGGTCGAGAGCTTCGGCGTCGACAGGGTGTTCCTGGTCCCGGACAAGTATCTGGCCGCCAATGTAGGCAACAAGACCGATGTGGAAGTTCTGGTCTGGGACGGCGCCTGCGAGGTGCATGAGCGCTTCACCGCCGACGAGCTGCGCGACTACCGCAGGATCGAACCGGACGTGAAGATCATCGCCCACCCGGAGTGTCCGCCGGACGTAGTGGCGGAAGCCGATTTTGCCGGATCCACCGCGCATATGATCGACTGGGTGAAGACCAAACAGCCGGAAAAGGTGATGATGGTCACCGAGTGTTCGATGGCGGACAATGTGGCCAGCGAGACACCGGGTGTGAACTACATCCGCCCGTGCAACCTGTGCCCGCACATGAAGCGGATCACGCTCAACAAGATTCTCGACTCCCTTGTCGAGATGAAAGAGGAAGTCGTGGTTGATCCGGTCGTGGCCGAAAAGGCCCGCACGGCGGTCGAGCGGATGATCAACTTGAAAATCTGACCCGCTTCGGTCTAAACCGCATTTGAGAGATCTCTTCCGGGCTCGCCTTGATGGCTTGCACATGGCTGGCCCGGAAGCTTGTCGGGCAAAGCCCAGTCTGTTCCAGGAAGTTTCCCATGGCCGTGTCGGTTGAGGATTTTGCGCCTGCCTATATCGGCAAGGATGTGGACGACGTTGTCATTCTGGGCGGCGGTCTGGCCGGCCTTTTCTGCGCATTGAAACTCAGCCCGCGCCCGGTCACCGTCATCACCAATGCGCCCATCGGGCAGGGGGCGTCCTCCGCCTGGGCACAGGGCGGGATAGCCGCGGCGATTTCGGAACAGGATTCGGTTGAAAAGCACCGGGACGATACGCTGATTGCCGGTTGCGGCATCTGCGAGGAAAAGATCGTCGAGCAGATGACCCGTGAGGGCAGCGACCGCGTCCACGATCTGCTGTCCTATGGCGTTCCCTTCGATCAGGACTTGGAAGGCCGGCTGAAGTTTTCCCGGGAAGCTGCCCATTCCCACAGCCGGGTGGTGCGTGTGCGCGGCGACATGGCCGGCAGGGCGATCATGGACGCGCTGATCACAGCCGTGCGCAAAACCCCGTCCATCCGTATTCTGGAAGGTTATATCGGCGAAAGTTTCCTGGGTGGGGGGCGCTATGTCACCGGCGTGCTGGTGCGCCGCCGCGGCGGAATCGAGCGCCTGGCGTTTCCGGCCAAGGCCGTGGTGCTGGCGACCGGTGGCACCGGCCATCTCTTTGCACTCTCCACCAATCCGTCGGAGGCGAACGGCCACGGCCTTGCGATGGCCGCGCGCGCCGGAGCCGTGGTCGCCGATGCCGAATTCGTTCAGTTTCACCCAACGGCGCTGGATGTCGGCAGGGATCCGGCTCCGCTTGCCACCGAAGCCCTGCGCGGCGAAGGGGCGCTCCTGGTCAACAAGGCCGGCGAGCGGTTCATGGAAGGCGTACATCCGGATCTGGAACTGGCTCCGCGTGACATCGTCGCCCGGGCGATCCACCAGGAAATCAGCGCGGGCCGGGGCGCTTTCCTCGATTGCCGGGAGGCGATCGGCGCGCGGTTCAAGGACGAGTTCCCGACCGTTTTCGCCGCTGCCCAAGACGCAGGTTTGGATCCGGCCAGGGACCCTTTGCCGATTGCTCCGGCCGAGCACTATCACATGGGCGGCGTCCTGACCGACGCCAATGGCCGGACCTCGCTGGACGGCCTCTGGGCTGCCGGAGAGGTCGCCTCCACCGGTGCCCACGGCGCCAACCGTCTGGCCTCCAACTCCCTGCTGGAAGCGGTGGTTTTCGCCGCCCGCATTGCCGAGGACATTCAGGGCCTGATGCCGACCCCGCGCAGCGCATACTGGAACGAGATGGACGACGCTCCGGGATTGCCGAGCCAGCGTAATATGGACGAGCGCGAGGCGATCACGGTGCTGCGCAACACAATGTCCAAAAATGTGGGCGTTATGCGCGATGCCGACGGCCTGAAAGCCGCGCTGGCGGATATTGCCCGGGTGGAAGATATCTGCGTGCGCCGGTCGATCAAGAACATGATGGTGGCGGGCAAGATCATTGCCGCTGCCGCCCTGAAGCGCGAGGAAAGCCGCGGCGGCCATTTCCGCAAGGATTTCCCGGAAGAAAACCCGGATCTCGCAAGACGCTCCTACACCACATTGGCCGAGGTCGAGGCGCTGACCGCTGATGCCCTGGAAACCGCCTGACCGGAGAAGCGCATGACCCGCGACAACCTGCCAGACCTGCCGCGTTTGATGATCGACGACGCGGTCAAGGCCGCGCTTCTTGAGGATTGGGGCCGGGCAGGGGATGTCACCAGTCAGGCCACCTTGCCGTCAGGCGCGAAGGCCAGCGCGGTGATTGCCGCGCGCAAACCGGGCGTGCTGGCCGGTCTCGGCTTCGCGGAGAGTGCATTTCGCCAGACGGACGCGTCCTTGAGGTTTGAGCCTGTCCTAAGCGACGGTAACCGGCTGTCGCCAGGCGATGTGGTGGCCCGGATCGAAGGTCCGGCGCGGGCTTTGCTGTCGGCTGAGCGTGTTGCGTTGAATTTCCTCGGCCATCTTTCGGGCATTGCAACGGCGACATCCCGTTTCGCCGACCTGATTGCCCACACAAAGGCAGACATCGTCTGCACCCGCAAGACCACGCCGGGCCTGCGTGCCTTCGAGAAATACGCGGTCAAATGCGGTGGCGGTGCCAATCACCGCTTCGGGTTGGATGACGCCATCCTGATCAAGGACAACCACATTGCCGTCGCCGGCGGTGTGAGCAAAGCCGTTGAAGCGGCCAAGGCCTTTGCCGGGCATCTCGTGAAAATCGAGGTGGAAGTCGATACGCTCGAGCAGCTGGAAGAAGCGCTTGCCGCGGGACCGGATGTGGTCATGCTCGACAATATGCCGCCCGAAACCCTGAAGAAAGCGGTGAAACTGGCCGGTGGCAGAGTGAAGCTGGAGGCTTCGGGCGGTATAGAGCTCGATACGGTCAAGGCGGTTGCCGAGAGCGGTGTGGACCTGATTTCCTCAGGCTGGATCACCCATTCGGCTCCGGTCCTCGACCTCGGCCTCGATATCGAAATTTCCTGAACTCCATCAGCCGGCTGCGAGATAAACCCCGCCCAGGGCCGTGACGAGGCCAAGGCCGCGCAGGATGCGCGGTGCCCGGGCGGGATCGTTTCGTGCGGCGATATTTGCGCCGTAGCCGATCAGAAGGCCCGCCGCATGCAAGAGAGCGGTTGCCAGCACGAACCCGCCCGCATAGCCGAATTCACCCGCGGTTCCGATTTCAACGCCATGGGCATGGCCGTGACAGATGCCGAAGGCTGCGACCAGGGCAGCCGAAAGGGGGAGCGGCAGATGCAGCGCCAGCGCCACGGCCACGCCAAGCACAATCACCGAGGCCAGGATAAACGGTTCGACATAGGGAAGCGGCACTCCGGCGAGCGACAGGGCAAACCCCACGACCATGGCGCCGACGAAGGCTGTGGGCAAAGCCCAGATCGCGCGGCCGCCAAGAAGCGCCGCCCACAGGCCGACAGCGATCATCGCGAGCGCATGATCGGTTCCAAAGAGCGGGTGCGTGAAGCCGGAGGCGAAAGAGCCGTGTTCGGCCGGGTCCAGATGGGCAAGCGCGGGGGACGAGACGAGCGTGAATATCGCGGTTGCAAGGCCGATGCGGAATTTCATGAAACGATCCTTCAGTTGGTCACTCCAGTGCCCCGGTATGGGTCGCACTGTTCAAGCCGATTGGCGGAATTGGAGCGCAAGGCGCTCGGCAGACGTATCACTGCTGGCCGTTTCCTGTAAATTGTGCAGATGCAGGCCAGTCCGGTTTCAACGGCAAAGGCCTGAGGAACACAGTGAAACAACATGGATTGCCGGGTATAAAACCGGCAGGTAGCCGGCGGAGATGGGGTTTCGCTGTCTCTTCCGATGAAAGCGAGGAAAGGCTGGCCGTGGTGAATAGCATGTCGCGCGACGTCCAGGATTTATCCGGGAAACCAAAGCCGGGTGCGTCGTCCGACGAGGGATCGGACCGGGGAACGGGCGAGGCGCCCCAAGCAACGGTCGAAATCTGCTTTCTGCTGCTGAAGAACTTCTCCCTGCTTTCCTTCGCCTCCGCAATCGAGCCGTTGCGGATCGCGAACAAGGTTCTCAAGCGCAAGGCTTATACCTTCAGATGCTGCACGCTTGACGGCAATGATGCTGTTGCGAGCAACGAGCGCACGATGCGGGCCGATTGCGCGCTCGATGAAATCGGCCGGACGGATCTTTTGGCTGTCTGCAGCAGCGACGATATCGAACAGATCGCATTGACGGGCGCGCAAAAAGCCCGCATCCGGCAACTTGCCAAACAGTCCAGTCGCGTGGCCGGGATTTGCACCGGAGCCTACGTGCTGGCCGGGCTCGGGTTGCTCGACAACCGCAATTGCACAATCCACTGGGAATATGCCGACCTTTTCCGCGAGCTGTATCCGAGGGCCGAACTGGTCGACAGTCTCATTCAGACGGACGGCAAGTATCTGACATGTGCGGGCGGAACTGCGGCGCTCGACCTCATGATCGGCTTCATTGCTCAGGTTCACGGCGGGGTGGTTGCCAGCGACGTCGGCGAAATCGCGCTGCATCACGATCGGCGAACAGGGAATGAACGCCAGCACACGCTCATGCGCGATGATCTCGACATGGTGCCGCAGCGGGTGCGTAACTCAATCAGGCTGATGACCGAAAACATCAGCGAACCGCTCTCGCTTCAACAGATAGGGGACATGTTGAACGTCAGTCCGCGGCAAATGCAGCGGGATTTCCAGAAATATCTGAACTGTTCGCCGCTGGAATATTACAACAAGATCCGCATCGATATCGCGCGCCAGCTCGTGTGCCGGACATCCATGCGCATGATCGATATCGCCGTGGCATGCGGCTTTGCCAGCGCGTCTCATTTTTCCAATCGATATCGCGCGGCGCACGGCAACAGCCCTGCCTGGGACCGACAGGTGAACGGGCGAGCCTGGGGGCGTTATACCAGCCACAACAAATAGGAACTGATCTGATGGCCTGTCGGGCTTTCCACGTCGCGAGGATCCGCCGCATGAAACTTGCGGTTCGTTCGCCAGTGACAACGACCGCGTTTTATGTCGGATGGAAAAGTGCGGGCAAATCCGGGATCGCGGACGGCTGGATCAGTTCCAGCCGCCGGCATAGGTCTTGTAGAAGATGTGCTGACCGATCTGGCCGCGCTTCGACATGGATTTCGCCCAACGCGGCCTGACATAGGTCGCATGGTAGTGGGTCGAGGCATCGACCATCTTCAGATAGCGTTTGCCGTCAAGCACCTCCAGGGCGAGGCGTTGTGCGGTTTTCCAGGAAGCCGGGCTTGAAATCCGGTCCTTGATGCCGTCGCAGGCAAAAGAGAACTGACAGCGGTTGCGCTTGTGGCGGTTCTGGTAGACCACGCCGCAGATGGTATTCGGGTAGGCGGGGTTCTTCACCCGGTTCAGGACCACCTGGGCGACGGCCACCTGGCCGTCTTCGTTTTCGCCGCGGGCCTCGAAATAAATCGCCTCGGCCAGGCAGCGCTGCTGCTTTTTCTGACCTACGGAAAGCGGTAGAGGTTTTTGCGCCCACCAGTGCGGGTTATCCGGATCTTCCGGCGGCGGCAATTCCTGCTCGTAT
>JBNLAU010000327.1:0-9754 GCA_050302295.1 Roseibium sp. | reverse complement strand
ATGGCTGGTTTCGTCCCACTTCGCTGCAAAGGGAGCCAGTTCATCGCGCGAAAAACTTGCGGCCATATCCTGAAAGGCGCGCTGATCTTCATTCAGTGAAAAATCCACCAGAATATCCTCCCATCGGCGGCGGAGACGCCGGAATCGCCGAGACGCCCGCTCCGCCATCTCCTGTTGCGCAGCAACTAAAGCACATTTGACGCGAACGTCAAACAATCTCTTTTTTGTTTTTATTTTCAGTTATTTTACAGAATGTTGGACTGCGTCAAACTGCGTGATAGATTGTCGGCTCACTCCCGGCAGAATGCAAAAACAGAAATCTCCCTCAAGAACAGGCTGGTTCCATGCCGTCCAAGACGCCGCTCCCCAAGATCACTTCCGACCATATGGACACGCTGCTTGCCGGAACGCGCATGCGCCGCAACCGCCAGACCGACTGGTCACGTCGGCTGGTGCGCGAAAACGACTTGACTGTGAATGACCTCATCTGGCCGATCTTTCTGGTCGACGGCACAGGCATCCGCCAGCCGGTGTCATCCATGCCTGATGTCGTGCGCCTGTCCGTGGATGAGGCGGTGCGCGAAGCTGAACGGGCGGCGAAGCTGAACATTCCGGCACTCGCCCTCTTCCCCTATACCGATCCCACCTTGCGTGATGATACCGGCTCGGAAGCGCTCAACACCGAGAACCTGACCTGTCGGGCTCTCAGGGCGATCAAGGCCGAAGGCTTCAATCTCGGTCTGATGACCGACGTGGCGCTCGACCCGTACACCAGCCACGGCCATGACGGTCTGATGGAGGGAGAAACCATCCTCAATGACGAGACGGTTGACCAGCTCTGCCGCCAGGCCCTGGTGCAGGCGGACGCCGGATCGGACGTGATCGCTCCGTCCGACATGATGGACGGCCGCATCGGTGCCATCCGCCAGTCGCTCGACGCCCAGGGCTTCCGTGGCACTCAGATCATGGCCTACTCCGCCAAATACGCCTCGGCCTTTTATGGACCTTTCCGCGATGCGGTCGGCTCCTCCGGTACGCTGAAAGGGGATAAGCGCACCTACCAGATGGATCCGGCCAATACGGACGAAGCTTTGCGGGAGGCCGAGCTCGACATCACCGAAGGCGCGGACATGATCATGGTGAAACCCGGCATGCCCTATCTCGACATCGTCCGCAGGCTCAAGGATGCGTTTCAGGTGCCCACCTACGCCTATCAGGTCTCCGGCGAATACGCGATGATCAAGGCCGCCGCCGCAAACGGCTGGCTGGATGGCGACAAAGCCATGCTGGAAAGCCTGTTGGCCTTCAAACGCGCAGGGGCCGACGGCATCCTGACCTACTTTGCACCGAAGGTGGCCGAGATGCTGGCGAAACGCCCATGACGGCGTCCTTCAGCGATCCCGACCAGGTTACCTTCGACAAGGTTCAGGACGCGGCGACGCTCATCAAGGGGGCGGTTCTGGAAACGCCCTGCCTGCCCGCTCCGCGCCTGTCGCAACTGACCGGCGCGGATCTTTTCGTCAAATACGAGAACATGCAGGTTACCGGCGCATTCAAGGAACGCGGTGCACTGGTCAAACTTTCCAGCCTCACGCAGCAGGAAAAGCAACGCGGCGTGATCGCGGTTTCCGCGGGCAACCATGCGCAGGGTGTCGCCTACCACGCTGGACGCCTCGGCATTCCGGCAACCATCGTCATGCCCGTGCTGACGCCTTTCGTAAAGATTGCCGCAACGCGCGGCTATGGCGCAGACGTTGTGCTGGCGGGCAACACACTGGCGGAAGCCAAGGAAGAAGCCGACCGGCTGGCCAACGAAAACAACTTCGTCTGGGTACACCCTTATGACGATGCCCATGTCATCCACGGTCAGGGCACCATCGCGATCGAGATGCTGATCCAACAGCCGGACCTGGACGTTCTGGTGGTCCCCATTGGCGGCGGAGGCCTGATCTCGGGCATGGCGACGGCCGCGAAGGCGCTCAAACCGTCGATTGAAGTGGTCGGTGTCGAGACCAGCCTTTTTCCGGGCATGTGGGGCGCTTTTTACGGCAAGGAAGTGCGCTGTGAAGGCGCCACCATCGCAGAAGGCATCGCGGTCCGCGACATCGGGCTGTTGACCACGGAAGTCGTCAAACAGAGGGTTGACGACATTCTCCTGGTTTCCGAGAGCAGTATCGAACGGGCGATCAACGCCTACCTGACCATGCAGCGAACCATTTCCGAAGGTGCCGGCGCTGCCGGGCTGGCAGCACTATTGAGCGATCCGGACCGTTTTGCCGGAAAGCGGGTCGGCCTTGTTCTTTGCGGCGGCAACATCGACCCGAGGCTCTTGTCCAAGATCGTTGTGCGCGAGCTTGCCCGCGACGGCCGTCTGGTTTCCATCCGCATCGACACACCGGACCGGCCCGGTACGCTTGGCGAAATCGCGACCGTCATCGGCGATATGCAGGGCAACGTGGTGGACGTGGAGCATCACCGGCTGTTTCTGAACGTTCCGGCAAAGGGCGCGACGCTGGATGTCACCTTCGAGGCCTTCGACCGCCCCCATGGCGAGCGCATCGTCGCTGCCCTGCGCGAGCGCGAATTCGTTGTGCGGTATCTGGAAATAGGCGACCGGATGGATTGATCGCCTGGACGGAAGTTTCGAGCGGCAATTTACAGCATTGCACCCCGCACTTGCAGGCACCAAGCGGCCCATCTGTCATTAGTATCCGCCTTGAATGCAATGCATCGAAGCATTTGCCAATTCCGGTCCGCATCCCCACATGGGTGCTCATACGAGCCAAGGGAGCCCGATCATGTCAGCAGAAACCGCTTCGGACCATGCCCGCCAGGACGTGTTCGATCCCATCCGCCAGCCGGACCTCTTTGAAGGCGTGCGCAGCCGGCGGATCTTTGCATTCTGTATCGACGTCATCATCATCGCGCTCCTGACCTTCGGCGCCGGCATCGTTGTGTTTTTCCTGGGCGTCTTCACCCTCGGCCTCGGCTTCCTGCTTTATGCCATCCTGCCGACAGCGGTTGCTTTGCTCTATGTCGCCGTCACCCTCGGCGGTCCCCAGGCCTCGACCCTGGGCATGCGGGCGATGGGTCTTGAAATGCGCCTCTGGTACGGTGCAAAGCCTTACCCTCTGTTGGCCGCAGTCCACGTTCTCCTCTTCTGGTTCTCGATTTCCCTGCTGACGCCACTGGTGCTGCTGGTATCGCTCTTCTCGGATCGCAAGCGCCTGCTGCATGACATCATCCTGGGTGTGGTGGTGATCAACTCGGCGTATCATCGGAAATACACGCACGAACGAAGCTGAGCTTTGAGCTTTCAATAGGTTGCCCATCCGGGGCTGTGCGATGAAGTCCAATCCTGGTTCCCTGCCCATTCCGCACTGCCCCTGCCAAACTATCAACGGCAATCTGACAGGTTCGCTCTTCCAATCCCCTTGCCGCCTGTTTTAGACTGCGCGTTCGTAAGATTAGCCACAATGGCTTTGGGCAGGTGAATGCATTCAGTTGATATTGCGATGGCGCTTACCTTTGTGGTGATCGCGTCAACCGTCGTCCTCTACGCCCTAGAGCGCCATCCGATTGAAACAATCGCGCTTGGATCCGTCTCCGCGTTCATCGTCATCTTCTCGGTCTTTCCGGTCACCTCTCCCGCAGGCGAGCCGATCACGACGACCGACTTTCTGGCCGGTTTTGCCAATCCGGCGCTGATCACCGTCATATGCCTCCTGATCATCGGACAGGGCCTGTTTCAGACCGACGCCCTGGAAGGGCCTGCGAAAACGATTGTCCGCATGTCGCGCGGACATTCGGCCAAGGCTGCCATTCCGATTCTGATCGCGGTCGCCGCTCTTAGCGCCTTCTTGAACAACACTCCGGTGGTGGTGATGTTCCTGCCGATCCTGACCGCGGTCGCCGCAACAGTCGGCCAATCGCCCGCCCGGGTTTTAATGCCGCTTTCCTTCATCGCCATTCTTGGCGGCATGACGACGCTGATCGGCTCGTCCACCAACCTGCTTGTCGCCAACTATGCCGAGCAGATCTCCGACCTGAGGCTCACGTTCTTCAGCTTCACGCCAATCGGGCTGATCGTTGCCGGAACCGGCGCCATATATGTGCTGTTTGTCATGCCGCGGCTGATGCGTGTGCGCAAAACCATGGCGGAAGAGTTTCAGGCAACCTCGGGCAAACAATTCATTGCCCAGATCGAGATCACCCATGGCCATCCTCTGGTTGGTGTCGAGTCTGTTTCCGGCATGTTTCCCAAGCTCAAGGACATGACTGTGCGCCTGGTGCAGCGTGGCCAGAAGCCTATTCTGCCTCCATTTGAAAATGTCGTCCTGACGCCGGGAGACACGGTCATCGTCGCGGCAACTCGGACAGCACTCGCCAATGCGCTCGCCCGCCGCCAGCCGCTGATGGAAGCCGATGCCGAATCCAACAGCAACGCGGAACGAGAAACCCCTGCTGCCCAGGCGGGCTCGATCAGCCTGTCCGAAGTGGTCGTGGCACCCGCATCCAGGCTCATGGGGCGCACTCTGCCCCAGTCCGGCTTTTATTCGGAAACCGGCTGTCTGGTAATGGGCATTCAGCGGCGCAGCCGCATGCCGCGCATGGCCATGAACGACATTCGCCTGGAAGCCGGCGACGTGCTGCTTGTGGCCGGCAGCGAAGATGAAATCGCCCGGCTGCGCGGCAATCGCGACGTGCTCCTGCTCGACTGGTCGACAACGGAAGTGCCGCGGCGGCGCTATGCTCCGCGGGCGCTGGCCATCTTCGGCTTTGTCGTGTTGCTTGCGGCAAGCGGGCTGGTGCCGATCGTCTCAGCGGCGGTGGCCGGCACCTTTGCCATGATTGCGTCGGGTTGCCTTAACGTCCGTCAGGCCATGCGCGCCATCGACAGCCGCATCTTCATGCTGGTCGGCGCCTCGCTGGCCGGGGCGGTTGCGCTGGAAGGGACAGGCGGGGCGACAGCCATTGCCTCGGGTCTTGTCGATCTTCTGGAGGGGGCATCGGCACCGGTCTTCCTGTCAGCCCTCTTCTTCATCGTCATGATCCTGACGAACTTTCTGTCAAACAATGCGGCGGCGGTCCTCTTCACCCCGGTCGCCATCAATCTGGCCAGTCAGATCGGCCAGAAGCCGGAAGCCTTCGTGGTGTGCCTGATCATCGCGGCCAACACATCCTTCGCGACGCCGGTCGGCTACCAGACCAACCTGATCGTCATGGGCCCCGGCCACTACCGTTTCGCCGACTTTGTGCGGGCCGGCACGCCGCTGGCGCTTATCTTGTGGTTGACGTTCTCCTTAGTGGCACCTTGGTATTATGGATTGTAGAGCTATAATCGGGGTTGGACATTGAGGTATCGCGGGACAAGACGGTGACACGGCATCCCATAGACCATCCGCAGTTCTATCTAACGGCGCCTGCGCCCTGCCCCTATCTTGAGGGTAAACAAGAGCGCAAGGTTTTTACACACCTGGTCGGCCATGGCGCGCCGGCGCTCAACGAGGTTCTGACGCAGGGCGGTTTCCGCCGCAGCCAGAATATTGCCTACCGTCCCGCCTGCGAAAGTTGCCAAGCCTGCATTTCCGTGCGCGTGCGCGTCAACGATTTCAAATGGAGCCGATCGTTCCGAAGAGTGTGGAAAGCCGGGACAGATATTGTCGGCGCAAGGCTGCCGCCGAGCCCGTCAGCCGAACAATACGATCTCTTCCGCGAATATCTGGAAGCACGGCACGAAAATGGCGGCATGACCGAAATGAGCGTGCTCGACTACGCCATGATGGTGGAAGACACCCATGTCGAAACGCTGTTGATCGAATACCGCAGCCGCGGCCCTAATTCCTTCATCACCGGCAGCGGTGATGGGCCGCTTCTGGGCGTTGCCCTCAGCGATCAGCTGTCCGACGGGCTTTCCATGGTCTATTCATTCTATGACCCGCATTACACGCAAACGGCTCTTGGCACTTACATGATCCTCGATCATATCGAGCGTGCCCGCAAGATGCGGCTTCCCTACGTCTATCTGGGGTACTGGGTCGAGGGCTCGGAAAAGATGGCCTACAAGGCCCGCTTCAAGCATCAGGAACATCTCGGACCGAACGGTTGGGTGATCGCGGATGCCGATGCCTACAAGAAGAAACCGCATTCGGAAGACTGAAGCGCTCCGCAAGAACGGCAATCAGCCCGATCCGGAAGTCCCAATACCACCCGCAACAAATATGATCTGATCTGACCTTGTTTGTTGCCGGTGGTGTTAAGGGATCGTCTTGCGGATCTTTTCAAACACCGACCTGAACATGTCCTCGGTCAAACGGCCGGTATTGGTGTTGTAGCGCGAGCAGTGGTAGCTGTCGAAGAGCGTCAGATCGTGGCCGGGCAAAGGGTGCTCCGCGCAATGTGCGAACGGAAAGGCTGCCCGTTTCAGCTCAAGCGCCGTGAGAAACGTCTCATGGGCAATCCGTCCGAGCGCCAGAACGGCCCGCAGGGACGGATTGGCCGCCATCGTTGACAGCAGATATGGCCGGCAGGTCTTGATTTCCGCTCCGGTTGGCTTGTTCTGCGGCGGCAGGCAGCGCACTGCGTTGGTGATGATAGCATCTTTGAGCTGAAGACCATCGTCCGGCCGCGCCTTGTAAGAGCCTTCGGCAAAACCGAAATCCAGCAATGTCCGGTAAAGCAGATCGCCGGCATAGTCGCCGGTAAAGGGACGGCCCGTGCAATTGGCCCCCTTCATGCCCGGCGCCAGACCGATGATGAGCAGGCGCGGCGACGGAGAGGTAAACGACGGCACGGGTGCATTGTGCCAATCCGGATGAACGGCCTTCAGCTCATTGCGCAAGGCGACAAGCCGCGGGCACGCCGGGCAATCCGATGGCGGATCCACCGGCCCCTGATGTCCATGGGGAACGGGCATTACCAAGCCTTCAACCGTCTCAGTAGTCGTCGTCCTCGTCGTCTTCGTCAACTTGCGCGGGGGCTTGCGGACGCACCGGACGTTCGGACGGATCCCTGCCGATCTTGTTGGCAAGGCTTGCGAGGTCGATGAAATGGTCGGCCTGCCGGCGCAGATCGTCGGCAATCATCGGCGGCTGGGTTTTAAGAGTGGAAACAACGCTCACTTTCCGGCCCTTGCGCTGCAGCGCCTCGACCAGTGAACGGAAATCGCCATCGCCGGAGAACAGAACCACATGGTCGACAGACTCCACCAGTTCCATCGCGTCCACGGCGAGCTCGATATCCATGTTGCCCTTCACCTTGCGGCGGCCGGCGCTGTCCACAAATTCTTTGACTGGCTTGGTGATCACCTTGTAGCCGTTGTAGTCGAGCCAATCGATCAGCGGCCGGATGGAGGAATACTCCTGATCTTCAATCAGCGCGGTGTAATAGTACGCGCGCAACAGATATGCTTGTCCTTGAAACTCTTTCAACAAGCGCTTGTAGTCGATGTCGAAGCCGATTGCTTTTGCCGTTGAATACAAGTTGGCTCCATCAATGAACAAAGCAACCTTTTCTCGTGCGTCAAACATCTTATTTGAAACCTTTCCGAAGTCCGTGCGCCTTTTAATAGAAGCATCGTGAGCCCGGCAACCCGCGGCCAAACTCAACTTGCCTTATTACATCAGTCAGCGCTTTTATGCCGTGTAGATACCGCAAGTTACGCAGCGTCAAACAGCTTATTGTTAGTTTTCCCAGCGGCCTTTTGATTCTTTGTTAGGGCCGTTGTAGTGGCCTACACCATAATATTGGACCGCCGCAATGCTAAAGCGAGAGCCCCATTCAAAAAAACGACAAAAAATCAACGCGAATTGACCCTGCGTTATCTAAATGATGCATTTGCCTTTCAAATTTGTCGAGGGGTTGCTTTTTCGAAACGCGACTACTATACGCTGGATCTTCAAGTTCCTGAAGCCTATGGAGACGTCGAATGGCGCGCGTGACCGTCGAGGACTGCATCGACAAGGTCGAAAACCGGTTTGAGCTGGTGCTGCTTGCTGCGCATCGGGCTCGCATGATCTCAAGCGGTTCGCCGCTGACCATTGACCGTGACAACGATAAGAACCCTGTTGTCGCGCTGCGAGAGATCGCCGAGCAGACTGTCAGCCCGGAAGACATGAAAGAAGACCTGATCCATTCCCTGCAGAAGTTTGTGGAAGTGGATGAGCCGGAAGCGGAAGCTGTGCCGCTGGTGCCGGCTGCCGGCCAGCATCAAATGACCCAGGTGAACGCTGTCGATGACGGTGCAGTGGAATTCGACCGTATGTCGGAAGAAGACCTTCTGCGCGGGCTGGAAGGCCTGGTTCCGCCGGAGCGGACCGACGACGTCTGAGGTTTTACAACAAGCAGGTTCGAAGCGCTGCCGGTTTCGGCAGGCGCTTTGGACTGTTTTCCTTAGTCCTGCTGAAGTCTCAGCCGGTTTCCAGGGTCGGTTGCGGCCATGATGCGTCAATACGAACTCGTTGAACGGGTTACGCGTTACAATCCGGAAGCTGACGAAGCCTTGCTCAACAAGGCCTATGTCTACGCCATGCAAAAGCATGGTTCCCAGATGCGTGCATCCGGCGACCCCTATTTCTCCCATCCCCTCGAAGTCGCGGCCATTCTGACCGATCTGCGTCTGGACGACGCCACGATCGCTGTCGCCCTGCTTCACGATACCATCGAGGACACGGACGCGACGCGGGCCGAGATCGACGGCCTGTTCGGCGAAGAAATCGGCAAGCTGGTCGAGGGCCTGACCAAGATCAAGCGGCTGGACATGGTGTCCCGGAAAGCGAAGCAAGCGGAAAATTTCCGCAAGCTCCTGCTCGCCATTGCAGATGACGTGCGCGTACTACTGGTGAAGCTGGCCGACCGGCTGCACAACATGCGCACGCTGCATCATATGCCGCAGCACAAGCGCGGACGCATCGCAGAAGAGACCATGGAGATCTATGCGCCGCTGGCCGGGCGCATGGGCATGCATGACATGCGCGAGGAGCTGGAAGACATTGCCTTCCACACGCTCAACCTGGAAGCTTACGAGACGATCACCGACCGGCTGGTGGACCTGCGGGAACGCAACCGCGATCTGATCCTGGACATCGAAACCACGCTCACCGAGCGCCTGAGCGAGCGCGGCATGGCGGCGCTGGTCAAGGGCCGCGAAAAACGCCCCTACTCGATATTCCGCAAGATGCAGCGCAAGGCGATCGGATTCGAGCAGCTGTCCGACATTTACGGCTTCCGGGTGACTGTCGGCACGGTCGAGGCCTGTTACCGCGTGCTTGGCGTCATCCACACGACTTGGCCAACCGTTCCGGGCCGGTTCAAGGACTATATCTCCACCCCGAAGCAAAACGACTACAAGTCGATTCACACCACCATCGTCGGGCCGTCGCGCCAGCGCGTTGAGCTGCAGATCCGCACCATTTCCATGGACCGGGTTGCCGAATACGGCATTGCAGCCCATGCGCTTTACAAGGATGGCGAATTCGGCGGCCGCAACATCGCCCGGCATACGGACGATTGCCGCGCTTTCGAATGGCTGCGCCGAACCACGGAATTGCTGGCCCAGGGGGACACACCCGAAGAGTTTCTCGAAAACACCAAGCTGGAGCTGTTCCACGACCAGGTGTTTTGCTTCACACCGAAAGGCCGCCTGATTGCGCTGCCGCGCGGCGCGACGCCGATTGACTTTGCCTACGCGGTTCATACCGGCATCGGCAACACCTGCGTCGGCAGCAAGATCAACGGCAAGATCATGCCGCTGGTG
>JBNLAU010000326.1:0-5355 GCA_050302295.1 Roseibium sp. | reverse complement strand
ACCGGAAGATCCTTTCTCTGGATGTAACGGGAGCGGATATCGAAGTTCCATCCGCAAGCATCGGATCAATGACGCTGAAGGCCAACCTTTCCGCGCCATACGCGCCGGAAACCGTTACCGCGGATATCGAGGTCACCGATCTCATTACCGACGCCACGCCAATATATAACGTTCGCGCAGAGGCAAAGCCGGCTGAGGGTGGCACTGCCATCACCGCGGAAGCGAAAATGGACAAAGGCACAAAGGATGGACTGACGCTGACGGCACATGTCAGCGAACCTGAAGCTGGAGCCTATCTGGTTGCACTGTCCGGTCTCGCGCTGCGCTATCAGGGTCTGACAAGCCAACTGAAACAGCCATCCTCCATTGAATATGCCGACGGCACAGCAACCATCACACCTCTGGAACTTCAGCTCGGCAATGGCTCTCTCGCCTTGTCCGGCAGGGCCGGAGCGACACTGGATCTCAACGCTGAACTGAAATCGGTTCCCCTGAATCTCGCCAATGCCTTCGTTCCGTCGCTGGGGCTTGGAGGCACGCTCTCAGGCACGGCCTCCGCTTCCGGCAGTGCTTCCTCTCCAGACGCGAACTGGTCGATCAGTGGAAGCGGCCTGACGGCGGCGGACATCAGGAACAACGGCCTTGCCGCGGTCAATCTGACCTCCACAGGTAATCTCAAGAACAACAAGATCAACCAGACTACCAAACTCTCCGGCCCGAGCGGACTGAACCTATCGGCGTCCGGAACAATCGGCGTCGCGAAACCGAACGCACTTTCCATCTCGCTCGATGGCACCGTGCCGGTCGCAGCGCTGCGGCGCCCTATGCTGGAATCCGGCCTGCGCGGTGACGGATCCGTTTCACTTAAGGGCACGGTGGGCGGCTCTGCGGGTGCACCCAGCTATCAGGTCACCGCGACACCGGCGGATTTGAAAATCACCAGTCTGTCCACCGGTCTGACCGTCCAGAACATCAAGGGCACCGCGTCGGTTACGCAGAACCAGGCTACGATCAGCGGAATAACGGGTGACATCGCTACGGGCGGCACCTTTTCCGCGGACGGTACCGTCGGCATGAAAGACGGGTTCCCGGCAACCCTAACGCTGAAGCTGAACAAGGGCCGGTACATTGATCCGGGATTGGTTACTGCGGAAGTGGACGCGGATCTGAAGGTTGCAGGTCCGCTTGCCTCCACCACCAGCTCGGCGCTGATCGGCGGAACCGTGAAAATCAACAAGGCGGATATAGCCATTCCGGAATATCTGCCGGGTGCGATTCCCCCGGTTGATGTGCGCCACGTTAACGCCTCCAAGGCAATCAGACAGCAAGTGGCCGACTTGGGCGGCGGAGCTGATGAAACGCAGGCGCGGCGAAAAACCTTTCCGCCGCGTCTCGATGTTGTGTTGTCCGCGCCCGGGCGCATATTCATTCGCGGCCGTGGGCTGGATGCGGAACTGCAAGGCAATTTGAAGGTCGTGGGCACCACCACTTCCCCACAGGCAATCGGCGGATTTTCCCTCAAGCGCGGTCAACTCAACATCTTGACGCGCCGCCTGGTGTTTTCACGCGGCAGCGCCACCTTTGAGGGCTCGCTCACACCTGTTATCAACTTCGCAGCAAACACAACGGTGAGCAGTACGGTCATCACGGTGACGGTAAAGGGGGAAGCGGACGATCCGGTGATCGCCTTCTCATCTTCCCCGGAGTTGCCGCAAGACGAAGTGTTGGCCCTGCTGCTCTTTGGCAAGAGTGTCGGCAACCTCTCGGCTACTCAGGTGGCGCGACTTGCCGCTGCAATTGCCACACTGACGGGCGGCAGTGATACAGGCCCGCTTGCCGCCATCCGCAAGTCGCTGGGCCTTGATGCGATCGATATCAATACCGACGGCGACGAAGGCCCCTCGGTTGCTGTGGGCAAATACATCAACGACAACATCTATGTCGGCGTCGAGCAGGGCACCGGGTCCGGTTCAAGCCGCGTCAAAGTGGACATTGATCTTGACCGCGGTTTGAAAGTACGTGGCGAGGTTGGGGCCGATGGCTCCTCCAAGGCCGGCATCTTCTTCGAACGCGAATACTGAGCCAAGTTTCCCCACCGTAAACTTTGACAGTACCAACGCGAAATCCCGCCCTTGGCAGCTCTTTTTGCGACAAATCGTCTGCCCGCTGTTGCAGTGCACAGTTCATCGTGCGAGTGTGCGCGCATGACCCAGACCTTTAAAAGAAATGCTCCGTCTTACGCGGCGGAGTCCGTTTATTTGGCAGCTGCGTCAGCCAGCAATGACGGGAGTACAGTAATGTCCGCCAGCGAAACGAACACCAACAGCAACACCAGCAGCGACTACACGCTTGGTGAGCGGATTTGCAAAGCCCGGGATTCAGCCTGCCTGTCGACTGCGCAGCTCGCGCGGCGCCTCGGTATCAAGACTTCAACCCTGCACAGCTGGGAGAGCGACCGCTCCGAGCCTCGTTCCAATAAACTCGTTATGCTGGCCGGCGTTCTGAACGTCAGTCCTACCTGGCTTCTCGTTGGACGCGGCACGCCGCCGAACCTGGAAGAGCCGGTCGCTGCGGATCTGGACAGCATGCGGATTGCCCTTGATCGTGTTCAGCGCCAGGCCCAGGCTCTGGCCGACGAAATTGCGTCTCTGCAGGATCGGCTGAGCGGCTAAGCAGCTTACGCTTCAGCCATCTCTTGCCGTTCACAATAAATCCCGACCGTCCCGCCACGTTTAGTCGTAGAAATTTTCCGCTCGGGAGTCGAATTCCGCGGAACAGATAGGCGCAGTTCGTTCCAAACTATGCCGCTTTGGGCAGTAGTGCGGACAGTTCGGCGGCATTCATGGGGCGCCCGAACAAATACCCCTGGCCTAGCTTGCAACCAAGCTCACGCAGCTTGCTTGCCTGGTCTGGGGTTTCGATCCCTTCGACCAGAACTTCCATTTCATATCCCTGCGCCAGATGCAGAACGGCCTCAATGAGCGCTGTGTCCTTTTTGTCGGCGATAGAATCGCGAACAAAAGACCTGTCCAGCTTGATCTTCGAAAACGGGTATTTCGAGATATAGCCAAGGGAAGAGTAGCCGGTGCCGAAGTCATCGAGCGAGAAGTGACAATCCAGAGATCTCAGCTCTTCCATCATGAAGTTCAAATCGACACTTTCATCGATGAACAGAGACTCCGTTATCTCCAGGTCAAGCCGTTCCGCAGGAAATCCCGTGCGCTGAAGCGCCTCGGCAATCGTCGATGTCAGATTGCCGCGGCTGAACTGAATCGGTGACAAATTGACTGACAAGCGCAAGGGACTGGTCCAGGACAAAGCCTCTTTCATGGCCCTGTTCAGCGTCCATGCTCCCAGCTCGACGATATATCCATTCTCTTCCGCAATCGGGACGAATTCTCCAGGTGATATCGGCCCAAGCTCTCTGTGTGTCCATCTGAGAAGGGCCTCAACCCCGAAAATCGACTGGTCGGCCAAGTCGACGAGCGGCTGATACGCTACATGGAGTTCGTCGCGCACGATCGCCTTGAAAAGTTCGGTCTCGAGTTTTCTCCGCCGCTGGAGAGCAGCGTCCATTTCAGGCCGAAAGGCCATAGCTTCGACGCGGAAGTCCCGGCGCGCTTTCGCAAGAGCATTACCGGATTTCTTGAGCAACACCTCCGGCGTCAAACGGCCGTCTGAAAAGACATAGCCAAACTTGAGCTGCACCGAGATCCTTGCGCCATCGATTGAGTAGTCTTCCCCGACAATCTGCTGGATCGTCTCGATCATTTTCAGATCGTCGTCCTCATCGAGCGCGCACTGGAAGACGCCGGCAAATACATCTGCGGCAACCGCCGACCATGTTGCGCCTTCGCCAATGTGGCTCTTCAAACGGGATGCTATCGCCGTTCGCACGCGGTCTCCGTAGGAAAAGCCGAGCGAAGCCATGATCTGGTCCAAGTTCACGATTGCAAATTGAACCAGGCAGAGACTTTCACCGCCCCCTTGCAATGACGCAGACTGGCGCGCCAGCTCCTCCACAAATCCATTTCGGTTCAACAGTCTGGTGACTGGATCAAACCGGGCCAGATACTCCAGTCTCAATGCGGACTCACGAACGTCCGTTACATCCCGGCAAGTGAGACAGGCAACGGCTTCACTTTTGATCTCCTTGCGCCATCTTGAGCGGACGAGTGTCGTCTCCGAACGCGTGACAACATATTCGATGTAGCGGTTCTGTCCGTCCTCGCCGGGCATGACCAGAATTTTTGGAACAGGCCGGACGATGGTAGGCGCGACCAGCGCTCCATTCGCTTCCTCAACAAGATCTCGAGGCAAAACTTCCTGTGCCTGTTTTCCAACCGGCTTTTGACAATTGAACAACGTGCGAGCCATCTGGCTGGCAGCCGAAACGCAGCCGTCCTGTCGCACAACGACAATCGCATCAAAACTGTCATCAAACACAAGACCCAGCATCCGTTCGCTGTTGCGCTGGCTGACAGTCGCAAGATGAGAGATCAGCTTGTGGAAGCCCAGTTCCCTGAGAATGACACTGGCCGCAGCAAACAGAAGAAAAATATGAGCACTCGCGGTCGGGACCAGAACAGGCTGCGACTTCTGCGCAAGGAAAGCCACAAGCTCAATTGCGCCTGCAGCCAGTGCCAAAATCGCAATCTTGATGGCCCAGCCTTCAATTTTGGTCATCATCAGGAGAGCAAAAATGGCAAAGGCAAATGCCAGTACCGCAACCTCTCCCTCAACGTGCATCGCCCTGTTTTGCATCAGGGTTTCCGCTCCAAGGGCCTGAATAAGGCTGCCCGGCAGCATATCGTGGACCGGGGTCGGGAACAGGTCCCTCAGTTCAAGGGCACTTGCTCCGACTATGACTTTCTTGCCTTCGAAAATCTCGGCGTTGACTGAACCATTCAAAACATCAATCAACGAGACGCGCTTCAGCTGATCAATGGCAATGCTATAGTCCAATCCGAACGCACCAGATGTATCACCCGTGTGCTCACCCAATAGGGCGGCCGCCGAGATTTCTGTCTCCCCGGCGATTTCATAGCCATACAGATTGCGCCAAATGCGGCTGTCCGCCTCGACGGGAACCATCACGACAACCGGCCAGGCTGAAGCCAGAAACAAATCAATGGGCTGATTGATAACTTCTTTGGCCGGATTTTCCGCTGAGGCTGCCTGCCGGAAAACCGCTAAGCTGACGTTCCCGGCTTTTTCTATCGCAGTTGCAAACAGCTGGTCGTCCGCCGGGTTCGAAACTGAACTGAAATCGACATCGAAGAGAATATCCTGCGCCCCTGCCCCGGCAAGGTAGTCCGTCAATCTCGCATAGTTGCGGCGCGGCAGCGGCCAAAC
>JBNLAU010000325.1:0-10677 GCA_050302295.1 Roseibium sp. | reverse complement strand
ATCAGTATCCTGTTAACGACGTTGACAAGACCCTCTTGAACAACGCAAAAAGCGAATGTCTGTAAAGCAGCAAAGTGAACGACTGCATATGTTTAAGGTTGGGGAACGGTACCAGGGTTGGTCTCGGGCATGCATTGGCTTGCCTATGAAAGCTGCCTTTGCCGTTTTTCTCGCCGTGCTGTTTTTCTCCGCATCGAGTAACGGCGCCAGGGCCGATTTGCGCCTGTGCAACAAGACCGACAGTCAGGTTGGTGTAGCCATCGGCTACAAAGACAAAACCGACTGGGTTACCGAAGGATGGTGGAACCTCTCTTCCAATTCCTGCGAAACCCTGGTCCCAGGCTCACTGGTGTCACGATACTATTACATCTACGCAGTTGATTATGACCAATTTGGCGAATGGGGTGGCCGGGCCTTCATGTGCACCCGGGAGAAGGAATTCACCATTCGCGGAATTGAAGACTGTGTGGCTCGGGGATTTGAGCGGACAGGCTTTTTTGAAATCGACACGGGTGAGCAGAGCAGCTGGACGGTCCAGCTGACCGAACCCGTGCAGCAAGGGACAGGTGGGCGATGAGGCGTAACCGACGAGTTAAAATTCTAGCTACTCTCGGACCCTCTTCCTCAGAACAAGACATCATTGAGAAACTGTACCGCTCAGGTGCGGATGTATTCCGCATCAACATGAGCCACACGGATCATGATCGTCTGAAAATGCTCGTTGAGCGTATCCGTTCTGTTGAAGAGAAGATTAAACGGCCAATTGGAATTCTGGCCGATCTACAGGGACCGAAACTGCGTGTCGGAACCTTCACCAATGGCCCGGTCACACTGGAAAACGGCGCGACCTTTACGCTGGATGCGGACAAATCCGGCGGAGACATCAATCGGGCTCACTTGCCACACCCCGAAATTCTCGAAGCTCTCGAGCCCGGACACCGGCTGCTCCTGGACGACGGCAAGATCCAGCTGAAAGTGACGGAAGCAAGCGCCACCAAAGCGGTCACGGAAGTGATTGTCGGCGGCAAACTGTCAGACCGCAAGGGCATCAGCGTCCCCGACACCGAAATCGCCACCAGTGCCATGACGGACAAGGACCACAAGGACCTGATCGCCGCCCTGGACCAGAACGTCGACTGGGTTGCGCTATCCTTCGTGCAGCGCCCGGACGACATTGCAGAAGTGCGAAAGGTCACCCGTGGCCGCGCCGGCGTCCTGGCAAAGATCGAGAAGCCGCAGGCAATTGGCCGCCTGGACGAAATCATCGAGCTTTCCGACGCCATCATGGTTGCCCGCGGCGATCTGGGCGTTGAAATGCCGCTGGAACAGGTTCCCGGCCTCCAGAAGCGCATCACGCGCGCCTGCCGCCGTGCCGGCAAGCCGGTCGTCATCGCGACGCAGATGCTCGAGTCCATGATCTCCTCACCGGTTCCGACCCGCGCGGAAGTTTCCGACGTGGCAACCGCCGTCTTTGAAGGCGCCGATGCGGTCATGCTGTCCGCGGAGTCCGCCGCAGGCGACTTCCCGGTAGAAGCGGTGACCACCATGGACAGTATCGCCCAGCAGGTGGAGCAGGACAGCAACTACCGCACCATCATCTACGCACAGCGGACAGAACCGGAAGCAACCGGCGCGGACGCGATTTCGGCCGCTGCCCGGCAGATCGCCGAAACGCTCAATCTGGCTGCGGTGGTCTGCTACACGACGTCCGGCGCCACCGGCCTGCGCGCGTCCCGTGAGCGCCCGTCCTGCCCGGTGATTGTTCTGTCACCGGTCCTTGCGACCGCGCGCCGCCTGTCGCTCGGATGGGGCCTGCACTGCGTCGTCAGTGAGGACGCGGCCAGCGAAGAGGACATGATCAACCGCGCCTGCCGCATTTCCTATTCAGAGGAATTTGCCAAGCCGGGCCAGCGCATCATCGTGACCGCGGGCGTCCCGTTCGGAACGCCGGGATCCACCAACATGTTGCGGATTGCCTTTGTCGGCAATGAAGGCCAGGGCGGCATTTGACGATCTAATCGGTTAGAATTCCAAAAACGGAAATTCAGGATCAAGGCGGCCTGCGGCCGCCTTTTTTCATGCAGGTTCGCGGCTGGCTTCCGGTCGGCCCCGGACTTCGCGTCCGGCGCGTGCCTCAGCCCGCCGGACCAGCCTTTCCAGCGCATCGACGATCTCATCCGTATGAGTGTGATGCGGCATGTGTCCGCCATTCTTCAATACAAGCAGCTCCGCATTCGGCAGATCTCTCAACAGCCCTTCGCTGTGAATGGAAGGCCAGACGACCGTATCATCCGTGCCCGTAACGATAAGCGCCGGTTGGGACAGATCGTGGTATTGCTTCGAGTGCCGGGCAACCTCTTCATTCAAAAGCGCAATATCCGTGGAATTCGCCCGGAAGGAATGGGGCCTGAACAGGAGCGGCAGATTGATCCTCTCCGCGTAGCGCTCCGGTGCTTTGCCAGGAGCAAACACTCTCAGGATCGCGGCCGGCGCCATGCGCTCGGCCAGCGGCAGCGTCAGTGTCCGGGTGAAGATCTCTCCGACAACCGGCAGGGCCGCAACCTTGTAATACCAGTTGACGTCTCCCGGCCAGGGATGGCTGACCGGCGCGATGAAGGCCAGCCCGACAACTCTTTCAGGCTCAATCAGACCGAGAACCGCCGTCACCGCCGCACCGAAACTGTGTCCGGCAACAACCGCATGTTCAATCTTCAGATGGTCCAGCAATCCGGCAACCAGCCGTGCCTGGCCTTCCAGGGAACCGTGATGCGAAGACTCCCGTTCCGAGAAGCCTAACCCGGGCCTGTCGACGAACAGCAGCGCATAACGGCTGTCAAAGGCACCCTTGAAGGCCATCAGCGTGTCGTTCGAATTGCCGCTGGCGCCGTGCAGGAACACCAGAACGGGTCTGTCTGCAGCGCCCTGCGCGGCGGGAAAGAAGTGATAGTGGAGCTTCACTCCGTCAATCACCGCAAGACTGCCGTCAGGCTCGTATTGTGTGGAAATCCGGCTGACGCGCCAGGAGGTATAGGCGGCGGACAGCAACAGAAGGAAAGTGATCAGGGCAATGAAATACATGGTGGCGCGAAACACAAACATGGATGTACCGGAAGCAGGAACCGTTCACGGTACGTTTGGCCTCTCAGGCCGGTTCACCCGCAGCGTCTTTTTCCATATCCTCAACCGCCTTGGTGGCGTTCTCCAGATTGGGATTGACATCAAGGGCCCGTTTGAAGGTCTTGAGAGCGTCTTCATCAAAGCCCAGGCGCTGTTGAATGATGGCAAGGCCGGACAGCGCCCCCCAGTGACGCGGCTCAATGGCAAGCGTGCGTTCGATGTCCACCAGGGACTTGCCGAAATCCTGGCGCATATAGTGGACAGTCGCCCGGCGGTTCCAGCCTTCCGCATATGATGGCTTCAGGAGCACGACGACGTCCAGGAGATCAAGCGCAAGCGCTGAGTCCTCCGCCTGGATCGCCTTGCCCGCCCGGGACATCAAAAGGTCGACCGTGTCGCTGCCCGATTCCATCCAGATTTTCTGAATGTCCCGTGCGATGCGTTCCGCAGCCTTCGGCTCATCCGCCTCCGCCAGCTCGGCATAGAGTTCGTCCAGCCGGGATTTTTCCTCATCCGGATCGGTTTCCTCAACCACCACCTTGCCGCCTTCTTCCGGAAGGTCCTCCGGCAGGGGGCTGAAGTCTTCGGCAGATGGGGGCTCGACCTCCGGTCCGAGATCCGGAACGGGCTGCGCTCCGGCAAGGCCGGCGCTTAATCCATAGAGAAGAGCAAACACAAAAATCCGCATCCAGCAATTATGGGTCGCTGAATGCGGTGGTCAATCCGGGATTTTGACACGTCTTCGTGCGCACTGCCTGCTGCTGGCTTCCCCATCCGCAAAGCCACCTTGTAAGCGCTTCTGAATGAACGGGAATTTTAGGCCTGCGGCTTCGCGCGCAGCAGCAAGATCAGCCCTGGCGTGCTTTGAAACGCGGGTTTTTCTTGTTGATGATGTAAACGCGGCCTTTGCGGCGCACCATGCGGTTGTCGCGGTGGCGGCCCATCAGCGCTTTGAGCGAATTCTTGATCTTCATGTCACCGTCCCCCTCTAAAGGGTCCTGCTTCCCTAAACCAAATGAGCGCCGGAGGCGCTCACATTCGACTGGGTTGGTCGCGAAGAAGCTGCAAAATCATGCGCCTGTCTTCTGATCAACCCGCGCATCATGAACCTTCAATCAGCGCAACAATGGTGGGCGTGACAGGGATTGAACCTGTGACCCCTTCGATGTCAACGAAGTGCTCTCCCGCTGAGCTACACGCCCGAATTTCTCGGTAGTCCGACGCCGGGGCGCCGTGGTGGAGTGCGATATAACGGGGAACGACAATCAGTGCAACCCCCCTTTTAACCGAACCGTCAAAATTTCCAGCGTCCGGTGGGCCCCCTTTAGACAGCGACCGTCAGGCCGCCAGCATACGCTCCACTTCCTGCACCAGATCCTTCAGATGGAAGGGTTTGGAGAGCACTTTTGCGTCCTTGGGAGCATCCGATTCCGGATTGAGCGCAACAGCGGCAAATCCTGTGATAAACATGACCTTCAGGTCCGGATCGAGTTCGGTCGCCCGGCGAGCCAGTTCGATTCCGTCCATTTCAGGCATCACGATGTCGGTCAGAAGCAGGGAAAACGGTTCTTCGCGCAGGCGTTCGTAGGCGCTTTTGCCATTGTCGAACGACACGACATCGTAGCCGGCATTTTCCAGCGCCTTCGCCAGAAAGCGGCGCATGTCATTATCATCTTCGGCAAGCAGGATTCGCGACATCGTAAACGACCATTTCCCTTTTCTGCGGTAGCACGTGAGATTTAAGTCCCCGGTTGCCGGTTATAGCCCGAATTCCACAGAATGATAGGGAGAATTGGTTCTCCTAAGCTTTTGATCCCATGACTGTGGACTGCGTGTTGATTCCTTGGCACCATGGACCATGTTGTTCAACGGGAAATAACCAGGACCGACAATTTGACGAACGATAAGCAGTCCTCCCGTCAATCGCCGTTTGAAGCCGACTTTAACGGCTTGCCTGCGTTTGACGTTCTCTGCCCGGCAGATCAGCGCGTACCGTTCGTCTTCAATTCCCCACATTCCGGCCGTCAATACTCCCCGAGCTTCCTGGCCTCGTCCCGGCTGGACGAAAAAGCCATCCGGCGCTCCGAGGACGCTTATGTCGACGACCTGTTTGCCCATGTCGTTCCCCTGGGCGCGCCGTTGCTTCGGGCGCATTTTCCCAGAGCCTATCTGGATGTGAACCGGGAACCCTACGAACTTGACCCGAAGATGTTCGACGGCCGGCTGCCGCCCTATGCGAATGTCCGGTCCATCCGGGTGGCAGGCGGCCTCGGAACGGTTGCCAGGATCGTGAGTGAAAACCACGAGATCTACCGGCACAAACTGCCCGTGGAAGAGGCGCTCAGGCGGGTTGAGGAGATATACAAGCCCTACCACACGACCTTGCGGCGGATACTGGCGCAGACCCATGTCACATTCGGTTATGCGGTGCTGATCGACTGCCACTCCATGCCGTCCAGCATCAAATGCCAGACCACGGACACGCGCCCGGACTTTATCCTTGGCGACCGCTACGGCACCAGCTGCAACAGCGACCTGACGGAATTCGCCTGCACCATCCTGAAAAACATGGGCTACAGTGTCAGCCGCAACAAACCTTATGCCGGTGGCTTCATCACCGAGCATTACGGCAGGCCGGCCAGCGGCCTTCATGCCCTGCAGATCGAAATCAACCGCGGCCTATATATGGACGAAACCACCCAGGAACCGTCTCCCGGCTTCAGCGATCTTTTCTACAATCTGCAGCAGTTCGCCCGCGAGCTGACCTCAATGCCGGACGCAGCCCTTCCCGCCGACTCGATCGCAGCCGAATAAAAAAATGGCCGCACTCGAATGAGGCGGCCCAAGTCTAGGGAGGAAACGCCCAAGAAGGGCGGCGCGACAGAATATATCGCACCGCAATAAAATTGCATTGCAGCGCACAAACGTCAAGACTGAGCCCCTTTAAAATTGATGAAACAATGAGCAATCAAACCGGTTTTGCAGATTCAATTTTTTGCAGAAAGGGTTATACAGGCTGCAAATCGGATGTTTGTCAGCTTATGCGGTGCGGCCGCGCGGAGAGAATTGATGTCGGCAGGGCCTGAGTCCAGCTCAAACAGGTTTGCAGCGTTTCTGGATACGCTCGCGGATGCCGCAAGCGGTGCCATCATGCCCCACTTCCGGCAGAGCTTTGCCGTTGACAACAAATGGGAGACCGGCTTCGATCCGGTCACCATCGCCGACAAAAACGGCGAAACCGCCATGCGCACGCTGATCAACAGTACCTTTCCCGGTCACGGTATCCTGGGGGAAGAGCATGGTGCGGAAAATCTCGATGCCGAACATGTCTGGGTGCTCGACCCCATAGACGGCACCAGGGCGTTCATCACCGGGTTACCCACCTGGGGCACCCTCATCGGCCTCAGGATCAACGGCACCGCCAGCCTCGGCATGATGGTCCAGCCCTATATTGGCGAGCGTTTTGGCGGCGACTGCAAGACCGCCTGGTACCGCGGCCCCCTCGGGCAGAAGTCCATTCGAAGCCGCCGCTGCGAACGCCTGGAAGACGCCACGATTTTCACGACGACCCCTGACCTCTTCACCGAAACGGAACGGCCTGCCTTCGACCGGGTCGAAGCCACCGCCCAGCTTTCCCGCTACGGCACGGATTGCTATGGCTATTGCATGGTGGCAGCCGGACACGGCGATGCGGTCATCGAATCAGGTCTTCAGGCTTATGACATTGTCGCCCTGGTGCCGATAGTGGAAGGTGCCGGCGGGGTGGTGACGACCTGGACCGGCGGCTCTCCGGCCGAAGGCGGCCAGATTGTCGCTTCCGGAGATCCGCGCCTTCACGAAATCCTGCTGCGTGAGCTGGCGAAGGCCGCATAACCCGCTGACCGGCAGGCTGCCGGAATTCAGGGCTCCACCCGCTCCAGCGCTTGTTCTGCTTCCAGTCCCGGAACAAAAGCATCAAAAGCCGCCCAGAACTGGTCGCGGAAGCGGTCGCGTTCCATCATAAGTTCGTGGGCTGCGCCGGGAATTTCCACATAAGCAGCGGCCTTTGTACGCGAGACAAAATCCTCGATCTCGGGTGTCGACACGATCCGGTCCTCGCCTGCGGCCAGAATCAGGCAAGGCAGCTTCACATTCGGACCGGCCGACCGTTTCCGCATGGCCCGCATCGCCCGGTTGGCGGCGGCGAGCCACCCGAGCGTCGGCGCTCCGATGCCAAGTTCCGGAGCGGCTTTCAGCACCTTGTTGAAGCGGTCGAAGCGGGTTTTATCGGAAGTTTGGCGGTTGGTCTCGAAGGGTACGAAGATATCGCCATTGCCGCCGGGCACAAACAGCCGGCCGAGACCGATCATCGAAAACGCCTGAGCAACCGGAAAGCCGATTTTCTCGATGAGAGCCGAGGTTCTCGGCTCAGTCGCTTTCAACGGAGGCCGTCCGAAGAGGCCGAACGTCAGTTTTCGCACGATCCGGCGGCGCAGGCCCGCAAGGTTGGGCGCCCATGCCCCGGACGGAATGCCGAGAAGCGGCGAAGTAATCACCGCCCGGTCGAGCATCGTACGCAGCCGTTCCGTATCGGACAGAAGCACCAGGCCGCCGGTGGAATGCGCCAGGGCGAAATGCGGCCCCGGATAAGTCGCCAGCGAGACGTCCTTTAAAACGGTTCTCAAATCCAGTTGGAACTTCTTGAAGCTGGAAACATGACCCCGTTTCGGATTTCGGGTCACCCGCTGGGAGCCGCCTTGTCCGCGCCAGTCAAAGGCGATCACGTTGAAACCGCGCCCGCGCAGATCTTCGATGACCTCGAAGTATTTTTCGATGAATTCCGCCCGCCCCTGCAAAAGCGTCACCGTACCCTTGCGGACTGCGCCGCTGGCCGGCCAGTGGGCATACCGGACTTTCACGCCGTCCGGGGCAGCTACGAATCCGCACTTAGCCCCCTTGGGCACCGGATTGTCTGGATGTTCGACCAGGTTCATGGAATTCCCGTTTCAGACAAGGTATGTGCCCGTGATAGCGGTCTTCTTCGGCGCCCACAACAAACTTCAGGCCGGTCCCGTCCGGGACCGGCCCTGAAAGGCACCGTTGTCTGCCGATTACCAGCGGTACTGAAAGCTCCACCCGGTGTGGCGATGGATCGGACGGCTGCGGACGATCTGACCGCTCCGGGCATCGACGACCAACCGCATCGGATTGCCGTTCCAGCCGCGCGCCTTGACGATGTACATCGGACCACGGCGATCGAGGACCCTTACGCGGTGGAAACCACGATGGCGCAGGCTGCGGCGAATCTGACGCGGGCCCATGGCATGATGCCGGCCACCATGCCGTCCGTCCCAATGTCTGCCGCCACGCCGTTCGCCCCATTCTCCACCGCGATGGCCGCCGCGCTGACCGACCTCGACGATCAACTCGGATTGCGCGGTCTGGATTTGAAGTTGCCCGGCCTGCGGAGCAGCGGAAGCGGGGGCGACAAGACCGGCGGAGACCAGCAGAACGGCACCTGCGATCGGGGCGGATAATTTCGAGAACTTGGCGATCATTTTCATTTCTCCTGTCTGAGCCGCCAGCGCCGTGCTGACGTTGAACAGAAGATGCACCACGCTGCTTGAACCAAAACGGAAGGCCCTGTTCATGTGGCGTTCATCTGACCGGAACCGTTGCGTAGCCGCCCTCTTGAAATGAAAAATGGGAGTTCCCAAATACCTTTATGCAGGCGCCGATGACGGGTCTGCACCGCATTCCAGTCCCGCCATATGGGGGACATCGGAACGCAAACAAAAAGTGAAGTAACAGTTGCTCAAAGAGAGGACAGACCAAATGCGTCACTTCGATTTTTCTCCGCTTTACCGGTCCACCGTCGGGTTTGACCGGCTTTTCTCGATGCTGGATTCCGCCGGCGCCGAAGCCCCGACCTATCCGCCCTACAACATTGAACGCACTGGTGAAAACGCCTACCGGATCACCATGGCGGTTGCCGGCTTCACAGAGGACGAGCTTTCCCTGGAAGCCAAGGAACACGTGCTGACCATCAAGGGCGAAAAGGCCGAGGAAGACTCGGACCGCGAAGTTCTCTACCGAGGCATCGCCTCGCGTACCTTCGAACGCCGTTTCCAGATCGCCGAGCACGTCCGTGTGGAAGGTGCAAGCCTTGAAAACGGCCTGCTCCACGTCGATCTTGTCCGCGAACTTCCCGAAGCTATGAAACCGCGCAAGATCGAAATCGCGAGCGGCACGGCCAAACAGATCGAAACCACCGCTCACTAAGGCCAAACAACCTTATTGAATCGGAGCTGCACCGAGGCGCCTGGGAAACCAGGCGCCTTATTTGGTGGCTAGGTTGCAACCGTTCCGGCAAGCACCTTCAAAAATGCTTCCACATCCGCTTCCGACGTTGCAAAACTTGTGACCATGCGCAGGCAAACCTCGTCCTCTGACGGTGCATGGCCAGGGGCAAGATCCTTGGCCGGCCATTCATGGAGTTTTGCTCCGGCAGCTTGCAGAACCTCCAGCTGACTGCGTTTCAGGATCGCAAACAGTTCATTGGCTTCAACGGCCCAGGCCGTGCGTCCGCCCGATGCCCGTATCCCCTCCGCCAGCCTGGTGGCCATTTCATTGGCATGCCTGGCCGTTGCCAGCCAGTTGCCGTCTTCGAAGTAACCTTCGAACTGGGCGGCGACGAACCGGCTCTTTGAAAAAAGATGCCCGCCGCGCTTGCGGAAATATTCAAAGCCTTTTGCCGCTTCCGCGTCGAAAAAGACGACCGCTTCCGCACACCAGCAGCCGTTCTTGGTTGCACCGAAGGAAAGGACATCGACACCGGATTTCCAGGTCATCTCCGCAGGCGTACAGCCGAGCGTCACAAGCGCATTGGTGAACCGGGCGCCATCCATGTGCAACGGCACGGAGCGCGACCGGCAGACATCCCGGATGGCGGCAATCTCCTCCAGCGTATAGACGGTTCCGCTCTCGCTCGCCTGGCTGATCGAGACTGAGGCGACCTGACCTGAATGAACAACACCGTCCGGAAACCCCGCCATCGCCTCGCGCAACGCATCGGCCGTGAACTTTCCGTCCGTGCCCGGCACGCTGACCAGCTTGCCGCCACTGGTCATGAATTCGGGGCAATTGCACTCGTCCGCCTGGATATGGGAGTCCCGATGACAAAAGATGGCGCCGCCAGGCTTTGCGTAGGCCGCCAGGGAGAGCGCGTTGGCCGCCGTGCCCGTCGCGACGAAATAAACCGCGACCTCGCGCTCGAAAATCTCGTTGAATGTATCGGAAATGCTTCCGGTCAGCGGATCCGTGCCATAGGCCGGGGCGAAGTCGGTATTATGGCGGGCCAGCGCCGACATCACCGCCGGAGCCGCACCCGCCCAATTGTCACTCGCGAAATTCATGAGCCGGTTTAAGCAGTTCGTCCTGCAACCGGCAACCGGATTCTATCAGTAGTACATTTCCCGCTTGCGGTAGTAGGACCCGAGCAGCCAATCGAGGGAGATCACGCCCGGCCCCTTCAGTGTCGGCACCAGCAGCAGGAAGATCCACAAAAGCCGGTCATCGGAA
>JBNLAU010000324.1:0-5387 GCA_050302295.1 Roseibium sp. | reverse complement strand
CGTCTCTGGAAATCACTTCACCAATCAGCAGCGCCCGGCCGTCCCCCAGTTGCGGCGAGAACCCGCCGAACTGGTGTCCGGCATAGACCTGGGCGAGCGGGGAGGCGCCATTCGGGCTGTTCACCCCGGCAAAGATCGCCGCCCCCTCCGGTGTTTCCAGAGCCTCCGGATCAAGCCTGAGCTCTTCTGCGAGCTGCCGGTTGAAAAGAACCAGATCCGGCGCGGGGACCTTGGCGCCCTCCCAGGCGACATAAAAGCCCGGAAGTTCCCGCGCATAGGTGTTGTCGAACTGGAAGAGATGGGAGTTGGCATTCATGAGCAGGTTTTGCGCCTGTGCTGTGAGAACGTACGTTTATCTACATATAGGGTATTGTTGCGATAATGCCGAATTCAACCGGTCCTTTGACGTGTGCGAGTCGATTGCCATGAACGAAGAGGAACTTAGCCGCAAGATCAAGGAGGCGTTCGAGGACGTTTCTCCGCCTGCGGATGATGAGCTTCTGCATCCGGACTGCATGGATGACTGTGACATCCTGCAGTTTTATGGAGGTGTTTCCCGGCAGGAGTTCAGCGATGACATGATCGTCTACAACTACGCCGCGCTGACTGCGTTCAGCGCGAAGGCGTTCCGCTACTATCTGCCTGCCTATCTGCTCTGGACTTTGCGAAACAGGGACAGCATCGAATATGTGGGCGAGGCGACGCTGCGGGCGCTTGATCCGGGAACGTCGGACGAAATGCTTCATGATTTTCGCAAGTCGCACTTCGCCGGGTTCAACCGAAATCAAATCGAAGCGGTCAAGGCCTTCCTGATGGGCTTCAGCGAGTGGCCGGACCTGCATGAATTTGCGGATGCAGCACTCCTGAACTACTGGCTGGATGCCTAGGCGATCCAGGCAAGGGCCTCGTCAGGCCGCATCGGCTTTGACCTTTGCAAGGCCCTCGCGCAGGTGCTGAATGTCTGATTCTTCGGCGTAATGCATGGTTGCCAGAAATGTCTCGATCGCAAAATCCGGGGAGAGCTTGATGGCACGGTCCAGATGAGCCGACGCGGCCATGCTGTCACCAAGCCAGCTATATGTGGCCGCAACAAATGCGTGCTGGTTGGAGTCCAGGGTTGCCAAGTGCATGAAGGATTCGATTGCCTCCTTGTAGAGGCGGGCGGCGAATTGGGCTTTGCCGAGATGGCTCCAGAAACGCTCGGGATGATGCGGATTGAGGCGCATCGCTTTTCTGATCCACTCGATACCTTCCTGAGGCCGGCCGAGCCAGGTCAGCAGTTCGCCCTGCTGAACGACGACGAGATCGTAATTGGGGTTCAGGGCGAGCGCCCGTTCCTGGTGATAGCGCGCGTGTGTCAGATCGTTGTTCAGAACGTTGACGGCCGCGAGGATGCGGTGAACGTCGGCATCGTTGTCGTCCAGAGCTTGTGCTCTTTTCAATTCATTGACGGCAATCTCAAATGTTGCTTCCGGCTCCTCGAGCCAGCCATGAACCCAGGCCTGGCCAAGAATGCAGCCGCGCCATGCATGGGCATGCGCGTAGTCCGGATCAAGAGCGATGGCTCTCTCAATCAGTTTTTGCGCTTCCAGGTTTTCCTCATATGCGGATCTGTGATGGCGGACCTTGGCCGCAAGAACACATTCATAGGCTGCAAGGCTCGACGGGGTCTTGCGCCCGAGTAAATCCTGTTGCGCGGCCTCGACCCGCCCGGGAAGCGTGGCGACAATCGCAGCGGTTACCTCATCCTGAAGGGCGAAGATGTCGTCGAGGGTGCGGTCGTATTTTTCCGCCCAGATATGGGCGTCGTTGGCCGTGTCGATCAGCTGCACGGTGACGCGCAGGCGTTCGCCCGATTTGCGCACGCTGCCTTCAACAAGATACTGGGCGCCCAGTTTGTTCGCGACATCGCGCAGGTTCACCGACTGGTTCTTGTAAACAAATGTTGAGTTGCGGGAGATGACGAACAACTCGTGGCGGCGCGAGAGTTCCGTGATGATGTCCTCAGTCAGCCCGTCAACGAAGAATTCCTGCTCTGCGTCGCCGCTCATGTTTGCAAAGGGGAGGACGGCAATGGTCGGCTTGACGACGTTCTGCCGTTCCGATGATCCGCCATTTGCGGGTGCCTCGTCGTTCCGGATCACCTGCCAGACCCGGATTGGCCTGGTGATGTTTTTGAGCGACTTTGCACCGAGGTCCTCAAAGGCGATGTCCAGCCGTTCGGCGACCTGGTCGTGAACCGCCTGGCTGACACAGATCCCGCCGACTTCGGCGAGCTGTTCCAGCCGGGCGGCGATATTGACGCCATCGCCGTAGATATCGTCATCCTCAAAGATGATATCGCCGAGATTGATGCCGATGCGGAATTCAATACGCCTGTCAGGTGCAACATCGCTGTTGCGGCGGTGCATCCTGAACTGAATTTCCGAGGCGCAGCGCACAGCATCGCAGACCGACTGGAATTCGACGAGCATGCCGTCGCCGGTGGTCTTGATAATGTTGCCCTGATTTTTAGCGATGGCAGGGTCGATCAGTTCGATCCTGTGGCTACGCAGGCGCGCAAGCGTTCCTTCCTCGTCGGCTTCCATCAGCCGGGAGTATCCCGCCATATCGGCAGCAAGCACTGCGGCAAGTCTGCGTTCCATTATTCCTCCGAGACTGCGGAATTTTATCAGCTTGCACCCAAAAGCAAAAGCATAATGGAGCCGGCGCCCCGGGGAGCCGCATTTGCTGGCATCAGCCACGTCTGATCCCGCGCCGTTCCTGGTTCCATCGCACGCGCCCTTTCGCTACAAGATCTTGTCGAAAGGAATGGGGCGTGGCTCTTGATATCATGAAGAAGAGCGGAAGAGCGGTCCTCGTCACCGGCGCGCGGGCTCCCGTCGCCTTGCATCTGGCCCGCTTGTTTCATGGTGCCGGGCATCGCGTGGTCCTGGCGGATAGCGTGAACTGGCCAATTTCATCGGGAAGCTCCGCCCGCTTCGCTTATCGCCGACTTCCATCTCCCCGCTTTGCGCCTGAAGACTACCTTGATGCCCTAAAGGCGCTTCTGAAAGCCGAAGACATCTCTCTGCTCGTGCCGACCTGCGAGGAGATTTTTTATCTCGCCCGGATCTGGCAGGCGACGCCCATGCCAGCCGATTTGTTTGCGCCTCCCGCGGAGCTCTTGACCCGCGTTCACGACAAATATGCGTTCATAACGCTGGTCCGGGGATTGGGACTGGACGTTCCGGAAACCCGTCTCCTGTCGTGCCAGGACGATCTGGACGCAGTGCGGGGCCAGTCCGGGGACCTTGTCTTCAAGCCCGTTTGGTCCCGATTTGCCAGCCGGGTGTTGCTGCGCCCTGAAGTCTCTGAACTGGCCGCCATCAAACCGACTCCGGCAGCGCCCTGGGTTGCTCAGGAGTTTTTGGCGGGAGACGAGATCAGCGTTTATGCTGTTGCCGTTGAGGGCACCATCAAGGCACTTTCCCTTTATCGCTCTCTCTATCGCGCAGGGAGGGGCGCGGGCATCTGTTTCGAGCCCGTCGCGGATGCCAATGCCCGGGAGTTCGTGGAAAAATTCGCCAGGGGCACCTCATGGACAGGCCAGCTTTCTTTTGACCTCATTCGCACCGGCGACGGGCGCATCCGGCCACTGGAGTGCAATCCGCGGACGACGAGTGGTGTTCACTTATTTCGCCAGGCCGAGGCCTTCGTGTCGGCGTTCCTGGGCGGCGCAGAAGCTTTGCCGATCGATGTCGATGCCCGTCAGGGCGTTCGACTGGCGATGTTGTTTTACGGATTGCCCGCAGCTATCCGCTCCGGCACCTTGAGACGCTTCCTGAAGGACTTGCGGTCGATGCAGGAGATTTTCGAATGGCCGGGAGAGTCCGTTTCCGCCGCTGCGCAATTGAAAACCCTGACGGAGATAAGTCTGACCGCAGTCTGGGACAGGGTTTCTCTGCAACAAGCGGCAACAAGAGACATTGAGTGGAACGGACCGGATCAGAGCTCTATGTGATGAATGCGGTTTTGTTCCATGGCTGAGTGAGGTTCTCCATTCAGGATTGCCTCGATATCCCTTCTGAGGAAATCCAGAGGGCCGATCACCGGTTTTGCCGCCGGCGGGAAGCAGGCATTCTCACTGGCCGATCGTAGCACCCTGCGGTCCTGTTGAAGGGCAATGGAAAACATCGGCTTGAAGGCAAGGGCCATGAGATGCCCAAGACCGCCCATGCTGCGGCCAACAAGCCATCCAATTCCCTCCACCGTTTCGGCATCCGCCTGCCGCAGGTGAAAGGTGGTTGCCAGAGCCAGGCCTTTGGGCCCCCAGTATTCCAGCTCCGCAATGCCCGGGGAGCGGAATCGGCCAATCGTCCTGGTTCTCTCGCCTTCAAGAATTTTGCTGACCAGCCCCTGCTGGCGGGGCTCACCGGTGTATTCCGCCTGGATCCATCCAGCGCCGCCGCTCACCTCGACCCGTACGCTCTGGCGTGCCTGGGTCAGGCCACGCAACAGGTTCTTGTGCGTGAAATGGGTATGGGTTGCGTCGAGGATGTTTTCCGCTGCATCCACGACCGTTGAGCGGGTGGAACTGCGAACCTTGCGGGCGACGATATCTTCGCCCTCCATGCAATGGACGTGAGGGTCATGTGCGGGCGTGCCGGATGACAGAAAGACTGCGCCGCCGCGTTCGATCGTCCGGTACCGACGTGTCCGGTAGTGAGGCATGTCACCGACCAGTCCCGGAATTGCGGTGCACAGGCCGTGACGATTGAAGCGCCATCCATGGTAGGGGCATTCGATCTCTCCGCCGATGATACGGCCCGTGGAGAGTTCCACTAACCGGTGCGGACAGCGGTCCATAAGTGCCGCAATGCCGTCGGGCGTCCGGAACAGGACAACCGGAGACCCCTCAACCAGAATACGCACCGGCTTGCGCCGAATGTCGCTGGATAGGGCGACGGCGGTCCAATGATCCTGAAGCGCAGTCAAAGTTCGAACCTCCTGAGCAGTGGTATTCCGATGTATTTGAGGACGATCTCCATGACGCCTGCCGCCAAACGGCGGCGGCAGGAGAGGTGGCGGATGTAGATGGCACTGTATTCAATGGCCGGAATCGCGCCCCGGCGGCGTTTGAAATCACCGGCACCCGCGCTGACGTTGAAGAAGGCGCCGCGCCGGCGTGCTTCGTCCTGGGCCATGGCCATGATCATGCGGTAGAGGGCTTCACCCTTGGGCAGGCTGGTGTCGTAGCCGACAATGGGTTGCGTCAGGGTACGGCCGTTTTCGAACATGCCTGTCACAGCGACCAGTTCGCCCGCGTCATTGCGTAAGCCGGACAGGCGCATGAGGCCAGCCTGATGCATGCCACGGATATAGGCCGCCGTATATTGCGGATTGAG
>JBNLAU010000323.1:0-7415 GCA_050302295.1 Roseibium sp. | reverse complement strand
GAATCGGATTACATCTCGGCGCAGGCGGAAGTCACACGGCTATCCTTGATGCTGAACTCCGCAGGCGGATCGGACGTCGAACTGCAAGACGGCCTGAAAACCCGGCTGGACGAGATTTCAATTGAAAACTCGAAACATCGGGCAGAACTGGAACGCAAGGAGCGTCAACTCGAACGGCTGACCGGACAGGTGAGCAAACTTCAAAGGGACCTGGCGGACACTCCGGCCCTTGCAGAGCTGCGCAGGGAGTTCCGCACGCTGACGGCAAGACTGGCCGTGGCCGAAAAGGTGTCGGTGACTGAAGAACCAGCTGCGCACCAACCTGCCCCGCCCCAAGCCCCAACCCAGGCCCAGGCCCCTGATCACTCCGATGAAGACAAAGGGCTCGCCGCTAGGCCCAAGCGACGTGCCAAACGCGCCCCGATCGGTATCAATGGCATCAGGCCGGGAACCACCCAAACGCGGCCCGAGACTACAGCAGCCGAAGACGGTAAATCACCTGCAAGGTCCTCGGACATTGCCTCCGCCGCGGAAGCCCTTGTCAGTCGAATAGTTGCCTCGAACCGGAGAAAACCGAAGACCGAGAACAACGAAACGGAAGGTGTAGCCGCAGGCGGACAGACCGACCCGGAACAGCGCAACTCGTCTGAAAAATCAAAGTCTTCCAAGTCGAAAAATCGGGATGTGGCTTGATCTTGGCCCGTCTGGACGATCATCAGGAGTTTCATGCGATCGGCATCAGCATCGCAGCGACCGCCTGCGCATCTGTCGAATTCGAAAACCGGTCCCGGGTACGGGCTTCGGAAACATGTATTTCCCAGCCAATTCAAGCTGAACAAGAGCACTTTGGATGCTGATCGAACGCCACAACACCATCCTTGAACTTGCCCGTCAGCTCGGCCGGGTCAGTGTCGATGACCTGGCCAAACGGTTCGATGTCAGTCCGCAAACCATCCGCAAGGATCTGAACGAACTGTGCGAGCGGCGCCTGCTTGCCAGAACTCATGGCGGCGCCTTGCTGTCTTCCGGTATCGAGAATGTCGGTTATGAAGCCCGCCGTATCATTTCCAGCAGGGAAAAGGCCGATATCGGCGAAAGCGTTGCCGCCCTCATTCCGGACAATGCGTCGATCTTCATCAATATCGGCACGACGACCGAAGCCGTCGCCCAGGCCCTTCTGCAACACCGCGGGTTGATGGTGATCACCAACAACATCAACGTTGCCAGCCTGATGCGTGGCTATTCCCAGATCGAGGTTGTGATTGCCGGCGGCGTTCTGCGCCATTCCGACGGCGGCATCGTCGGCGAGGCGGCTGTTGATTTCATGCGCCAGTTCAAGGTGGACTTTGCCGTCATCGGCGCTTCGGCAATCGATCCGGACGGATCCCTGCTCGATTACGACTACCGGGAAGTGAAGGTCACCAAGACCATCATGGACAACGCCCGCCACGTGATCCTGGCCGCCGACAGCACAAAATTCGAGCGCACCGCGCCCGTTCGCGTCGGACATCTGCGCCAGGTCACGACCTTCGTGACCGACCATTGCCCTCACCCCGAATTTGCCAGAATTGCAGCTGACGCCGAGGTCGAACTGATCGAGACCGGACAGCAGCCAACCGAAAAAACCGGCTGAAGAAGTCACTGAAAACCCATCCGTACCAGCTGTGGGCGGTCGGTGGATATGCTGTTTGCATGCTGGGGAAAGTTGGCACGCCCAACGGGACTCGAACCCGTGTTTCCGCCGTGAAAGGGCGGCGTCCTAGACCGCTAGACGATGGGCGCGCGGGGCTTGAAAAGCGTCTGCCTCAAGCCAAGGACCGTGCGTATAAGGCTGCATGGCAAAAGACGCAACCCCTTTTCTTCATTTTTTCGAAACACGCCTGTTCATAACTGCCCGGAAGGGACGCGCCTTATACCAGCCACAACAAATAGGAACTCATCTGACCGTGCTTCCGGATCACCCGGCTAGCACGTTTCATGGCCCCACGGGCATCGGACAGGAAGGGCGGCTCTTGCGAAGCGTTTCGAGTTCCCGCTCTTCGCAGGTCATAGTCTAGCGGGAGACAAAGTCCGTCCGGCCGAGTTCCTTGCCGGTTACCGGATCGAACCGCAACAGGGCCGTCTTGCTGCCTTCGCGCACCAGCACCAGCAGGAGACCGTCACTGAGCGTGGCCTGAAGCACCTCCGCCTGCGCCCCCACGGCGACCGTCGCCGCAAATCCCGCTTCCGCAGGATCGGCCTTATAAGTGTTGATCTTGTATACAATTGCTGCAAAGACAGCGATAAAACCGGCGACCATAACCAGGGACGAACCGAGCAACAGACGCTTCAGTTTCGCCTGGAGCCTTTGGGCAGCCGGATCAAGCGGCGCCTCATCGGCGTCTTCCCGGAAATCAGGTTGTGACATGACAGATTATTCCCATGAAAATCCAGCCGACCCGGGCCCGGATTTCGTTTTGACAGTTGATGCAGCCGATGCCGGGAAACGGCTGGATGCGGTGCTGGCGGCCCATATGGAAGCCCTTAGCCGCAACAGGATCCAGTCCCTGATCAAATCCGGAGACGTCACCGTCGGCGGCGCGAAAATAGTGGAGCCGAAATACCGGGTCAATGAAGGTGATGAACTTTGCCTCACTTTGCCGGAACCCGAGGACCCTGAACCGAAAGGCGAGGATATCCCGATTGCGGTGGTTTTCGAGGACGAACATCTGATCGTGATCGACAAGCCTGCCGGTCTTGTCGTCCATCCGGGAGCGGGAAACTGGACCGGCACTTTGGTCAATGCGCTCATCCACCACTGCGGCGACAGCCTTTCGGGCATCGGCGGCATCAAGCGCCCGGGCATTGTGCATCGGATCGACAAGGATACGTCCGGCCTGCTGGTTGTCGCCAAAACCGACCTGGCCCACCAGGGCCTTGCCGCGCAGTTTGCCGATCACGGGCGCACAGGCCCCCTGGAACGCGCCTATTCGGCCCTCGTCTGGGGCGCGCCTTCAGGCCTAAAAGGAACGATAGACGCCAATCTGGCCCGCTCGCAGTCCAACCGGCAGAAGATTGCCGTGGTCAAGACCTCCGGGCGGCAGGCAATCACCCATTGGCAGGTGAAGGAACGCTTCGGCAAGCCAGATCAGCCGCCGCTTGCCTCCCTCATGGAATGCCGGCTTGAAACCGGGCGCACCCACCAGATCCGCGTGCATATGGCCCATTTCGGCCATCCACTGATCGGCGATAACGATTACGGTTCGGGCTTCAAGACCAAATCCAACACTTTGGAAGAACCTCTGCGCAGCCTTGTCACAGGCTTTGACAGGCAGGCATTGCATGCCGGATTGCTGGCCTTCGAACACCCGGTAAATGGCAAAACTTTGCGGTTTGAGAGCCCTTATCCTGATGATTTCGCAAAACTTTTGTCCGGATTACAAAAATTTTAGGAAGGAATTCCGGTTCGTTACCATGCAATCGGCAAATTTCGACCTATATTAGAAATTCTTGTGTGCCGTAACGGACACGATTCTGCGTCCACTTTCCCCCAAAACATGCTTGCTTGCGTTATCTGCGGGGCAGCCGGGTGGAGCGGGGATGCAAACTTGACGAAAGGGGGTGCATGCCATGGCCCAAAACGTACCGACACTCACCGCGGGGGAAGGCGGTCTCAGCCGCTACCTGGATGAGATTCGCAAGTTTCCCATGCTGCAGCCGCAGGAAGAATACATGCTCGCCAAGCGCTACAAGGAGCATGAGGACCCTGAGGCTGCCGAACGTCTAGTCAATTCACACTTGCGTCTCGTTGCGAAAATCGCAATGGGATACCGTGGCTACGGCCTGCCCATCGGCGAAGTTGTCTCCGAAGGCAATGTCGGCCTGATGCAGGCAGTCAAACGCTTTGAACCGGATAAAGGTTTCCGGCTCGCGACCTATGCCATGTGGTGGATCAAGGCGGCAATCCAGGAATATATCCTGCGCTCCTGGTCCCTCGTCAAAATGGGGACCACCGCGAACCAGAAACGGCTCTTCTTCAACCTGCGCCGCTTGAAAGGCAAGATCCAGGCGCTGGACGAGGGGGATCTGAAGCCGCACCAGGTATCCGAAATCGCCACCCGCCTCGGTGTGTCCGAGGAGGAAGTGATCTCGATGAACCGCCGTCTCGGCGGCGACGCCAGCCTGAACGCGCCTGTTCGCGCGGAAGCGGATGCCGGCGAATGGCAGGATTGGCTCGTGGACGAGGGCGAAAGCCAGGAGACCCTGCTCGCCAATCAGGAAGAGCTGGACATACGCCGCCAGATGCTGAGCGAAGCAATGGATGTGCTCAACGAGCGCGAGCGCCGCATCTTCGAGGCCCGCCGCCTGTCGGAAGACCCGCTGACCCTGGAAGACCTTTCCGGTGAATTCGGCGTCAGCCGCGAGCGCGTCCGCCAGATCGAGGTCCGTGCCTTTGAAAAGGTGCAAAAAGCGGTCCGCAACAGCGCCCGCTCCAAGGACCAGCCAGCGGCCTGACGTTCGGAACAATTCAACTCATCATCACCGTACAGCGACCCATGGCCCAGGCCGTGGGGTCGCTGCTTCGCGTCAGTCCTTGCGTTCTCCGCTTGGCGTTGAAGACCTGCAACGTGGCAGAAAAGTTTCAAAACATGGTCAGACCGGTTCCTGTTTGGCGGGATTGGTATTAGGTTGCGTCGGTCTGATTGAAGTGGACGGCGATGCACCGGTTTTTCAAGAAAATGAAGTCAAAGCGCGTTCTTGTGGCCGCAGCTGCCTGCGTGATTCTGGCGTTCATGACCGGACTTCGAACCGCCGACCCGGTTTTTCTGCGGTCAGTCCGCGAATTGACCTTCGACGAATATCAACGTCTGCATCCAAGAGACTACCAGCCGGCACCGGTCCGCATCGTCGATATCGACGAGACATCCATCGCCGAGATCGGCCAATGGCCCTGGCCGCGAACGAAGATCGCGGAAATGGTCCGCACCCTGACGGAACTCGGCGCTGCGGCAATCGTGTTCGACGTCGTGTTTTCCGAGCCGGACAGAACGTCACCGACACAGCTTCGCGAAACGCTAGGCGCTTTGGTACCCGCCGACATTATGACAGCGCTGGAGACGCTCCCCGATCATGACGCGCAATTTGCCTCCGCGATTGCGGAAGCGCCGGTCGTCCTCGGCTTCGCCGTAACCCCCGACGAAACCGGCCACGCACCGTTGAAGATCGCGGGCACGGCGTTTGGAGGACAGGACCCGATTGAGATTCTGACCCCCTTCCCTGCTGCGGTCACCAACCTGGAAATTCTGCAAAAATCAGCCAGCGGCATCGGATCCATTTCGATCTCCGGGGACGACAAGGAAGGTATTGTCCGCCGTGTTCCGTTGATCGTAAGCGACGGCCGCCAGATTTATCCAAGTCTCATCTCGGAAGCATTGAGAGTTGCGCAAGGCGCTCGCGGGATCATCATTCGGTCAACCGGAGCCAGCGATGAAACCGCGACCGGAGAACCTGCCGTCACCGCCATCAAGATCGGCGACTTCGAACCGCCGACGACGGCAACGGGAGAACTCTGGCTCTATTATACCTCGGACCGGGATATCCCGGAGCGGTACGTCTCCGCCCGGGATCTCTTTGCCAAGGAGCGGCGGCAGGACATTGCACCCTATATCGAGGGCCAGATCGTGCTTGTCGGCACATCTGCGGCCGGCTTGCGCGATATCCGTGTCACGGCTCTGGGCGAACAGGTTCCAGGCGTCTCGATACATGCCCAAGCGATCGAGCAGATCATTCTGGGAGAGTACCTGTCGCGGCCGGACTGGGCCTACGGCCTGGAAGTCATCACCACCTTTGCCATCGGCGCCCTCATCATTCTGGCTTTGCCCGCAATCGGCAGCATCGGCACCGGAATTCTGGGAACGGTCATCGCACTCGGCCTTGTCGGCGGGTCCGTTTATCTTTTCCTGAAACAGGGATTGCTGATCGATCCGGTGTTCCCCAGCTTTTCCGCCCTGTTTGTTTTCCTGGCTGCAACGTCTCTGCTCTATTTCCTCACGGAGCGGGAAAAGAAATTCGTCCGCCAGGCCTTCAGTCAGTATCTCTCGCCGGATCTCGTCAACCAGCTCGAGAAGACCCCGGAACAACTTGCGCTCGGCGGTGAGATCCGGCCCATGACAATCCTTTTCATGGACATCCGAGGCTTCACGCCCATATCCGAGCAATTGACCCCGGAAGAGCTGGTCAGCTTTCTGAACACGCTGCTGTCCCCTCTGTCCGACGCCATTCAGGCCGAAGGCGGAACGATCGACAAATATATCGGCGACAGCATCATGGCTTTCTGGAACGCTCCACTTTCCATTCCCGATCATGCCGCCAAAGCCGGCCGGGCAAGCCTTGCCATGCTAAAAGTGGTCGACGATCTGAATGATCGGGACGCATTCCGGTTCAAGGAGCGGAAGCTGAAAGCACAGACCGTCAAGATCGGCATCGGCCTCAATAGCGGAGAGGCCTGCGTCGGCAACATGGGCTCCGCCAGACGGTTCAATTATTCGGTCATCGGCGACGCGGTAAATATCGCGTCACGGATTGAATCAAGCTGTAAGCCCGTCGGCGCCGAGCTTCTTGTTTCGGAGGATACGCGCAAGGCTGCGCCGGAATTCGCCTATCTGGAAGCCGGAGAAATTCCACTCAAGGGCAAAAGCAAGCCCATCAAGCTCTTTGCGCTTCTGGGCGATGAAGGTCTGAAGAACTCCAGCGAATTTCGGGAGCTCGAATCCGCGCATATCCGGCTTTTGGACGCCATCGGCAAGGAGGACGTGCCAACCGCCAGGGAGGCTCTGGAAGCAGCCCGGCTTCTTGCACCGACCCTGATGGACTTCTACGCACGTTTCGAAGACATGCTTGCCGACTTCGACACCGCCCCCAAGTCGGGCGCTGCTCAGTGAGCAGCGCCCGAACTGTTGTTAGCGGATTTCAACCGCATAGGTTTCCACCGGCACCACTTTGCTGATCAGGCCGGCTTCCTTCATGAATTCGGCAAAACGCTGATAGCGGCCAGCATCAAGCGCCGCCGGGCGTTTGGCAAAACGCGGAAGGGTGTCCTCCCAGGCACGCTTGTTAAGCTTGTCATTCAATTGCGGATAGGCCTCGATAAAGGCATTCCAGGCTTCATCCGGATGGTTGGTCAGGTAGATCGTCGCAGCTTCCACCGCTGCCAGAAACTTGGCGTAGCGCGGGTCGTCGACCTTGTCCTTGTTCACCACATAGATGAGCTCGTCAAAGACGGGAACGCCGTTTTCTTCCGGGAAGAACGCCTTGCCTTCCTTGCCCTCGATCTCCATCTGGGTCAGTTCGAAATTGCGATACGCTCCGATTACCGCATCGACCTGACCGGACATCAGGGCCGGAGACAGGGAGAAGTTGACGTTGATCAGTTCGAC
>JBNLAU010000322.1:0-16478 GCA_050302295.1 Roseibium sp. | reverse complement strand
CGCCGATGATGGCGAGCACCACAAGGCCGGTTACCAGTTCCGCGGAAACAAAGGGCAGCATGGCAAAGGGCAGGTAAAGCGCGGCATCGGCCAGCACGTCACCAAGTTCGTTCAGGATCGCGCCGAGATCCGACTTCTGGTCGTGCTCGCGGGCGAGCATGCCGTCGATGGCATTCAGCCCCATGCGAAGGAACAGGATCACGGGCAGGAGCAGCAGCGGCGCTACGGCTCCTGGAAACAGCCACAGCGCCAGCCCTTCCAGCACCGACATGAAAAGCGCTGCTAGCGTAACCTGATTGGCGGTAACGCCTGCATCCGCCAGTTTTCGGCATATCGGGCGAAGAAGATCCTGAAAGCGGGATTTGAGCTGGTAGATTGTGGGCATTCTCGAAAGCCAATTGTTGAAGCGTTCAGAACATATAGCCTTGGAAAGCGAAATTGCACGCAGGGATTTTGGAATCAGGTGACACTCTGCCACCGGTTTCGGGTTTTTACGCCGCGTAAGATCTTCTTGCCAATGCCGGGGAGTGGCGCTACCCTTGATAGATAATTTATAAACAACCCGTTATGCGCTCAATGGTAGAAACTCGGGATAGCCGGTTGCCATTGCGCCCATGAAAATTGCTTCGGGTGACACTTTAGAACTTTTGTGGGGCTGATTGAACCTTGCGGAGCGGGCTGTTTGCTCGAGCCTGTTCCGCTACATTTGCGGCGGCGGTGTTACCGGCCGCCGTTCCGGAATTTTGTGAAAGCCGTTCTTTTGACCGAAGTCGTTGTTCTGATGTCCGCTCTGCTTTTTGCCGACCTGCAAACCGGCAGGCCGCAGGCTGCGGATGCCGCCGCTCTTGCCAGTGAGTGCGGCCGGCACAACGCACGCGTCAATTACGATCTGGCAATCCCAAATCCAGAGTCGGATGACAGTTATTATCTCAGTTTTTTTCTGGACGAGCAGGCCGGTGATTTCATGGAGAAGATCAAGGATCTCGACGGAGTTTTATCAATTTATGTCAAGTCGGGTGTAGAGCTTCCCTGAAGTGCCGGCCGGTTCGTCCCAATTCCATGGGAGGACATCATGGCCCGGAAGTCTAAGAAACTTATCGCCGGACCGGCACCAGAGCCGGAACTGATTGCAATTTCAAAGGCAAGCGCTGGGTTGCGGGCGGCCGGACTTCAGCTTTATTCGCTGTCCGGAGCATCAACCTCGAAGCTGGAAAAGGCGCTCAAGAAATACAACTGCGCCGCGGTGCCTCTGTTCGGGCCCACGGAAGAACGGGTCGAGGCGAGTGTTGCGGCGCAGGCTGAATTCGCAATGGCGCCGCTCGCCAGTCTGGCGGAGTTCTACAGGCTCAAGGCGCCGGACGCGGACCTTGAGGGGCTGCAAAAGGAATTGCTGGAGAACGATCTCTTCGAGGCCGTTTATCTGAAGCCGCCTGTTGGCCTGCCGGAAGAAGCCGTGACGGAGGAAGTCAACACCATGGTGGCCGCGCCCGAAGTGCCACCACCGGCAACGCCGGACTTTGCCGCCAGACAGCTTTATCTTGATCCGGCCCCCGGCGGGGTGGATGCCCGATGGGCATGGACCCAGACCGGCGGACGCGGGGCGGGCGTTCATATTACCGACATTGAAGGCGCATGGCGCTTCAGCCACGAGGACCTTGTCGAACGGCAGGGAGGTGTCGTCGGCGGCACGGAATACGGCGACGTCAGCTGGCGCAACCACGGCACGGCCGTGCTCGGTGAGTATGGCGGGGACGTCAACACCTTCGGCATCACCGGCATTTCGCCGGACGCGGTCTGCACAGCGGTCTCGCATGGGACTCTGGGGTCGGCGGGAGCCATCAATCATGCCGCCGCCCGCCTGAGTGCCGGCGATATTCTGCTTCTGGAAATGCACCGGCCGGGACCACGGCACAACTATCAGCCCAGAGGCGACCAGAGGGGCTATATCGCGGTGGAATGGTGGCCTGATGATTTCGCCGCCATTTTGAACGCGGCGCGCCGGGGTATCATCATCGTGGAAGCGGCGGGCAACGGCGCGGAAGATCTGGATGACGTGCTCTATGAAACGCCCGGCCTCGGCTTTCCTCCCGGATGGAGCAATCCGTTCCGGCGGTCCAACAGGGATTCGGGCGCAATCGTCGTCGGTGCGGGCGCACCGCCTCCCGGCACCCATGGCCGGAACCACGGACCTGACCGGTCAAGGCTCGGATTTTCCAATTTCGGTTCGGTTATCGATACCCAGGGCTGGGGCCGCGAAGTCACGACCTGCGGATATGGCGACCTTCAAGGCGGAACCGACGAGGATCTCTGGTACACGGACCACTTCTCGGGAACCTCAAGTGCCTCGCCGATCGTGACCGGGGTACTTGCCTGCCTGCAGGGTATGGCACGGGCACGCAATCAGCCGGTTTTCACGCCTGCCCAATTGCGGGACGCCCTGCGCACCACCGGCTCGCCGCAACAGGACGCGCCGGGCCGCCCTGCCACGCAACGGATCGGCAGCCGGCCGGACCTTCCGGCTTTGGCGGGCGCGCTCTTCGGCGGTTCCGGCGGCAACCGGCGTTCCGTTGCTTTCCGCCGGGAAGTCGAACAGTGGCGCCCCCTGGAGGTGCGGGCGTTCATTGACATCAGTCCGGAGCTGGTGGCGGCCCACAGCACATCGGTTCTCCAGCAGGCGCTGGTTTCCGCGCAGCCGGTGACGGCAGGTGCCGACGGTATTCTGTCCAAGATGGCACTGATGTTCCGGGTTTCCGACCTTGCCGGCCAGGCAATCGAGATTGCAGGACCAGCCGGGGGCGGGCGCTACCGCTATTGGGGCAGTATCGCCGCGGACGGGCTTGGCCAGCTTTATGTCGATGAAGGCCATTCCTCGACCGGCAGTGACAAGTATGACCTTGTTGCCGAGATCCAGGGCGTGGATACGAGATTTGCCTTTGACGGCACCTTGCAGCGCTATGTTGCAGTGTGAGTGAAAACCGGCCGGACACACTATGGGCGATTTGCTGGTCTATGGTGTGTCCGGACTGGTCTCGTTGACCGCACCTTCCAGACAGAGGGGGACATGCAATGGTCATGCAGCCATCGGTTTTCGAAAGGCAATACAAGCCCATTACCGTCCATACGCTGGACGGGACGGATTACGTCAATGTGCAGAACTATCTTTCCGGCGAGCCGCGCAAGAAGAAGTTCAATGCCGCGGCATTGCAGGATCTCAGATGGTTTCTGACCAAGAGGGACCGCTACAAGAACGGCAAGCACGGAGCGGACAAGCACACCTGGGACGATAAGTCCGGCCTGCTCGCCTTCGGTCTTGTCGGTTCCGGGTATTTCACGCCGTGGCTCTGGGTCGAGATCACCTGGAAGGAACTGCAACTCGGCTTTTACGGCAAGGGAACGCCGGAGCGCATGCGCCGGATCCTGCAAGTGATCGACTTTTATCTCAAAACGGCCGACATCAGCCTCAGCCGTGTGCACTGGAATTATGTCATGAGCCTGCAGGAATATGCCAAATATTATCTTGGCCTCGACTGCAACGGCTTCACGGGCGCTTTCCTGGAAACGCAATATCCGGCGCTCGGCATCGACGGCGGTGACCATATCAATTATCTCGACGGCAAGCTGAAAAAGCGCACGAGCATCGCGGAGATCAAGCCCGGCGACATTTTGAGCCGGGAAGGGGGCGGCGGCACGCGCCATGTTTCCATGATCAATTCGGTTTCCGGCATCCACGGACCGGACGTCAAGACCGCGCAGGTCTCCATCACCCAGTCCGCCTCCAGTCTCGGCGGCCTCAACACCAAGACTTATACGCTCAAGAAGATCCATGAGGGACCAAATGACAAGCCGCTTAATTGGCAGCTTGCCGGTTATTACAAGTTTCACCACTGCCTGGCACTGGAGCCGAAGTAGAGCGGCGGAAAGAAGCGCAGGACAAGCACATCAAGGGCTGGCCGGTACCTTGCTCTGCCTCTGCCGGCGCCTGCTTCCGCTTCAGGTACGCGTTCCCCTCACCAGCAGTGCCTGCCGGGGAATGACGAGGCCGACCCCGGTCTCGTAGGGACGGTGCATCTCTTCGAAGGCGTCGCGAAAGTCCGCCCGCCGGTCATCTGGAAGCGCGGCATGGGTGGCGGCAACCGGACCGAACCCGCGAAGATACTCCTCCCAGACAGTTGCCGGATCCGGCGCATAGAGGACTGTCGTCTGCTTGTGGCAGGCAATGTCAAAAGACCCGGCCATTGCCTCTGAAAGCCAGTCGGTCCGGCCCCAGTCGAAGGGGTTGGACGCGGGCGGCGGAGCCTCCGAAAAGGCCATGATCAGCTTGAAAAACTGCGGAATATAGCCTTCCGGCTCATCAGCCCAGGTGGCAAGGGCAAACCGTCCGCCAGGGCGGAGGACGCGTGCCATTTCGGCGATCGCCCTGGAAGGGGCTTCCGCAAAGATGACGCCGTAGGTGGAGATGATGCCGTCGAAAGCAGCGTCCTTGAAAGGCAGGGATTCCGCAGATGCGTGCTGAAAATCCGGGCGTGGTGCAGTGCCCTCGCTCAGCTCTTCGGCGGCCGAGAGCATCTCCCGTGCGATATCGATACCGGTGACGTGAGCGCCGCGGCGTGCAGCAAGCCGGGCGGCCCATCCGGTTCCGGTTCCGATGTCGAGTATTTTTTCCTCCGGCATCGGCCAGAGCATCTGAACGGTATGCGAAATTGTGTCGGAAAGCCCGAAGGATATTCCTTCGTATGCCGTCCCGGTGCTGCCCCACATTTGTGCGGCGGGACTGTCGGCAGCGAGAGTGTCCATAACCTTTTCCTCCTTCGATCCAATACCGGCTGGTCGGTAGTGGTACGAGCCCATTCTGTGCCTGAGCCAATCTGTGCGATACTCCACGAACTGGAGTATTCGCTTCCCGTGGCGGGCTTAGTCGCCGGCGCCGGAGTTTCAAGGAGAGGCCTATGAAGAGCTACGGCCAGTTTTGCCCGATTGCCAAGGCTGCCGAGATTTTCTGCGAGCGTTGGACCGCGCTGGTCCTGCGGAACCTTGGCGCGGGAGCCGTGCGGTTTAACAGTATTCACAGGGGTGTGCCGCATATGTCCGCGACCTTGCTCAGCCGCCGTCTGCATCAACTGGAGACCGAAGGTCTGGTTGAGCGCCGCCGCAGCCAAAGCGGCAAGAGCTGGACCTATCATCTGACGGAGGCCGGCACGGAGTTTCTTCCGCTTGTGGGCGCCCTGGCCGTCTGGGGGCAGCGCTGGACGCGCCGGGACCTGGAAGAAGGGGAGCTCGACCTCGGTCTTCTGATCTGGGGACTGGAACATTCCGTCAATCCCGCAGCGTTTGGAACAAGGCGCTGCGTCATCAGACTGTCAGTCACCGATCAGCCGAAAAACAAGCGCCTTTACTGGTTTGTCTGCGAGGGGGGCGAACTGGACCTTTGTGTTTCCGATCCGGGCGGAGAGCCGGATCTTTATCTCGCGGCAAGTCTGCCGGACCTGATCCACATCTATCGCGGAGATGTGTCCCTTCCGGCTGTGCTCGACAGTGGCCGTCTGACCGCGGACGGACCGCCGAAACTGATCCGGCGCCTGGAGAAATGGTTCAATTTCGGGGTCATGGCCAGGACCGCACCGGCTGGAGGAAGTCCGGCGAAGCGATTGGATCTGCAGGACAACCGGGAGCCGGTTTAACAAGGCCGCACTTCTGGCGCCCGGACACGCTGAACCGTTCGGTTCGAAACCGACATCCGAAATCAGGTGCGCCCGTTCGAACAAAGTTCGAACTCAATTTTTAATGAAGGGGCATCCATTTCTGAAGAAATGGTGCGCCGGGGCGGTTGGTATTAGAACACGAGCGGTCCCAAAAGCATGCCCGCGGCCAGAGCCACCGTTATGCCGAGGAGGTCGAGCGGAGCGCCTGCACGGAGCATCTCCGGGCGGGTCACCAGAGGATTGGCGAAGACGATCGCGTTCGGCGGCGTGGCCACGGGCAGCATGAAGCCGATGGAGGCGGCCATGGCGACGGGCAGAGCGAATATAAGCGGATCGGCTCCGATGCCAATTGCCGCGGCGCCCGCGACCGGCAGGAATATCGCCGCCATTGCCGTGTTGGATGCGAGTTCGCCGAGATAAACAATGATCAGGGCCATGGAGAGCAGGATCCAGAGCGTGGGAAGCCCCTCAAGCCCTTGCGCCTGCTGGCCGATCCAGGCGGCAAGGCCGGTGCGCTCTATGGCGGAGGCCAGCGACAGGCCGCCGCCGAACAGGATCAGGACATCCCAGCGAAGGCTTGATGCCGTTTCCCAATCGAGCAGGCGTTCGCGCGTCTCCCCGCCGGCGCTGATCGCGAACAGGGCCAGTGCCCCGGTCATCGCGATCCCGGCATCGCTCAGCGCAAGTCCGGGAAGGGTCGCGGAGATCAGCGGCCTGACGATCCAGCCCAGCGCCGTCAGTGCGGCGACGATGGCCAGGCGCTTTTCGCCCGAAGACAGCGGGGCGGAGGCTGGGAATTCGACCTGAATGGGGTCCGGTCCGATCACGAATGCAAAGCGGGTCAGGAAGAGCCAGGTCAGCGGCAGCAGCACAATGACGACCGGAAGGCCAACCAGCATCCATTCGGCAAAGCCGATCACGATGCCATGGACATCCTCCATATAGGCGGCGAAGAGAGCGTTGGGCGGCGTTCCGATCAAGGAGCCCATGCCGCCGATTGTGGCCGCATAGGCAACACCCAGCATCAGCGCCGTGCCAAAGCCGTCTTCCCTGCTGCGCATTGCCGCGATAGAGGCGGCAATCGGGGCGGCGACCATGGTTGAGGCGGTGTTGCTGATCCAGAGGCTGAGGAATGCCGTTGCGATCATGACCGACAGAACCACCAGCCGTGGTTCCCCCCTTGTCCGCGCAAGGATCGAATATGCCAGCCGCCGGTGCAGGCCCCATTTCTCGATAGCTTTGGCGATCATGAAACCGCCGAGAAACAGGAAGATGACCGGGTTTGCATAAGACGACGACAGATCACCGATCGACGCGACACCGCTGACCGGAAAAAGAACGATGGGCAGGAGAGCTGTCACCGCAAGCGGAATCGTTTCCGTTACCCAGAGAACGGCCATGAGGATCCCGATACCTGCGACCGCCTGAGCTTGTGCGCTCAAGCCTGCCTGCGGCTGAAGCACGGCACCGGCGATTGCTGCGGCGACGGCGAAGGTGTTGGCGGCAGCTACGATTGCCGGATATGCCGGTCTCCAACTCAAGTGGGTTCCCTCGCTTCTCGGCACACTTTGAAACCGTTGCCTGCGCAACGCAAGCACCGTGGAGGAACGGATTGGCGCAGGACAAGAAATGCATGATTGCGGCCAAGCCCTATCTGGCAACCAATATCAGGGGGCTGGCCTATCCGAGAACCACCACCTTGGTGCCGACCGCAACCCGGTCGTACAGATCGATGATGTCCTGGTGCCACATGCGGATGCAGCCGCTCGAGGCATTGGTGCCGATGCTGCTCGGCTGGTTGGTGCTGTGGATACGGTAAAGCGTATCCTTGTTGCCCTGCCAGAGATAAAGGCCGCGGGCGCCGATCGGGTTGCCGGGACCGCCGTCCTGGCCATCACGGTATTTTTCGAGCTTCGGATCCCGCTCGATCATTTCGTTCGGCGGGAACCATTTCGGCCATTCGCGCTTGAAACGGATCACCGCTTCGCCGTTCCATGCAAATCCGGCGCGGCCGACGCCGATGCCGTAACGGATGGCGCGGCCGCCGGGCTGGATCAGATAAAGGAACTTGTTGCCCGGGTCGACGATGATGGTTCCGGGAGGATATTGCGAGGGATAGAACACCACCTGACGCAGATATATCGGATCGAAATCCTGATATTGAATGGCAGGCAGTGAAAAGCCGCTGTCCTGGATGGGGGCGTAGGCGGTCGCATAGTCGGGCGTACCGTCCGAAAGGGGTGTCAGACCAGCTCGAATGGCCGCGCCTTGCTTGCTCTGGCAGGCGGTCAGCAGAAGCGGAATTCCGGCAATAACAGCTCGGCGGCTCAATCCTGTCGCCATACTTGCGTCCTTTCCAGAGGCGCCGCGTTCAGCCGGTCACGCCTTTTGTCGTTGTCCCAAGCAGGTGCATGTCAGAACGCGGCCGGCGGGCATGAACTGTTCTGCTCGGCGCGCGATTTCAGTCCCTGCAGGCTCTTCATGGTGTTCGGATCACCCGGCAGAACATAGCTTTGTTCCAGCGCGGTGCGCACATTATTGACGATTGCAAGATCCTGAACGGCCAGGGTCTGGCAAGGCGTTCCTGTGAAGCGCACACGAATGCGGATGACCCTCTGGCCATTGTCGGAGGGGCCGAATTCGGAATCGAGTGTCGGATTGGGAGTGTTCAAGGGCCGCTCGAGAAGAACCATGTTCGGCTCGTCCTGCAAAACGATGGTGCCGCGTTCCTGCGCACTTGAAACCAGGGCTGAGTGCACGGCCGTTGGGGCAGCTGCAATTTTCACGCTCTGGGCTCCGGCCGGTACGGTCAGCTGCGGTTGATCGGGCAGGGAGGATCTTTGCGTGGTTCCGGACTGGCACGCTGCAAGAAGTAGGGCGCAAAAGCTGGCTGAAAGTATATGTCGCATGGGCAGTCCCAGGTTTTAAATGGATCGACCGGAAGCTCCGGCCGGAAAGTGACCTAAATCATGTTGCTGTTGAACACAACAAAACTGCATGTGACCAACGATTTTCTTCCGTCAATAAACTGACACAACACTCCTAACGAAGCCTTGTGGCTGAACGTGGGCAATATCGCCGATACTAGATTATACTAGAACTGATCGCCCGTTTTGAACCCGCCGCCGCCAAATCCTCCTCCGGTCTTAAACCCGCCGCCGCCGAAAGAACCCTGGCCTTTGCGGGAGCGGCCAATTCCGCCGAAGTCTCCGCCGAAACCGCCCATGGACTTCGGCAGGCCGGTGCCGTTCGGAAAGGCCACGCGGCGTCCGCGCGGTCTGCGCCGGCGATGGGACCGTTCGGCCCGGGCCCAGTAGTCTGCGCCGGAAATGGCACCTTTCACCAGTTCACCCAGAAGCACTGTCGTGAGCTTGTCGTCGGAGAAGGTGGATTCCCAGCTGCCGTATCCCTTGGAACGGAACTGCTTGATGACGCCGGACAGCTCCGCGCGCCTGCGGCTGATATCCCGCTGCAGTTCCCTGTCCTGCCGGATTTCCCGCGCGACCTGTTCGATCCGTTCCCTGAAGTCTTCGATCCGCTGAACGATTTTTTCGTCTTCCGGCGATGGCGTGTCGAGTGCGGCGCGCCAAAGGTCGTTCAGGTCGTCAGCCTGAAGGGAGACTGAAAGATGCTCCTCCGCCTTCTGGAAATCGGCGTCCTCTCCGCCTGAAAACTCCGCAAGAGCAACAGAGAGGGTTTCAATCTGACGGTCCAGCCTGTCCAGTTCGGCGTCAATCCGGTCGATGTCCTCGCTATGAGCTTCGATCATGCCGACCAGATCCGTTCCGGCGGCGTCCGTCATGGCATTGCGGCTCATTTCCGCCAGCTTGGACTGTTCCTCGCGGGCGATTTCGGCGCAGCGCTCGGCATGACGCGCCATGCGCTCGGGAATGCCGGTGAGCATGGCGAAATTGGCCCGGGCCTCATTGAAGCCGATCAGGCCGGCCACCCAGCGGTCGAGCGAGCGCACGAGGCCGCGATGAGCGTAGCTTGGGGTCCCGAAACCGCGTTGCCATAGATAGATGAAGAGCGCATCGTCCTCGTAGGCCTTGCCCTTTTGCTGACGGTCGCTTTCCGAAGTCGCAGCTTTGGCTGCGGCAGCTTCTGCCGTTGCCTGCGCGGTTTCCGCTTTTTCCCGTTGGGCAAGATAGGACTTGTCGCTTTCAAGCCGGTCGTCGACGGCCTCCATCAGCTCGTCCATCTGCGTTTCGGCAGCATCGCGGGCGGTATCCAGCTCGGTGCGTTGCTTTTGCAGCTGATTGCGTTCGGATTCGCAATTGCGCAGCTGTTCGGTCAGAACCTTGTAGTCGGCACTGCGTTTGTCCAGAAGGCGCCGGGCTTCCCGGGCCGCGCTGTCCAGACGGGTGTTGAGCGCACCGGCCGCATCCGTGTCCAGGCGGAAGCGCGCCAGATCGCGGTAGGCCTCGGACTGACGTTCCTGAAAGTCCGTCAGTGCACGCGTGGCGCGCTCGATCCGCTTGCTGAGTTCAGCCTCCTCGCGGCGCAGATCGCCGAGCGACTGCTCGATCGTGTCCAGGGTTTGGCGTCCTGTCAGCATGAGGTTCCCTCCCGCGCGGAGGTTGCGAAGCTGGAAGCTACCATTTTGTCACCGCTCCGTCCTGCACGCCGCTACGCCAGTTGATGTCGAGTTCACCCCGCCGCTTTTCGCCCAGGACACCTTTTTGAACAATGCCGTCTTCCGTCTTGTCCCGGCGCACGGCGTCGTAGATCGTCTTGGATACACGCTGAGCCCATTTGTCCGCAGTAACGGTTTCACCGTTTTCTTCCGAGACGATGCTGCGGTTGAGCACGTTTCCATCCGGGTCGATGGCTTCCACGACTATGTAATAGTTCTTCGCGTCCGGATTGGCTTCCGGTATCCGGGTCAGGCCTGTCGGAATGCCTTCGCGCGAAATGATGCGGACTTCAAAGACCGCCTGGAGTTGCGCTGCCAGCTGGCGCAGGTCCGTTTCGGCCTTGAAGGCGGCCTCGTCCTTGCCGTCGTTCAAGGCAAGCCGGCCATCGTCGGCCAGGCGCTGGGCTTCCGCTTCGACCTCGGCGTCATCGGTCAGGGTGTCGATGCGCTCCACAAGCTCTGAATAGGCTTGCGGCAGGGCTTGAAGCCGGGCCTGAAGCTCGGCTTCCGCGCGTTGCCCGGGCAACAGCACCAGAAAATACCAGGCTGCGACAGCAACCAGAAGCGCGGACGCTGCCGCCGCCAGCCATTTGGACCAGGTATCTCGGGAGATGTAGGCCATTGCCAGCGTGCGCTGGAAACCGGCTGCGGGCGGCGAATAGACAAAACGGTCGCGTTTGAGATCCTCGACGCCTGCTTTCAGGATATGATCGGGAACGTCGATCCCCTGGGCGGCATAGACCTGGCGAAGCCGTTCGATCATGGCCGCGTCCCGTTCGTCCGTCTTCAGCTCCCTGGCAACCTGGCCTTCTTCGTGGCGAAGCGTGTCCACCACGTCCATCGCCATCATCAGATCGTCGAGAGGAGCGTCGGATGTGCTTGCCATTGTTGCTTTTCTTCTTGCGTTGAACAGGCCGGTGTACCTTGGGGGCGCCTCCTAAAGCGTCTGTCCCTGGGCGGTCAGTTTGGCGAGACGCCGCTTGCCGTCTTCCACCGCATCGCGGATTTCCTCCGAGTTCCGGGTCGACATTTGACGCATTTCGGAAATGATTTCACGGGACTGGGTCTGGAAATTCACAACAGAATCAACAAGTTTCTTGACCGATGCTGCCGCGACTGTCGGGCCGTAGCCCGCCTTGAGGGCTTCCTTTTGCACCGCGTCGCCGATATCCGCCAGGGTTTCAAGGCTCTTGTTGATGCCGTCTTTCATGGCGTTCAGCGTCTCGGTGGACTCATGCAGGCCCTGCAAGCCCGTGAAGGATGCGTTGAGCGCGGTCAGAACGGACTCGTTTGTTGAGAAGAAGCTGACCGACTGGGCGTAAACCCGTTCCTTGGCGTTGGTGGTCTGCACGAGGCGGGCCATGATCACTTCCGAGGTGTTGTAGCCGACCGTGAGGTTGTCGGAGAGATCCTTGGCGATCTGGTAACGCTTTTCCTCGTCCTGCATTTCGCGCAGCTTTTCATCACGTGCCAGTTCCAGCCGCGCTTTCTGGGCCGGATCGTCGCCGGAAAACGCCTCCACCTGGTCAGAAGCGGCTTCCAGGGCAGCCTTGGCGGCGGTCAGCTTTTCGGTCGCAATATTGAGGAGTTCCAGCGCGGTTACCTCGGCCTGCTTGAGAGCTCCACGGAAATCCCGGTAGGCTTCCAGGATCGTCTGTTCGCGCTCAATCTGATCCTTGGTGGCTCTGGCAACGTCCTTGTAGGTGTCGCGGATATCCGTGAACCGGTCGGAAATCGTGCCGCGGCGCATGTCGCGCCATTTGTTGGAGAGGTTTTCAGTGAAGGAAATCCTGCCGTCGGCAAGCTGATCAACCAGCGCCTTGGCATCGTCGCGGATGGTGTTGAACGCCTCGGTGATTTCCTCGTAGCGCTCGCCGATATCCATCTTCTGCACTTGGGTCCGCACCACTTCGTTGAAGTTGGAGGCCTGGCCAAGCGTTCGGGTGATGATCAGCACCTTGTCCGGAGAAAGATCGGCAATCTGCTCCAGCAACGCGTTTATCGGCGCGTCGGTCTCGGTTTGCGGTGTGATGCCGATGTCCCGCAATGTTGTGAGGGCGCGATCAAGATACTGAAGCGGTGAAAAGCCACCGGCCGGTGCCGCTGCGTTGTCCAGGGTTTCAGGTGCTGCCGCGTCTGTCATTTCTGACCTCCTCAATTGACCGCGGCAGTCTTTCGCTTGATTTGCCGCGACGTCCCGTTAACGTCATTATCGCGCATGTTAGGGCAGGCTTACGCCGCCCTGTCAATGGGTTAGAACAGCGCGCCGGGCTATGCCCGCGCCCTGCCGGCCGTTACAACGATCCACAGAGCTTTTTTGCAACACCTGTGCTTCGAAGCTGAATAGAATGCCCGACACATAAGGATTTGAATTACGAGCCGAGGATTGCCGCTGAAATAAGGCGTATTGCAAATTCACCGCCCAAAGATTGACCGCGCCGAAAAGGCAGCCAGTCTTGTGAGACGTTTGATCTGAACCTGCGTGATGCTTTTATGAAAACGATTTTTACCATCCTATTCGGCGTCCTGATTGCAGGTTTGGTCATTTGCGCAGCAATTGCGCAGGAACCGGAGAAAAACGAGCCGGATCAAAATGTCCAAAGAGAAGAACTCTTCAACCGGGCGGCAAAGGCGCTGGAGGAAGGTTCCGTCTCCGCGAAGTCTCTGCTGGAGTTGCGTGCGCAGCTTGTCGACGTGCGAGACCGGAATGCTGCCATTGTCCAGAAGGGAGACGTTCGCGCCAATGCGCTTTCTGCCCAGCTGAACAGCCTCGGGCCGCCGCCGGAGGGACAGGAGGAAGCCAAGGATATCGCGAAACGGCGTTCGGTGCTGAGAAATGCCCTCGCGGAGGCAAATGCACCCGTGCGCGAGGCGAATGAGGTCCAGACCCACGCGGAGGTACTCATCCGTGAAGTGGACCGACAGCTTCGGGCGCAGCAGTTCGGCATGGTTCTGGAACGGTTTCCTTCACCGCTTGCACCTTCCACCTGGGTGAGCGGTCTTCATGAGATCAGGGACTTCCAGAAGCGCCTGGACCGCGACGTCAATAGCCAACTGGCACGGCCGAGCGTTTCTAAAAACCTGGACGAGACCTGGCCTCTCGCACTCATGCTTCTGATTTTCGGTCTGCTGCTCCTTGTCGTGTTGCAGCACCCGGTCAACCGGCGCATGCGCCGTTTCGCAGACAGGCCGTCCAGTGGCGGCAAGGCGTTGGCGTTTGCGGTGGTTTACAATTCCAGCTTTGTTCTGATGCCGGCTATCGGTGCAATTTCTCTGGCACTGGTCTTTCAGGTGCTGGATATTTATCCGAACTCGGTCAACACCATGATCACCGTCATACCGGTCATGGCGCTGATCATGATCATTGCCAACTGGCTGGGGCATACGCTGTTCTCTCCGGCGGTGAACCGCTGGCGCCTCCTGAGCCTGACCGACCGGGAGGCAAAACTGGGCCTACGCATGTGCCAGGGACTGGGCGTTTTTCTGGTTCTGGAAACGGTCCTGGAAGCGTTGAGGCGCGACAATGCCTTTGGCGAAGCTGCCATATCCGTTCTGTCGGCACCTCTCCTTGCTCTCGCGGCGATCCAGCTCTGGTTTCTCTCTGGCGTTATTCGCGCCAGGGAGGAGCCTGACAACAGTCAATACCAGGAGATCCTCGAGGACGAAGACGAACTGGAAGAAGCGGCTGTGAAAACGCAAGAGTCCGGTTTTCTGCTGTTCCTTTCGCTTCTGATGAAGGCCTCTGCCGTTCTGGCCGTCAGTGTCACTCTTGTCGGATATGTGAAACTGGCAAGAGCTGTCATCATTCCGACGATCATGACGGTTGCGTTGCTGGGGAGTGGATTTCTTATCTACCACCTTGCCCTTCTGATCGTGAAAACGGCAACGAAAAGGCAAGACGACGAGCCGGCTCCGATCTTTTTCACGATCGGCCTCATCTGCGTTCTGACCCTGATTTTCATGCCCCTGATCGCTCTGACCTGGGGCGCGCGCAGCACCGATATTGCCGAAGTCTGGCGCCTGTTTACCGAGGGCGTGCAGCTGGGCGACATCAGGCTCTCGCTCGATTCCTTCGTCGTGCTCGTTGTGGTGTTCGGCATCGGCGTCGTGGTCACGCGCTGGCTGCAGAACCTGTTGAAATCGGCGGTTCTGCCACAGACAAAAATGGACCCCGGGGCGCAGACGGCGCTGGTCACGGGAACCGGCTATGTCGGGCTGACCCTGGCGGTGCTCATTGCGGTTTCGACAGCCGGGCTCAATCTTTCCAGCCTGGCGGTGGTTGCCGGGGCGCTGTCGGTCGGCATCGGCTTCGGCCTGCAGACCATCGTGTCCAACTTCGTTTCGGGCATCATTCTTCTGATCGAACGGCCGATCAAGGAAGGTGACTGGATTGAGGTGTCAGGCCAGTCCGGTTACGTGCGCAAGATATCGGTCCGCTCGACGCGGATCGAGACGTTTGACCGGCATGACGTCATCATCCCGAATTCGGACCTGATCGCCGGAACGGTGACGAACATGACACTGACCAACAAGCTGGGTCGGCTCGTGTTGCCGGTCAGTGTCGCCTATGGCAGCGATCTGGAAAGGGTCAAATCCATACTGATTGATGCGGCACGGTCCGATCATACCATTGCCCGCTATCCGGCACCCTATGTGCTGTTCACCGGGATTGGCGAGGGTGCGCTGAAGTTCGAGCTCATGTGTTATCTGAAGGATATCAATAATATCCTGACCACGCGGTCCGACCTCTATTCCACCGTCTACAACGAGCTGGGCAAGGCCGGGGTGGAGATCCCGCTTCCCCAGCGCGACCTGCATGTCAGGGATATCGACAAGCTGGTTGCCGCGATTGGGCGCCGGTCAAATGATCCAAACTGATCGGAAAAGGCTCTGGCGCCTTATACCAGCTCCGCCGCGATCCTTGCGGCGAGGCGCGCATTGTTGCGAACCAGGGCGATGTTGGTATCGAGGCTGCGGCCGCCGGTCAGTTCAAGGATGGCGCCCAGGACAAAGGGGGTGACCTTTTTGCCGGTGACGCCCTGTTCATTTGCCTGACGGATTGCCGTATCGATGAAACCGTCCATTTCCTGACGCGGGATCTCGTCGGCTTCCGGCACCGGGTTGGCAATCAAAACGCCGCCGTGGTCGGGAAAGGCTTGCCGCGTTTTCAACAGGGTCCCGATTTCCGCCGGGGTGTCGAGCGAGTAGGGGGCTTGAAGACCGCTGGCGCGGGACCAGAAGGCGGGCAGTTCCTCCGTGCCGTAGGCAATGACCGGCACGCCCTTGGTTTCCAGGACTTCCAGCGTTTTTGGAATGTCGAGCAGCGCCTTGGCGCCGGCGGACACCACGCAGACAGGCGTGCGCCCGAGTTCATCCAGATCCGCGGAGATGTCGAATGTGCTTTCCGCACCCTTGTGGACCCCGCCGATGCCCCCGGTGGCAAAGACTTTCAGTCCTGCGGCATGGGCAGCCATCATGGTTGCAGCCACGGTAGTTGCGCCATAGCGGCGGGTCGCAAGGGCGAAGGTCAAGTCCGCGCGCGAGCATTTCATCACGTCTTGCGCCTGTGCAAGACGGTCGAGATCCGCGTCCGACAGCCCTACCATGATCTTGCCGTCCATCAGCGCAACGGTGGCGGGAACCGCACCTTCCAAACGGATATCGGCTTCCACCTGACGGGCGGTTTCCACGTTTTTGGGAAACGGCATGCCGTGCGTGATGATCGTAGATTCCAGAGCGACAACCGGCTTGCCGCCGGCAAGGGCCTCCCGGACTTCATCATTGTAGACAATCAGCTCTTTGAGCGCGGTGCTGGCTGCTGAATGGGGCACGGGGCAGGCCTTTTTGCTGAAGGGGATCCGGGCGCGTAGCCCATATGTCATTTGCCGGATTTATAGGCGCCCTATGACAGGACGCCAAGAGCAATATTTGTCCGGACGGTCAAAACCTTTCCAGTTCGTCCCAGGAGAGCGCATCCGCCAACGCCCCCGTACTGCGCAATGTCAGGGCGGCAGCCTTGAGGCCATAGGGGACTGCGTCCTTCAGGCCAAAGCCCCGGGCAAATGCCGCAATACATCCGGCAGTCAGGGCGTCGCCGGCTCCGGTGACGTCAACGATGTCCGTTGCCGGCGGCGAAAACCGGG
>JBNLAU010000321.1:0-5073 GCA_050302295.1 Roseibium sp. | reverse complement strand
CGAAGTCTGTTTTGCTGAAAGGCGGTCACGGCACGGGCGAGGAAAGCGCGGATCTCTACCTGGATGCGGACGGCAATGCCGTCTGGCTGCGCGACAAGCGCATAAGGACGCAGAACACCCATGGCACCGGCTGCACCCTGTCCTCGGCTATCGCGGCAGGTCTTGCTAAGGGCGCGCCTCTCGAAGTGGCGATCAAATCGGCAAAGTCCTATATCCAGGCGGCCATTGCCGCCGCCGACCGTCTTGAGATCGGAGCAGGTCACGGGCCGGTTCACCATTTTCACGCATATTGGAGCTCATGAGATGACGGATCAGACATCCAGAACACAGGCTCTTTTGAACCGCAGGTCGCTGTTGGGCGGTTCCGCTGCGGCCGGGGCCACGGCCCTTGCCGCACCGGCACTGGCACAGGAAAAAGCCACCATCGAGTGGAAAATGGTGACTTCCTGGCCGAAGAACCTGCCGGGCCCCGGGGTGACCGCGCAGCGGATCGCCGATCAGGTCGGCAAAATGTCCGCGGGCCACTTCCGCATCCGCCTTTATGCGGCGGGGGAACTGGTGCCGGCGCTTGGTGTCTTTGATGCCGTTTCCGCCGGAACCGCGCAAATGGCCCATACAGCCTCGTTCTTCTGGCAGGGCAAGGTCCCGGCTTCCGTCTTCTTCACTGCCATCCCATTTGGCCTTTTGCCGCATGAGCACATCACCTGGATCGAACAGGGCGGCGGTCAGGCGCTTTGGGACGAGCTTTATGCCCCCTTCGGTATTAGGCCGGTCATGGCGGGCAATACCGGTGTTCAGATGGGCGGCTGGTACAAGAAAGAGATTGGCGGCCTTGATGACTTGAAGGGCCTGAAGATCCGCATGCCCGGCCTTGGGGGCGAAGTGATGCGCCGGCTCGGGGCGACACCGGTCAGCCTGCCGCCGGGCGAATTGTTCCAGGCGCTGCAGTCCGGTGTTCTGGATGCGACCGAGTTTCTGGGCCCATGGTCAGATCGGGCTATGGGATTCCAGAAAGTGGCCAAATCCTACTATTCGCCCGGATTTCACGAGCCGAACGGCACCGGCGAAGCCCTTTTCAACCAGTTGGCATTGGAGGGTCTTCCCGAAGAGCTCAGAACCATCGTTCTGGAAGCCTGCCGGGCCGAAAACGGCCGCTCACTTGCCGAAAGCGATTGGGAAAACGCCGGTTCCTTGCAACTGCTTCAGGAGGAAGATGGTGTCACCATCCGACCCTATCCGGAAGACGTCCTGAGCGCGCTGAAAACAACCGCAGCGGATGTGCTGGCGGAATTCGCGGATAAAGACCCGCTCGCCAAACGCATCTACGACAGCCACCTGGCAGCCCGCGCCCGCCTTGCGCCGTGGAGCAATGTTGCCATGCGCCGCTTCATGGCGGCCCGGGACGGCTCCTGACAAAAAGGGCGGCGACCAAATTCGTCGCGGCCGACTTGATATTGGGCAGATGGTTTCCGGTTCGAAAACGAGTGCTGAGGAGCGGTGCTATTCCAGATTGTGGTGCGGTTGCCAGGTTTTTCCGCACCGGCGATGCCGGCACGACGAGTTCCAGTACGTCAGATCGACTATAGATATGATTTAGATGAACCGTTTCGCGACTCATCGGCCGCAAATATGCGCTGGAATACCGGTTGTTTCACCAATGTGAAGCTAAAAATTTGTCCAACAATCTTGATTCTTCCGTTGGGGTACGTGTGGCAAAGCCGCAACGACACCCGATTTAATTGACGTTATCGGAAGGGGAAGGATTTGTGCCTATTTTTTGTGCAATTTAGCGAAGACGAGTAGATCTAATGGAAAAAGGTCCTGAAACAGGTCTTTTTTCATGCCGCGAAGGGTGGTTTGAGAAAAACAATCAGAATGTCAGTGCATATATTGCAGCGCAGCACGAAACTTCTTGCGGCCGAGCGGCGATATTCTTGTGTTGAAACCGTCGGCGTTCTTCGGAAATTCTACCAGCAAATGTCGTGGATGACCCTGGTGGACGGGGATGGGAGATAACGCAGTGACGTGGGCAAATAAAAAGACACTACTTCTTACTTCAACCGCTATTGCGCTTTCTGTGGTTGCAGGGGCGGCGCATGCCGGCAGTTTCGCAATTCGTGAGCAGAGCGGTTATTATCAGGGGATGTCGTTTGCGGGTTATGGGACGACCAGCGACTCGATTTCCTCCATGTTTTGGAACCCAGCCTCTATGATCAGCGCCCAGCAAGGGCTGACCGTTGAGTCTCACAATACTGCTCTGATTCCATATTCCGAAATTAATGGAACTCTCTCCGGTGGGTTTCTGGGAACGTCTTCGATTGGCAGCGGCGATATTGCAAGCGATGCCTGGGTGCCGGCTGCCTATGCCGCCTATCGACTGAACGACAAGCTCATATTTGGCGTCGGCATCAATTCACCATTCGGACTGTCGACCAAACCCGAGCAGAACTGGGCGGCTCAGTTCTATTCCCGGTCTTCATCCGTTTTCTCGCTGAACGTCAACCCGAACATCGCCTATCAGATCAACGATATGATTTCGATCGCAGCCGGGGTGCAGATCCAGTACCTCGACGTGAGCCTGAAATCGGCTGATGCGACGTCGGCCGCATTTGCCAGATCCAATCAGATCTCCGGGGACGATATCGGCTTTGGTGTCACGGCAGGGATCACCGTAAAGCCTTTCGAGGGTACGGAATTCGGCCTGGGTTATCGATCCGGTGTGGCCCATGAGCTTGAGGGGAACCTTTATGCCAGCGGAGTGACGAGTGCGATCAGCCTTGGTGTGATCACTCCGGACATGATCAATTTCTCCGCCAAGCAAAAGATCACGGACAAGTTCCGGGTGCTTGGAACCGTGGAATGGACGAACTGGAGCCGCCTGAAAGCGCCGCGTGCAATTTCCGACACGTCCGGAGCCACGCTGACGACGCTCAACTTCAACTATGACGATGGTTGGTTCTTTTCCTTGGGTGGCGAATACGATTTCAATGACAAGCTGACCCTTCGGGCTGGTCTTGCCTACGAAATCTCGCCAATCGACGAGGAAATTCGGTCGACCCGTCTTCCGGATAATAATCGCTGGTGGCTGTCGGCGGGCGCGAGCTACGCCTTCAATGATCATCTGGCGTTTGATCTTGGCTATACGCACATCATTTCGGAAGCGACTTCAATCAATATCGATTCCAGCCATCAGGACTTTAACGCAGCCTTCGGCACCTATACGGCGGATGTTGACAGTCATGTCGATATCCTCTCCGCCGCCTTGCGGTATACTTTCTAAGAAAACAATAACTTATCAAAATCTGGCCGGGGCATTTGCTCCGGCCTTTTTTGTTTGGTCTGCTATCGGCAGTTTAAAACGCTGCCGGAAACAGTCCGCCGTCCATCAGAAGATTCTGGCCGGTGATGTAGCCTGCATGCCTGGAACACAGGAAGGCGCAGGTCTGGCCGAATTCGTCGGCGGTGCCGAACCTGTGTGCCGGGATTTCTGCGGCCTGTTCGGCCCGGATCGTCTCCAGGGGCCTGCCCGACTGCTGAGCGCTGCGCTCAAATCCGCCCTTCAACCGATCCGTATCCATCTTGCCGGGCAGAAGATTGTTGATTGTGATGCCGTGGGGTGCCAGCTGGCGGCAGACGCCCGCCAAAAAGGCAGTGAGGCCCGCCCGCGCTCCGCTGGAAAGATCAAGGCCTTCTATGGGCATCTTCACGGAAAGCGACGTGATGTTGACGATCCTCCCGAAGCCGCGTTCCTTCATGCCGGGGGTGACTGCCTGGATCAGCTCGATCGGCGTCACAAAGTTCTGAACCGCACCTTCCAGCAGAGCTTGCCGGTCAAGTTCGGTGTAATCCCTGCGGGGCGGTCCGCCATTGTTGTTGACGAGAATATCGGGCTTCGGGCAGGCGGTCAGTAGTGCTTTCTGGCCGCCGGGGGTGGAAACGTCGGCGGCAACGGCGAGGACGGAAACGTCATATTTCTCCTGAAGGGCGTTACGCGTTGCCGACAGGACGGTTTCATCGCGCCCGTTCAGGACGATGTTGCATCCGGCCTGCGCCAAGGCTTCCGCGCAGCCCCGGCCAAGTCCCCGGCTGGAGGCGCAGATAATCGCTCTTTTGCCTTTGAGGCCCAAATCCATTGGTCGTCTCCCTGTTGTCTGACCCGGTAGAGCACTTGTGGAGGCGGAACCGGGGTGTGTCAAACGGAGGGAACCCACAGCAAAACACGAAAGTACTGAGAGGCGGAGGGCAGAAAACAGCCGAATTGTCATATTAGTGATACCTGAATCGCGTCTTTAGCGTCCCAACGGATAATTGGAGAAACGCTATGTCTGCCTCAGAGGTATCGCGGCATTACAGGGCCTTGTTCATTTCTGACGTCCATCTGGGAACACGCGGATGCCAAGCGGAACTGCTGCTGGACTTTCTGAAGAAAAACGATGCCGAGATGGTCTATCTCGTCGGAGACATCGCGGATGGCTGGCGCCTGAAGCGTTCCTGGTTCTGGCCGCAGCTGCACAATGACGTGGTGCAGAAAATCCTTCGAAAGGGCCGGAAAGGCGCGCGCATCTTTTATATCCCGGGAAATCATGATGAGTTCCTGCGCAGCTTTCTCGGCACCCACTTCGGCGGCGTTGAAGTCGCTGACAGCATTGTGCACGAAGCGGCAAACGGCAAGCGCTATCTCGTCATCCATGGCGATCAGTTCGACGTCGTGATCCGCCACGCCAAATGGCTGGCCTTTTTCGGCGACAAGGCCTACGTGACAGCACTGGGCATCAACACTTGGCTGAATGTGGTACGCCGCCGCCTCGGCCTGACCTACTGGTCGCTTTCAGCCTGGGCCAAGCTGAAAGTCAAGAATGCCGTCAGCTTCATAGGCCGGTTCGAGGAAACACTGTCCGAGGAAGCGCGCCGGCAAGGCGTGGATGGGGTTATCTGCGGGCACATTCACCATGCTGCTGACTGTGACATGAACGGCATCCACTATATCAACACAGGTGATTGGGTGGAGAGCTGCACCGCAGTTGCAGAACACCATGACGGTACGTTTGAGGTGATCCAATGGCTGGACAAAAC
>JBNLAU010000320.1:0-22358 GCA_050302295.1 Roseibium sp. | reverse complement strand
TTCGGCTGCGAGATCCTTCAGGAAAATCGCGTTGTGCTGGATCGATCTGATCTTGGCGCCATTGCGCACGATGCGGGTATCCTTGAGAAAATCCTCAAAGGCTTCATCGGGCAAGAATGCCAGGCGAGCGACATCGAAACCTTCGAAAACCTCTTCAAAGCCGGGCCATTTCTGATCGATCACCTTCCAGCTGAAGCCGGCCTGAAACACACATCTGGTGAACATCGACAGCCAGCGGTCATCGCCGATCTTTTCCAGCTCCGCTTCGCTCTTGGGCTGATTGTGCTGGCTCAACAGAGCCTGCAACTGCTCCGGGCCGCCTTTCTTCTCCTCGGCCAAGGCTTCGATGTCTTCAAAGGAACGCAATGTGAAATCTCCTTTGTGTTTGATGCAATAGGTATCACCGCCCACCAACGGCCTTTGTTCGCTCAAATCTGCGCAGCGCCAGGGACAGGGTGATGGTCATCATAAGATAGATCAGAGCAACAATGTTGTAGGTTTCAAAATAACGGAAGGATCCGGCCGCATAGACTTTGCCGAGCTGGGTGATATCGGCAACGCCGAGTACGGAGACGAGCGAGCTGTCCTTGATCATGGCGACGAAATCATTGCCAAGCGGCGGCAGGATCGTTTTCAGTGCCTGGGGAAAGACGATCAGCCGGAACCGGAGCCAGCGGTTCATGCCAAGGGCTTCGGCCGCCTCGATCTGACCGGTGTCGACGGCCTGGATGCCGGCCCGGAAGACTTCGGCGATGAAGGCGGAATAGCCGATCATCAAGGCAATGATGGCGCGCCAGAGGAGCGGAAAGTCACGGGTACGCATCGGCTCCAGGCCGAGCGGCTCCAGAACCGCATTGACAGCGGCAACCAGCAGCGGCGCGCCGACAAAGGCAATGTAAAGAAGGAGAACGATGACCGGCAGGCCGCGCACGATCTCGACATAGAACCTGGCTGCCTGGCGCAGGATGAGGGAGCCCGACAGGGAGGCGAGCGCCAGCAGCAGCCCCAGCGCGGAAGCCAGAAAGAAGCCGACAAGCGTTACGAAGATCGTCAGGCCGATCCCGCGCGAAACGGTCTCCATCACCTGACTGTAAACGTCGTCCGTCGAAATTCGGAACAACATGAAGGCGGCAATGCAACAGGCAGCCACCAGCCAATAGGGGAAATCCCGTTGCGGAGTGCCGGACTTGGAGCGTTTGCGGATCATGGGCCTGTCTTTGGGCTTGAAGTGGGAGCGGACCAGGCTGCGGCAATCGGCTGTTGCCCTTTGTTCAAAACGGGCGGACCAAACAAATGGCCGGTATCCGAAGCCGGGTTCGGATACCGGCGGTGCTGGCCGCAACAGTGCGTTGCAGTGTCCTTATTGGCCGACCTTGTAGTCAAAGAACCATTTTTTGTTGAGCGCGTCCAAGGTGCCGTCACTGCGCATGCTGGCGATCGCCGCGTTGATCGGTTCGACCAGATCGGAGCCCTTCGGGAAGATAAAGCCGAAATCCTCCGTGCCCATAGGCTCGCCGATCAGCTTGAACGTATCCGGATTGGCGGCAACATAGCCCTGGCCGCCTGTACTGTCGGTCAGTACCAGATCGACGTCGCCGGTCTTGAGCGCCTGGACCGCAGCGCCGAACGTCTCGAACAGTTTGATGCGCGGGTTGGCTTCGTCGCCGTCCAGCACCTCATAGACGGTGACATAAAACGGTGTAGTGCCCGGCTGGGCGGCGGCCAGGAGATCGGCATCGGCCGCAAAGCTTTTCGGGTCCGTGAACCGGTCTTCATCGGCACGCACCAGCATGAACATTTCCGACCGCAGATAAGCATCAGAGAAATCCACCTGCTTTGCCCGGTCTTCGCGGATGGTGATGCCGTTCATGGCAAGGTCGTATTCGCCTGCCGAGATTGCCGGGATCATCGCATCCCAACTGGTGTTTTCGTAAGTCACCTTCATGTTCAGCCGCTCGGCGATTTCCGCTATTGCATCATACTCCCAACCGATCGCCTCGCCGGATTCCGGATCGACGAACTGAAGCGGCGGATAGGTGTTTTCCGATGCAATCACGACGGCTCTGCCGCCGAGATCCGGAAGAGAGCCGGCGAAGGTGGAAACACTTGCCCCGATCACGGACACTGTTGCCACTGCGAGGGTCAGGAAGGTGGATCGCATGGGGGAACTCCTCGTGAAAAATCCGGGGAAGATTATCGGTTTCAGGTAATCGGGAAAAGACCGGGAAAGCGGAAACAGTTCCACGCGCGCAAACTTTTTCTCTTTGCGAAAAAAAATTCAAAAACCACTATTCCGTCTATTGACGCAGGGGAGACTTGGCGGGACTGTGAGCTCATAACAACAATAAGGAGACGCTTTGTGTCCAAGTCCATAGCCAAAAATTTTCAGCTTGAGGCCAGGCGAGTACGCCTTGCGCCCTCCCATCCGCTCGAAGTGTTCAGCGATGCGGAAAAAGCGGTAGAGCGGCTGGTCGAAATTTTTGAGGCCAATACGGCATTTTTGCGTACGCATTTTCAGCACCTCCTTGACGGCCGACCAATTGAGGGGCGGATCCGCGCCTTCTATCCGCAAGTGAGAATCGTGACAGACAGCCACGTGCGGCTGGACAGCCGGCTATCCTACGGTTTTGTATCGAGACCGGGCACACATGCGGCCACGATTACCCGGCCGGACCTTTTCCGGAACTATCTGAAATCGCAACTGTCTCTTCTGATGAAGAACCACGACGTGCCGATCCTGATAGGCGACAGCGAGATGCCGATTCCGCTGCATTTTGCGTTCTACGATGGCACTCATGTGGAAGGCGGCGCCGCCGCGGCCAATCTGGAACGGCCGCTGGCTGACATCTTCGACCTGCCCGATCTCACGGTTATGGACGATTCCATTGCCAACGGCACTTATGAGCCAACCGATGGCGTCATGCCGCTGGCGTCCTTCACCGCGCCGCGCATCGACTATTCCCTTCACCGGCTGCAGCATTACACCGCGACCAAGGCCGAGCATTTTCAGAATTACGTTCTTTTCACGAATTATCAGTTCTACGTCGATGAATTCTGCCGCATGTCCAAGGAATTCCTGGCCGACCCGGACAGCGGCTACGAGGCATTTGTCGCTCCCGGAAACCTGATCACCGAAGCCGGAAACGTTGAGCCGACGTTTGGCGAGGAACCGGCCAAACCGCCGCAAATGCCGGCCTATCACCTGAAACGGCCCGACGGCAGCGGCATCACCATGGTCAATATCGGCGTTGGACCGTCCAACGCCAAAACCATCACCGATCACATCGCAGTCCTCAGGCCGCATGTCTGGCTGATGCTGGGCCACTGCGCAGGTCTGAGAAACAGCCAGACCCTGGGCGACTATGTTCTTGCCCATGGATATGTGCGTGACGACAACGTGCTCAATCAGGACCTGCCGGTCTGGGTGCCGATCCCGCCGCTGGCCGAAGTTCAAGTGGCCCTGGAAGATGCGGTTGGCGAAATTACCGGCATCGACGGATACGAGCTGAAGCGGGTGATGCGTACGGGCACTGTTGTTTCTCTGGACAACCGCAACTGGGAGCTCTGGGATCAGCCGGAACTGGTCAAGCGCTTTTCCCAGTCCCGTGCAATCGCGCTCGACATGGAATCGGCGACGATCGCCGCCAACGGTTTCCGTTTCCGCGTGCCTTACGGAACGCTGCTCTGCATTTCAGACAAGCCGCTGCACGGTGAACTGAAGCTGCCGGGAATGGCAACCGACTTTTACAAGCGTCAGGTTGCTCAACATCTGGAGATAGGCATTCGCGCCATGGAGAAAATGCGCGACATGACGGCCGAGCGCCTCCATTCACGCAAACTCAGAAGCTTCGCGGAAACCGCCTTTCAATAGGGCAAACACAAACGCGGCCAACCGGCCGCGTTTGTGGAATTATGCCGTTGGGTCGTAGCCCCCCAAAATCAGGCTCGGGAAGAGGTCTATTCGGCCTCGTCCGCTGGTGCGGCATTCAGCATGCCATAGCGTTCCTCGCCGATTTTCCCCAGAAGCTCCAGCTGGGTTTCCAGAAAATCGATATGGCCTTCTTCGTCCTTCAGCAGTTCTTCAAAGAGCTGCATGGAAACGTAGTCGCCTTCCTCGCGGCAGATGTCGCGGGACTTGGAATAGGACGCGCGGGCGTCGTACTCGCCCGCCAAGTCCGATTCCAGAACTTCCTTGATGTTCTGGCCGATCCGCAGCGGCGCGACCTTCTGCATGTTCGGATGGCCTTCCAGGAAAATGATGCGGTCGGTCAGCTTGTCCGCATGATTCATTTCCTCGATGGATTCCTCACGCTCTTTCTTGGCAAGGCGGGCAAAGCCCCAGTCGGCCAGGAGGCGGTAATGCAGCCAGTACTGGTTGATCGCACCCAACTCGAGAAAGAGGGCTTCGTTCAGACGCTCAATAACTTTTTCACTGCCCTTCATGACGAGGCCTCCTTGGCAAACAGTTTGATGACTTTAGAAGCGTTCCAGTCTGGGTGTCCAGTGGTCCAATAGGTTTTCCCGGTCGGGTTCTGGATCCATCCGATCCTGACAATTCATGTCGGAAAAATCCATCTGCAGATATCTGATCATCCGGAACGATGGCGCTGAAAGGAAGCCTTGAAACGGCGAGGCGCGGCCTCCTGTCAGAGACCGCGCCGCCAGAGGGTATCCAGAGGGTTTATTGGAGGAGAACTCTGCCGAACCGTCAGTTTGGCATGATTACCGTGTCGATCACATGAATGACACCATTGGAGGCCTCAACGTCGGCGGTGACGACGCTTGCGTCATCCACCTTTACGCCGTCGGTAGCGTCAACGGAGATTTCGCTGCCTTCGACGGAGGCAACTTCCGCTTTCTTGCCTGCGATGTCGGAGGACATCACTTTGCCCGGCACGACGTGATAGGTCAGGATGGCGACCAGCTGGGCCTTGTTTTCCGGCTTCAGCAGGTTCTCAACGGTGCCATCCGGCAGTTTGGCGAAGGCTTCATCAGTTGGGGCGAAGACCGTAAACGGACCGGAGCCTTTCAGGGTTTCCACGAGACCGGCAGCCTGCACGGCGGCGACCAGCGTGTTGAACGAGCCTGCACCCACAGCCGTATCGACGATGTCCTTGTCCGAGGCCTTGGCCGCGGAAAGCGGCAGGGCGATCGCAAGGGCAAATACCAGTTTCTGAAGCAGTTTCATTTGTCACTCCCATTTGGTTGGCACAGGCAAAGGGGTTGCGTTCCGGAAAATGTGTTTCCCGGGCACGTTCGAAGATTTGGTCTAACGCCTGTGTTGCTGGGTCTACGGGAGGTTCTTGCCGCCGGATCAGGAAAAACTCTTTTGCGATTTTTACCGCGAACAAACTGATCCAAACGCCCCGGTTCTGCGTGGCGCGCGCGGCTGACCGTCAATTCTGCCGCTTACTCATCTGACGCGGGCGAGTTGCTCTTGGAAGTGTGGTGCGTCCGCACTCCGGCCGGGTTTGTCGCAGGACTCCCCGGGACCCTCGATCAATGAACGCGGATGAGACTATCGGAACCGCGGACCGTGGCTCCAGCAAGTCAGCGAGTGGCGCGTTCCGCGCGTAACCGGCACGACCCGATGGACCATGAAGCTGGCAAACAGGGTGGCGGTGCCCTGATCCCTGTGCGCCGTCATCACCCGGTTGCCCAGGTTGATTTCCAGGCCGCCGCCGTCATAGCTGTCCGGTGCGGACAACTGTGTGACAATGGTGGCCTTGCGGTACTGCGCAATCGGGCCTTCGCCGATGTCGGAATGCCAGTCGTAGTGGCCTTCCTCGCTCTCGTCGTAAATGGCGACCTGAAGCTTTTCCCTGAATTCGGTAATATCGAAACCGAAGGTCTCGCGATTGGCCTTGGCGACGGCGCTCATGACGCGTTCCATCACCCAGGAAGCGTCGCCTTCATCCTCCAGCCAACTGACTTTGGCGCGGCGGATCTCACGCTGTTGCGTGCCTCCAACGAGCCCGCCGTTGTCCTGGCGTTCCACCCGGCTCAGCCGGATGATCTCGTCGCAGTCCTGCCTGGAGAAGAGTGCGTCATAGGAAAAGGTGAACATCTTGTTCGGATCCGAAGATTGCCTGTGCCCATCAACATCCAATTCCGGAAAACCGCAACTGTTATTTTAGCCGGCAAAGGGTTTTACCGTCCCGTACCCGGGCCTGGATCAGCTTTCGCCAAAAGCTGCCGCCAGCGCCTTGCGCATCACGGTTGGCAAAGCCTCGCTCTGCAAGACGTCCGGCCCAGACCACCACGCTCCGTCCGGTTCCGGGATCTGCCCAGCCTGAACGTCGGCACGGAATATCGAGAGCTTCAGGTGGAAGTGGGTGAAGGTGTGTTTCACTTCTCCCGTCCGCCGCCGCCAGTCCGCCGGGCAGGGGGCGCTTTCGGCGGCGCTGTCCGGTTCGAAATCCTCGGTCCAGTCCGTGCCGGGCACTTCCGTCATGCCGCCCAGAAGTCCTTTGGGCGGACGGCGGCGCAACAGAACCGCACCGGTTTTCTCGTCCACCAGAACGAAGGCCGCGCCATAGCGGGTCGGCTTTCGCTTCTTTGGCGCTTTGCGTGGCAGCGCTTCCGCAATGCCGGCGGCCTGCGCCTTGCATTGGACAGTCCAGGGGCAAAGTGCGCAGGCCGGCCGTTTGGGCGTGCAGATAGTGGCGCCCAGATCCATGACACCTTGCGCGAAATCTCCGGGCCGTTCGTCCGGCGTCAGTTCCGCCATGTGTGCCCTGATGTCCGGCTTGGCATCGGGAAGGGGAGTTTCAATCCGGAAAAGGCGGGCCAGCACACGCTCGACATTGCCGTCGACTACGGCGGCGTGGCGGTCGAAGGCGATGGTAGCGATAGCGGCGGCGGTGTAGGGGCCGATCCCGGGAAGCTTCAACAGTTCTGCTTCATCATCGGGAAATCGCCCGTGATAACCGGCCGCGACCGTGTCGGCACATTTTTTCAGGTTCCGCGCCCGGGAGTAATAGCCAAGGCCGGCCCAGGCCTTCATGACATCTTCTTCGTTTGCTGCTGCAAGATCGTTGACTGTCGGCCAGGTGCTCATGAATTTTTCGAAATAGTCCTTCACCGCCGCCACGGTTGTCTGCTGCAGCATGATTTCCGACAGCCAGATGCGGTAGGGATCGGGGACCTCGCCAAGTTTCCGGTCTTCCGGCGCGATCCGCCACGGCAGTTTTCGGGCGTTCCGGTCGTACCAGTCAAGAAGCAACAGGGCAGGGGAAGCAGAGGTCATGTGAAGTGCCGGATAAGTGCTCTCAAGATCAAGATTGCGCCGTTGGAAAGCCTGGGGACAACTTGGGCGGCGAAGGCAGGCTGGTTGGAAATGTATAAGTATTCGTCGTCATTTTGTCGTATTCTATTGGGACACAACACCTCAATCCTGAAAACGGGCGCATCATGCGGTGTCGTTGGCTGGATGAGGAGGTAGGTCATTCGCGTGACAAAGGCAAACTCTGTGCGTAGGCCCAAGGAGGCGAAACTGCTTGCTGATCTTGTCGGCAAGGCAATGACGCCTGCCTGCCGGAAGCGCGGCTTTGCCTCCGTCGATATCGTCGCGTCGTGGGCCGATATCGTTGGCGAACGCTATGGCACGCGAGTTCAGCCCGACAGGCTCGTCTGGCCGCGCCAGCCGGAGCTGAGCGATCCTGAAAATCCGCCGAAACCGGCAACGCTTGTGGTCCACACAGACGGCGCAACGGCGCTGATGCTGTCCCATGACAGCGCGCAGGTGATCGAGCGCATCAACACCTTCTACGGTTGGGCCGCCATCGGCCGCATCAAGATCCAGCAGAAGCCGGTCCTGGCGAAGCGGCACGAAGCCCGCAAGCCGCTGCGCTCCCTTACAAGATCCGAGGAAAAGCGGCTTGAGGAGAGTCTGGAAGGCGTCGAGAACGACCGGCTGCGCCAGGCGCTGAAGAAACTCGGCGAGCAGGTGATCGCACGCAATGACGGTAAGGCCGCCTGATCCGTTCTGCCCCTGACAGCAAGGCCAGGTTCCTTCGTCGGTCTGATAAAAAGACCGTGAACCAATGTTCCGTTTCGTCCTCGCTGCTGCCACATTTGATAAGCCTTGTTGACGTAGTGCGCCTGACGGGGCACATGAAGCAATGGAACCAGCACCTGCCGGGTGCCGCTTTTTGATTTTTTGACAGGACGATCTTCGTGACTCAGACCCGTAGACAGTTTCTCAAAACCACTGCCCTGGCGACAGCCGCATTCGGACTGGCCGGCACGCTCCCGGCCCTTGCCGAATCCGTTGACCTTGAGGAGCTGCTGAAACCCGGCCCGCTGGGCGACAAGGTCCTCGGCGACGAGAATGCGCCTGTCACAATCGTGGAATATGCCTCCATGACGTGCGGGCACTGCGCGAATTTCCACAAGCGCACTTATCCCGCGCTGAAGGAAAACTACATCGACACCGGCAAGGTCCGCTTCATTTTCCGGGAATTTCCGCTGGATGCGGTCGCCGCGGCCGCCTTCATGCTGGCCCGCTGCGCTCCTCAGGACAAATATTTCGGAATTGTGGATACATTGTTCGAAAACCAGCGCACCTGGGCATTTACCGACAATCCGTACCAATCCATGCTCGACTTTTCCAAGCAGATCGGATTTACACAGGAGTCCTTTGAGGAATGCTTGACAAATCAGGGCTTACTTGACGCAGTGGATGCGGTGAAAGACCGTGGCGCAAACGAGTTCGGTGTGAAGTCCACGCCGACGTTCTTCATCAACGGCGAAATGCACCCCGGGGCGATGTCGATTGAAGAAATGGGCAAGATCATCGACGAGAACCTTTAAGCTGGCGGCAAACCCGCTGGTTGAAAAGGCTTGTCCTGATCCCGTTTCAGCTTCTCCGGCGCTCCGCATTGCGGGGTGCCAGCGCCTATGAAGTTCTCAAAGCTCCGCATAGTCGGCTTCAAATCCTTCGTCGAACCGATGGAATTCATCATCGGCAACGGCCTGACCGGTGTCGTCGGGCCGAACGGCTGTGGCAAGTCCAACCTTGTCGAGGCCATGCGCTGGGTGATGGGGGAGAACTCCTACAAGAACATGCGCGCGTCCGGCATGGACGATGTGATCTTTTCGGGAAGCCTCAACCGTCCGGCCCGCAACACGGCCGAAGTTACCCTGTATCTGGAAAACCAGGATCGAACGGCCCCGTCGGCTTTCAACGACGCCGACGCGCTGGAGGTGAGCCGCCGGATCGAGCGAGAACAGGGCTCCAACTACAAGATCAATTCCAAGGACGTGCGCGCCCGTGACGTGCAACTGCTCTTTGCCGATGCGTCCACCGGCGCGCGTTCGCCTGCCATGGTGCGTCAGGGGCAGATTGGTGAGCTGATCGCCGCAAAGCCGACATCGCGCCGCCAGATCCTGGAAGAGGCAGCCGGCATTTCCGGCCTGCATTCGCGCCGCCACGAGGCGGAGATCCGCCTGCGCGCCGCTGAGCAGAACCTGGAGCGCCTGGAAGATGTGCTTGTGCAGATCGACGGTCAGCTGGACAATCTGAAGCGCCAGTCCCGCCAGGCATCGCGCTACCGGAACCTTTCTTCTGAAATCCGCGCGGCGGAAGCCTCGATCCTCTTTATCCGCTGGAGCGAGTCCCGCGAGGCGCTGGCCGCGGCGGAGGGGCACTTCGCCGAAGCCCAGAAACAGGTGAACGAGGCAACCGCCCTGCAGGCCGAGAGCGCCCGCGTTCAGGCGATCGCCGCGCACAAGCTTCCGGAGCTTCGGGACGAGGCCGCCAAGGCCGGAGCCGCCTTGCAGCGGCTGGTTATCGCCCGTAACGAACTGGATGCCGAAGAGCGCCGCGTGAAGGAGCGACTGCAGGATCTGGAACGCCGGCTGGTCCAACTGGCCGAGGACATCCGCCGCGAGCAGAGCATGGTCTCTGAAAACGATGAGGTGCTGGAGCGCCTGTCCGAAGAGCGTGCGGAGCTTCTGGAAGAAAACGAAATGGTGCAGGAGCGCACCGAAGGCGCCCGGGAGAAAGTGATTGAGGCGGAAGAGGCCGTAAGTTCGCTGGAAGGCAAGCTGTCCGAGCTGACCGCCGCGGAGGCCCGCGCCAGCGCGGAGCACCGCCAGTTGGAACGGGCAGTGGCCGAAAGCCGCCAGCGCGCCGACCGCCTGATGACGCAGGCCCAGGAAGCCCAGCAAGCCTTGAGCGACCTCAATGCCCGGATGGCCGAGCAGGACGGCGTAGCCGAAAACCGCGAGGCGCTGGAGCTTGCCGAAGAAGAACTGACCGAAGCCGAGGCCGCTGTTGAGGAGGCCGAAACCGCCACACGCGAGGCGCGCGAGCAGGAACAGGCCGCCCGTGGCCCCTTGAGCGATGCCCGCCAGCTTTTGCAGGGTCTTGAGACCGAGGCCCGCACTCTGGAGCAGGTCCTGAATGTCCATTCGGATCAGGACCATGCACCGGTGGTGGAGCGGATCCAGGTTGAGCAGGGATTCGAAACTGCGCTTGGAGCGGCGCTGGGCGAGGACCTCGACGCGTCCCTGGAGGAGGCTGCGGCGGTCAAGTGGGGCAGCGCCCTGCCGTGCGGCGGCGACCCTGCGCTGCCTGAGGGAACCCGTGCGCTTGCCGACGTTGTCATGGCCCCGCAAGAACTGTCCCGCCGCCTGGCGCAGATCGGGATCGTAAACCAGTCCGACGGTCCCCGTTTGCGGGCTCTCCTGAAACCCGGTCAGCGGCTGGTATCGCGCGAAGGCGATCTGTGGCGTTGGGACGGTTTCGAGATCGCCGCCAATGCGCCGACCCCGGCCGCGCAGCGGCTTGCCCAGAAAAACCGCCTTGCGGAACTGGCGGACGAGACGGACGCCGCGAAACGGACTGTGGACGAGCGGCAGCAGGCCCTGGAAGAGGCGGCAGCGCGCGTGCGTGGAACGGTGGAGCAGGAACAGATCGCCCGCGGCAAGGTTCGTGATGGGCAGCGCCGGACGGTTGCTGCACGTGAAGCGCTCGCCGCGGCCGAACGCGCCGTTTCCCAGTTCGCCGCCAAACGCGAAGCAGCACAGGAACGCGCCGAGCGCCTCGGCGAAGAAGCCGGGCTGGCGCGGGAGCAGGTGATTGAGGCCGAAGAGCAGCTTGAAGCAGCCCCAGAAGGCTCAAGCTATCAGGGTCAGATCGAGGATCTTCAAGGCAAGGTCGGCACTGCGCGCGGCGCGCTTGCCGAAGCGCGCGCGATTTCGGAGGGCCTGGCGCGGGAACAGGAGCTGCGCGACCGGCGCCTCGAGGCGATCGCCCGCGAATACGACAGCTGGAAGACGCGTGCAGCCAACGCAGCGCAACAGATTTCCGTTCTCACGGAGCGACGGGATGAAGCGGAGGAAGAACGCGCCGAACTGATCGAGGCGCCGGAAGACATCGAGATCAAGCGCCGCGAGCTCTTTTCCGCGATTTCCGGGGCGGAGACCGCGAAAAAAGAGAAGGACGACCGTCTGTCCCAGGCCGAACTGGATCTTGCGGACGTGGACAGGGCGGCCAAGGCGGCCATGGAAGCAATGGCCGGAGCGCGTGAGGAAAAGATCCGCGCCGAGGAACGTCTCGATGCCGCCCGTGAGCGCAAGAGCAATCTGGAGCGGCGGATCGATGAGGATCTGGAGGTCGCCGTTGCTGCATTGCCAGAGATCGCAGGGTTGAAGGAAGGGGCGCCGCTGCCGGATCCGGATGCGGTGGAGCGCAAGCTTGAGCGGCTGAAGGCGGAGCGTGAGCGTCTCGGCGGTGTGAACCTCCGGGCGGAGGAAGAGCTTAAGGAAATCGACGAGCAGAAAAACACCCTGACGTCCGAGCGTGATGATCTGATCGAGGCGATTCGACGCCTTCGCACCGGGATTTCCAACCTCAACAAGGAAGCACGCGAGCGGCTGCTGGCCTCCTTCGAAGTGGTGAACGGCCATTTCCAGCGTCTGTTTACCCACCTGTTCGGCGGCGGCACCGCGGAACTGCAGCTGGTGGACAGCGATGATCCGCTGGAAGCCGGTCTTGAAATCGTCGCGCGCCCGCCGGGCAAGAAACCGCAGACCATGACGCTGCTTTCCGGCGGCGAGCAGGCGCTGACGGCGATGTCTCTGATCTTTGCCGTGTTCCTGACGAATCCCGCGCCGATCTGTGTGCTCGATGAGGTCGACGCTCCGCTCGACGACGCCAATGTGGAGCGCTATTGCGATCTTCTGGACGAAATGTGCGCGAGCACCGAAACCCGCTTTGTGGTGATCACGCACAACCCGATCACCATGGCCCGGATGAACCGGCTCTTTGGCGTGACCATGGCCGAACGGGGTGTTTCACAGCTGGTTTCCGTGGACCTTGAGACCGCCGAACGATTCCGGGAAACCGGCTAAGCGGGCAACCGGCACGCGCTAGCGGCCGGATACTATGCAACTTAGGTCTGGGTAATTCTGCTTCTCAATAAAAAGTATATATTTTTCAAATACATAACTATTGCCTATGGCTTCTTGACACGACATGAGGTGCCGACTATGGTGCGCGCGGCTTACGGGGCTCCTCTTGTTGCATCCAACACGTCGGCGCAAGCTGAGGACTTATGAATATGTCTTCGCAAAACGGCGATGGTAAAGATCGCAAAGGCGATACCCCGGAAGCGGGTCTGTCGGAACGGCGGGCCCAATTGAGCCGGAAGCTTGACGACCTGAGGGCGGTGGAACAAAAGTCCGCGCGCAAGTCGCAAAGCAGCTCATCCGGATACGCACAGGCGATGAAGCTCTCTTCGGAGTTTATTGCAGGCGTTCTGGTGGGGGCCGGAATTGGTTGGGTGGCCGACCAGTGGCTGGGGACATCTCCTTTCGGGTTGATCGTCTTTTTGCTGCTGGGCTTCGTGGCCGGTGTTTTGAATGTTCTGCGCTCGGCCGGTGTTGTCGAGCAGCCGGATCCCAAGGCGCCTCGCGAGCAAGACGTTCAAAACGACAGAGCCGACTAGAATTTGTCGCGCCCTCGGGCGCTGTGATTATGAACGAGCGAAGAAGGCTGGCCGGTGTCGAACGATCCGATCCATCAGTTCCGTACCTATGATCTCTTCCCGATTGAAATCGGGGGTGTGGATTTCTCTTTCACCAATTCTTCGTTGTTCATGGTTTTGACCGTGGCTGCGACGTCTGCGTTTCTGATTTTCTCGACCAGCGGCCGCGGACTTGTTCCGACCCGCCTGCAGTCGGTGTCGGAAATGCTGTATGAATTCGTCGCAAGCACATTGCGAAGTTCGGCGGGAACGGACGGGATGCGTTTCTTCCCGCTCGTGTTCTCCCTCTTCATGTTCGTGCTTGTCGCAAACCTTTTCGGGATGTTCCCGTACTTCTTCACGATTACCAGCCACATCATCGTCACCTTCGCGCTGGCGATGCTGGTGATCATGACCGTGATCATCTACGGCTTTATGCGCAATGGCATGAAGTTCCTCAAACTCTTCGTCCCAAGCGGCGTGCCCGCCGCGCTGATCCCGCTGGTGACCCTGATCGAGATAATCTCCTTCCTGTCCCGTCCGATCAGCCTGTCCGTTCGTCTTTTCGCGAACATGCTCGCGGGCCACATCACGCTGAAAGTTTTCTCCGGCTTTGTCGTCAGCCTTAGCGCCATGGGCGCGGTCGGCGTCTTCGGATCCGTCCTTCCGCTCGGAATGACTGTCGCCCTGACGGCGCTGGAATTCCTGGTAGCGTTCCTGCAGGCCTACGTCTTTACCGTCTTGACCTGCATGTACCTGAACGACGCCCTTCATCCTACACACTAAGGGCAACCCAATCACACGGCCTTTGCGCCGCGAGTGAGAAATCTGCAAACACCATCTAGGAGCACGTGTCATGGAAGCAGAAGCAGCAAAATACATCGGTGCGGGTCTCGCATGCCTGGGTATGGGCGGCGCTGGCATCGGCCTCGGCAACATCTTCGGAAACTACCTCGCAGGCGCCCTGCGCAACCCTTCCGCTGCTGACGGCCAGTTCGGCCGCCTGATCTTCGGCTTCGCCGTGACGGAAGCTCTGGGCATCTTCTCCCTGCTGGTTGCTCTGATCCTCCTGTTCGCTTAATCGCTCATCCGCAGCGACTTTCGATGCGACTCCGGTGGCGGCGCTCTGGAGCATCCCGGGTTCAGACGGACGCAGGATGCTCGGGCTTTTAAGCTGATCGGCCTTTCTGCTTTCATGTGCTTCCACATGTAAGCAGGTTGATACAGGCGCCGCCCAGCCGGATTTAGGAGACAGGAAATGGCAGGCCAAACGCATTCGACCACTGAAGGCACACACGAAGCCATAGAAGTGCCGGCCTCTGAGCATGGCGCGAGCTTCCCGCCGTTTGACAGCACCACATTTGCTTCCCAGCTCTTGTGGCTCGCCATCACCTTCGCGCTGTTCTACTGGATCATGAAAAACGTGGCCATGCCGCGGATCTCAGGAATTCTGGAAGACCGCAAGGACCGTATCGCCGGTGATCTTTCCGAGGCCAACCGCCTGAAGGAAGAAACCGACGCGGCGATTTCCGCCTACGAACAGGCTCTGGCCGAAGCCCGCAACAAGGCGCATGGCATTGCCCATGAGACCCGCGCCAAGCTGAAAGCAGACCATGAGGCCCGCCGCGAAAAAGCGGAAGGCGACCTGGGTGAAAAGCTGAAGGAAGCCGAGGCGCATATTGCCGGAATCAAGACCGAAGCCCTGTCCCAGATTGGTGATATTGCCGGAGAAACCACTTCAGCGCTCGTGGAGCAGCTGATTGGCAAGGCTCCGACCAAGACCGATCTGAACAAGGCGCTTAAGTCGGCGATGAACTGAGGAGACGATCATGGACGCTACATTTTGGGCCATGATTGGTCTTTTTCTCTTCTTCGCGCTGATCATCTATCTGAAGGTGCCGGCTAAACTCGGCGGTTCTCTGGATGACCGCGCTGAGACCATCCGCAAGGAACTGGAAGAAGCGCGCAAGATGCGCGAAGAAGCCCAGGCCCTCCTTTCGGAATATCAGCGCAAGCGCCACGAGGCAGAAGGCGAAGCGGAAGCGATTGTCGCCGAGGCCAACGCGGAAGCCGAACGTCTGACCGAAGAGACCAATCTGGCTCTCGAAGAGATGATCGCGCGCCGCACGAAGGCCGCGGAAGACAAGATCGCCCAGGCCGAGACCCAGGCGATTGCCGAAGTCCGCGCCAAGGCAGCCGACATCGCCGTTGCCGCAGCCGAGGAAATCCTCACTGCCAAGGTCCAGGACAAAGTCGCCGACGACATTCTGGCCAAGAGCATTGAACAGGTGAAAGCACGGCTGAACTAGGCTTCAGTGTCTAATCCGACGAATTGAAAAAGCGGCCTTTCGGGGCCGCTTTTTTGTTTGGTCATATCTTGCCGGCTGATGCTCAGGCGCCGGTAGCCCGTGTCATGATCAGGTTCGGAACGTGTGATAACCGGGGTCATAATCTCAGACACTGCTGCCCGGGTTGTTTGCCGCCAGCCGCACCGGTTTGAAGCTCATCCGGTGATGAGGAGAGGGGCCGAGCGTTGCGAGGGCGGCCTGGTGCTGTGGTACGCCGTATCCCTTGTGCTGGGCGAAGCCGTAGCCGGGACAGTGCTCTTCCAGCCGCACCATCATCCGGTCCCGGGTGACCTTGGCGACAATGGAGGCCGCGGCGACACACAGGCAGCGGCCATCGCCCTTGATCAATGCCTGACCTTGCGCGGGGAGGCCGGGCGGAACGTCCCGTCCGTCGACCAGTACGTAGCGGGGCACTTTCGACAGACCGTTTACTGCGCGCACCATGGCTGAAAGCGTTGCCGCGCGAATGTTCAGGCGGTCTATCGCGGCAGGCGAGGCGCTGGCAACGCACACATCGGCGCTGGTGACAATCTCTTCAAACAGCTGTTCCCGTTTGGCCTCGGTCAGTTTCTTGGAATCGTTCAGGCCCACCGGAACCCGGTCATAGTCGAGGATCACGGCAGCGGTCACCACCGGTCCCGCCCAGGGGCCACGCCCTGCCTCGTCCACGCCGCAGAGCAGGCCGTCGAATGAGGCAGCATGCCGGCGCTCCAATGCCAGGTCCGGCTGATCGGGAAAGCTGAGGTCGAAGAGGGAGGGACTGAAATTCATGCCGCCCAAATTGCCGCCGTTTCTTGCGGTTCGCAAGCCGGGATCGCGGGCTGTGCGAAATTTAAAAAAGGCTCAGTTGCACACCGCCTTTTTGCGGCTGGACGAAATCGTCAATGTTCAGTTTTTTCCGGCGCAGGTTCAGCCCGAAACGTTTGGCGGCAAGCGAGAAGCGTTTGGCGATCTGGTCCGCATAGGGGCCCCGGCCGCGCATGCGTTCGCCCCACCTGGCATCGTAATCCTTGCCGCCACGCATGGAGCGGATCAGGCTCATGACATGGCGGTAGCGGTCCGGCCGTTCCCGGAGCAGCCAATCGCGGAAGAGCTCGGAGACTTCAAGCGGCAAGCGCAGCAGAATATAGGCCGCTTCCCGGGCGCCGTGCTCAGCGGCTTCTTCCAGCAATTTCTCGATCTCGCAGTCGGTAAGGGCTGGAATGATTGGTGCCATCATCACCGAGGCCGGGATGCCGGCCGCATTCAGCGCCCTGACTGCGGCAAGGCGTTTATGTGGTGCCGAGGCGCGGGGCTCCATGGCCCGGCAGAGCTTTCTGTCGAGAGTGGTGACCGACAGCGCCACCTTGACCAGATTGCGTTCCGCCATGCGCGAGAGAATGTCGATGTCACGCGTCACAAGCGCCGATTTTGTGACGATCGCCACCGGATGGGAGCAATTGTCGAGCACCTCAAGGATTTCGCGCATCAGCTTGTAGCCGCGCTCTAGAGGCTGATACGGATCCGTGTTGGTGCCGATGGCGATAACGCGCGGCACGTAGCCGGGTTTGGAAAGCTCGCGTTCCAAAAGCTGGGCGGCGTTCGGTTTGGCAAACAGCTTCGTTTCGAAATCAAGTCCGGGCGATAACCCCATGAAGGCATGGCTCGGACGGGCAAAACAATAGATGCAGCCATGTTCGCAGCCGCGATAGGGATTGATCGACCGGTCGAAGGAGATATCCGGCGACTCGTTGCGGGTTATGATGGTGCGTGCGCGCTCTTCCTGGACACGAGTCTTGAGAGGCGGCAGGTCTTCAAGACTGTCCCAGCCGTCATCGAAACTTTCATAGGCCACGGGTTCAAACCGGCCGGATTTGTTCAATGCCGCACCGCGTCCCCGGCGGCGGTCTTCGGCAAGCCGAAGGGAGTCGGCTTCGGACTCGGCTGCCTGTTGTTGTATTGCGGCAGATTGCAAGTTGGCATTCATGAACGTGTATCGCGAAGCGAGGTGAACATAACAGGAACATTAGCTGGTTTCAGCGCTTTAACAAGCCCTCTCTCTCGCACTTTAAAAATTTTCATGTAAAACTCGCGCACATGATAAGCGTCATTATTCCGACAAGAAATTCCGAAACCGATCTGGTTCATGCCCTTTCGGCCTTGGTCCCGGCAGCCGCCGAGGGGATTATCCGCGAAGTCATCGTCGTGGATGGAGGGTCGTCCGACAACACCGATCAGGTCGCGGACGCGGCCGGTTGCCAATGGGCTGTTTTGGACGCGTCCCGCAGCGAGCGCCTTGCTTATGGCGCTTCTCTGGCGCGGCGCGGCGAGTGGTTGTTGTTCCTGCGTCCGGAAACGATTCTGGAAAGCGGCTGGCATCACGAAGCCCAGGCGTTCATCGAACGGGCGATGCGTGCGCCCAATGGTCCGCGCACCGCTGCCAGCTTCCGGCTGCGCTATGAAGCCTTCGGAATGAGCGCAAGGGTGAGTGAAAAGATCGCCGCGCTCAGATCCCAGCTCCTCGGCATGCCATACGGCAATCAGGGACTGCTTATCTCAACCCAGTTCTATCAAAAGCTCGGCGGACACCGTCCGCTGCCCGAACTGGAAGATCTCGACATTGCCATGCGCATCGGCCGTGGCCGCATGGCGTTCCTGCGCGCGGCTGCCGTCTCTCCCGGGGATACTGACCGGGAAGGGCGCGCATCGGGTTTCCGCCGGTCATTCGCGCGGTTTTGCGTCGGAACGCTCCGCATCCCGGCCAGCGTGGCGGTCAAGCTGCACGGATAAGCGTTTGTTCGGGACGATATCTTAAGCGGCTTCCAACGGCTGCGAGAAATCCACCTGAGGTCCGAGCGGCACGATGCCGTGCGGGTTCCGGGTCGCGCTTTTTGAGTGATAGCCGCGCCGGTAGATGTCGAGCTTCACCGTTTCCGCAACGCCGGGGAGGGCGTAGAAGCGCCGGGCATGGGCCCAGAGCCGGGGATAGTCGATCAGCCTGCGCCTGTTGCACTTGAAGGCGCTCCAATAGGCAACGTCAAACCGTGCAAGCGTCGGAAACAGCCGGATATCGGCCTCGGTCAGACTATCGCCGACAAGCCAGCGCCGCGTTTCAAGCGCCGCTTCGATGCGGTCCAGCGCCTCGAATACATCCGCGACCGCCTCATCATAAGCGGCCTGCGAGCCGGCAAAACCCGCGCGGTAAACACCGTTGTTGAGTTTCGGATAGATAAAAGCGTTCCAGGCGTCGATTTCCGCGCGGTGCTCTTCGGGATAATAGTCGCCAGGGTGTTCCGCGATACCGTCAAAGGCGCTGTTGAACATTCGAATGATGTCAGCCGATTCATTACTGACCAGCTTGCTGGTGGCCGTGTCCCAGAGAACCGGAACAGTCACACGGCCTGTATAGGCTTCCGTGCCCTTCGAATAGATCTCGTGCAGTGCGCCGGTTCCGAAGAGCTCGTCCACATAGCCGTTTGGCGGATCAAACACCCAGCCATCTTCCGTCCGCTTTGGTGCCACAACTGAAACGGAAATATGCTGCTCAAGCCCTTTGAGCGCGCGCATCAGCAGCGTCCTGTGTGCCCAGGGACAATTCCAGGCGACATAGAGATGATAGCGTCCGCTTTCAGCTTTGAAGCCGCCACGGCCGGATGGGCCGGGGGAGCCGTCCACAGTCACCCAGTTGCGGATTTGCGCCTTTGACCTTTCAAAGTGGTCTCGCTCAACACTGTTGCCGGTTGCTTCGGGATCCCAGTTTCCCGCTACAAGCATGCCCATCGGTTTCTCCTTCCGGAAGGTAAATAGGCGCGTTGGTATTACAGGTGGCGAACAATTCGGATGAGTGCCGTCATTGTTCAAGCTTCCTGTAGTTTGCCGCGTTTCAGATGTTCGTCGAGCCGGGGCATGATCTCCACGAAGTTGCAGGGCATGTGCCGGTAATCGAGCTGCCATTTCAGGATGCCGTCCCAGGCGTCCTTGCAGGCGCCGGGCGAACCGGGCAGCACAAAAATATAGGTGGCCCCGGCAACGCCCCCGGTCGCCCGGGACTGGATCGTCGAGGTGCCGATCTTGTCATAGGAAATGCGGTGGAAGACCTCGGAGAACCCATCCATCCGCTTTTCAAACAGCGGTTCCATGGATTCCGGAGTAACGTCCCGGCCGGTGAAGCCGGTGCCGCCGGTAGAGATGATCACGTCAACACCCTTGTCCGCAATCCAGGTTCTGGCGATTTCCTGAATGGCGGGCACGTCGTCCGTCACGATCTTGCGGTCGGCAAGCACATGCCCTGCTGACTTCAGCCGGTCGGCCAGCGTGTTGCCGGACCGGTCGTCCTCGAGCCTGCGCGTGTCGGACACGGTCAGAACGGCAATGTTGAGGGGAACGAATGGACGCGATTCATCGAGACGGGACATGGAGTTCTCCTTTGCCACCAGACATAAGCAATTGCGAGATTAGGTTCCAGAGGCGGGATTAAAATCCGGCGTAGCGTCGCATGCGCGAAACAAAATTACAAAAAATAACAATTATACGACACTTGCAATATAGATAGGTCAGTATTACTGACTTAATGATCAGTTGCAAATTGTCTGCGAGCCACTCATGACCACCTGGGACACTCTCTACGCCAAACGCGCCAGCCGGATGCGCGCTTCGGAAATCCGCGAGCTATTGAAGCTGCTGGATCGCCCGGAGGTGATTTCCTTTGCTGGCGGCATTCCCGACCCGGCTCTGTTTCCGGTTGAAAGCTTCAGGCAGGCCTATTCGGAAATTCTCGGCGGTCCGGACGCAGCAAAGGCGCTGCAATATGGCATCAGCGAAGGCAGCCTTAGATTACGCCGCTGGATTGCCGGCCATATGAAGGACCTCGGTGTCGAGTGCCGTCCGGAAAATATCCTTGTCACGTCGGGCTCCCAGCAGGCGCTCGACTATATCGGCAAGCTGTTCCTCTCGCCCGGCGATACCGCCCTGGTTCAGTGGCCGACCTATCTCGGTGCGGTGCAGGCTTTCAACGCCTATGAGCCGCGGTTCGACCGGCTGGACCCGGGTTCGAACCGGTCTGCTGCCGATTACAAGGCAAAGGCGGCTGAGGCAGACGGCGGCGTCAAGTTCGCCTATCTGTCGCCGGACTTTGCCAATCCGACCGGCCTTACGGTTGATCTGGCGGAACGGCGGCGCCTCCTGGCGCTGGCGGAAGGTCTTTCATGTGCCGTGATCGAGGACGCGCCTTATGAAAATGAAAGCCTGCGCTATGACGGAGAAGCGATCCCGCCGATACTTGCGCTTGATTGCAGGGGCTCCGGCGGCATTGAGAACAGCCGCACGCTTTATTGCGGCAGCTTTTCCAAATCCCTGTCACCGGGATTGAGGCTCGGCTGGATTTGTGCCGCATCGGAAGTGATCTCCCGGCTGGTGCTGATCAAACAGGCGAGTGATCTCAACACGTCGGTTCTCAATCAGGACGTCATGGCGCATGTCGCCGAACGCGATTTCGCTGCCCACACGGCCAGGACAAACGCCATTTACAGGAAGCGGCGCGACACAATGCTTGCCGCGCTTGAAAAGCACATGCCCGGCGAATGCCGCTGGACGAAGCCGGAAGGCGGCATGTTCATCTGGGTTGAATTGCCGGACCACATCGACGCCTCGGACCTGCTGCAAAAGGCAGTGGAAACGGCCAATGTCGCCTTCGTTCCCGGCCGGGCATTTCATCCCGACGGCAGCAGGGCCAACACCATGCGGCTGAGTTTTTCCTGTGCGGATGACGACAAAATCGAAGACGGCATTTCAAGGCTCGGCAGGTTGATTACCCAGACTGTCGCGTCCAAGCTGTGAGCAGCCGGAATAGGGAGTAGCACCATGGTGCGCAGGCGATGGCGCTGAGCGACAAGGTCGACAATTACTGCGAGCGGGTGGGGCCGGAGTTCTGGTCCGAACCCGTCAACGCCGCCACCAATGCCGCCTTTCTGATTGCCGCCATCCTCGCATTTTTCTTGTGGCGCCGGAAAACGCCGGACGATCTGGCCGGACTGGTGCTGATCGCAATCGTTTTTGCCTCCGGGATCGGCTCATTCCTGTTCCACACCTTCGCCACAAGGTGGGCGTCGATTGCAGACGTGCTTCCCATCGCACTGTTCATCCACGCCTATCTGTTTTTCGCGCTGAAACGATTTCTGGCATTGCCCTGGTGGGCGGCACTCCTGATTGTCGCCGGCTTCTTTGCAGCGACACCGCTCATCGTGCGGCTCGCCGCGCAGGTAATCGGCTCATCCGCGGGCTACGTTCCAGCTCTGCTGGCGTTCTTTGCCGTCGGCGGCCTGTTTTTTGTGCGGGACCGGAAATGGGGCGCGCAAGTGCTGCTGACCGGGGTTGTCTTCGCCCTGTCTCTAACGTTCCGAATGCTGGATGAGCCGATTTGTGCCCATGTTGCCATCGGCACCCATTTCCTGTGGCATATCCTGAACAGCATCGTGCTCTTATTGCTGCTACGGGTTCTCATTTTGCATCGCGCCGGGTAAAGCTCAGAGACAATTTGTAAAATCGCTGCAATAGTCGGTCCTGACGCGTGCAGCCGAAGCGTGCAGATACAAAAATAACTTTGCGAAACAATCCAGGGAGATAGCGAGCGTCATGAGCGAAAGCAAAACCACCGAAAGCGATCTGACCGAAGCCGCCCTTTATTTTCACGAATACCCGAAACCGGGAAAGCTGGAAATACAGGCGACCAAGCCCCTGGGCAACCAGCGTGACCTGGCGCTGGCCTATTCACCCGGTGTTGCCGCTCCCTGTCTCGCAATCGCGGACGATCCGTCCAAGGCCGCGAATTATACTTCGCGGGCCAATCTTGTCGCGGTGATCTCCAACGGGACAGCCGTGCTGGGGCTCGGCAACATCGGCCCGCTGGCGTCCAAGCCGGTGATGGAAGGCAAGGCGGTTCTGTTCAAGAAGTTCGCCGGTATCGATGTTTTCGATATCGAAGTTGCCGAGAATAACGTCGACAAGTTCGTCGATGCGGTCTCTGTTCTCGAGCCGACTTTCGGTGGCATCAACCTGGAGG
>JBNLAU010000319.1:0-18678 GCA_050302295.1 Roseibium sp. | reverse complement strand
CCGCCGCAGGGTCTGTAATACCTGCGGCGGCCGTTTTACGACATTTGAACGGGTTCAACTGCGCGAGCTGATGGTGCTGAAGCGTTCCGGCCGCAGAGTTCCCTTCGACCGGGAAAAGCTGATGCGCTCGGTGCAGATCGCCGTGCGCAAACGTCCTGTCGATCCGGACAAGCTTGAGCGCATGGTCAGCGGCATCGTCCGGCAACTGGAAAGCTCCGGCGAAAGCGAAATTACAGCGGAAACCATCGGCAACCACGTCATGGAGGGCCTCAAGGCCATCGATGACGTCGCCTATGTGCGCTTTGCTTCTGTTTACAAAAATTTCCGGGAAGCCAAGGACTTTGAAGCCCTTCTGGATGAACTGAGCGATCCGGATAGTCACCCTGTAAAAAACACATAATTGTCCTTTATCCGGTCCATTCATGTCAGACGTTTCCGAACTTGATTTGCGTTTCATGGCTGCCGCCGAACGCCTTGCCCGGCGCGGGCTTGGCCGGGTGTGGCCGAACCCTTCAGTTGCCGCCCTGATTGTCCGGGATGAAGGCGCTGGCCCCATTCTGGTTGGCCGGGGGGTAACTTCGCGGCCCGGCATGGCCCATGCGGAAGTCAACGCCCTCGCTCAGGCCGGAGAAAAGGCCCGGGGGGCGACCTGCTATGTGACGCTGGAACCCTGTTCCCACTACGGCCGCACGCCGCCCTGCGCGCTTGCCCTGACCGAAGCCGGTATCCGCCGGGTGGTGATCGGCATGCTGGATCCCAACCCGCGCGTCGCGGGTCGCGGAGCTCGCATGCTGGAAGAGGCTGGCGTTGAAGTGGTGGTTGGTGCGCGCGAAGCTGCGATGAAAGTGCTCTATCACGGCTTCACGCTTCGCCAGTTGAAGCAGCGTCCGCATGTCTTCCTGAAACTGGCGGCCTCGCAGGACGGGTTTATCGGCCGCGAAGGGGAGGGCCAGATCAGGATTTCAGGACCGCTCTCCATGAACAAGGTCCACGGCTTTCGTGCCGAACATGACGCCATTCTCGTGGGATCGGGAACAGCCCTTGCGGATGATCCGCAGCTGACGTGCCGTCTGCCGGGCCTTGCCGACCGCTCGCCCGTACGGGTCGTCATCGACCGCCGGGCGCGCCTGCCGCTGCAGTCTAAGCTGGTGAAGACCTGCGTTGACGTGCCGGTCTGGCTGATCTGCGGCAATGACGCCGATCCTGATAAGATCGACGATCTCGCAGCCGCCGGCGTCAATGTGATCCGGGTGCCTGCCGAAGCAAGCAGCATCAAGCCGTCGGTGATCCTGAGTGCGTTGGCGACCCGCGGCATTACGCGCGTGATGGTGGAAGGCGGAGCGCGCATGGCCACTTCCTTTCTCGCCGCCGATCTGGTCGACGACTTGTGCGTGGTGACCGGAAATATCGTAATCGGCACGGACGGCATACCGGCCTTGCATGAAATTGAGCTTGCGGATGTTCTGAAAAACCCCAAATTCCAGCGGGTTGCTGCCGGGGCTTTCGCAGACGACAGTTACATTTATCTCAGACGGCGTGGAGCCTGACATGTTCACCGGAATTGTGACCGACCTTGGCGAAGTCCTTTCGATCGAAGATATTCCCGCAGGCAAGCGGACCCGGATCCGGACGAATTATGACACGGAGACCTTCGATCTCGGCGCGTCCATTGCCTGCGCCGGTGTGTGTCACACGGTGACGGCCAAGGCCAACAGCTCCAACGGCAACTGGTTCGAGGTTGTGTCCGCCGCCGAGACGCTGGCGATCACCAATGTGGCTGACTGGAAAACCGGCCAGAACCTTAACCTGGAACGCTCGCTGACGATGGGCGCGGAGCTGGGTGGCCATCTGGTCCTTGGCCATGTCGACGGTCTGGCGACCGTCATCAAACGGGAAGATCATCCCGACAGCGTTTACTTTCAGTTCGAGGTTTCCGAAGACGTGGCGCCTTTCATTGCCAAAAAAGGTTCGGTTGCGCTTGATGGCACTTCACTGACCGTGAACGAGGTGGACGGGCTGCTGTTTTCCGTTTTCCTCATTCCGCACACGCTGGAATTCACAACCTGGTCGGACCGCCAGGTGGGCGACAAGATCAACCTGGAAGTGGATATGATGGCCCGTTATGCGGCCCGTCTTGCGGAATTCACCAAGACCGGGTAGGGACCGGAACAACACCTTCGCGGAAAAAGAGCTATTCTTCCTGATCGCTTCGCCGGGCGGCGCAATTGTTGCCTGGTTTTGGTGGTCCTGCACGAATGAGACTGGACAAACCGGGGCAGACATGGTTCCTGTCGCGGCCTTATACAGGATTGAAAACCCATGAGCGCTGCAAAGAAACTTCTGATCATCGAAGCCCGTTTTTACGACGATCTCGCGAATGCGCTTGCCGAAGGCGCAATCAAGACGATCGAGGCTGCCGGTGCGTCCTATGACCGGATTGCGGTTCCGGGCGTGCTGGAAATTCCCGCAGCGCTGTCCATGGCATTGACCGCGATGGAAAACGATGGCGTGCTTTACGACGGTTTTGTTCTCCTTGGAGCCGTGATCCGGGGTGAGACGACCCATTACGACATCGTCGCCAATGAATCGAACCGCGTGATCATGGACCTGATCGTCGACGCGGATCTCGCCGTCGGCAATGGTATTCTGACGGTCGAAAACAGCGACCAGGCATGGGCGCGCGCGAAGATGGATGACAAGAATAAGGGCGGGGCTGCGGCCCAGGCTGCCTTGGACATGATCGCCCTGCGCGAGCGCCTTGGAGTATAAAAAATGACCGGAAAGGCCGACCCGGATAAACCGGCTGAAAAAACTGTGCGACCTGCAAACAAGCGCGGCGTGGCGCGACTCGCCGCCGTTCAGGCCCTTTATCAAATGGATGTGGGCGGTGCGCCGCTCACCAGCGTGATCAGCGAATTCACAGCCTTTCGCCTCGGCAAGGAAATCGATGGTGCCCAATACCGCGATGCCGACGAGCAATGGTTCAAGCAGATCGTTGCCGGTGTTGTCGAGGATCAGAAATTTCTTGATCCCTTCATCCACACCGCGCTGGTGGAAGACTGGCCGCTGAAGCGGATCGACAGCCTGCTTCGGGCCATTCTGCGCTGCGGTTCTTATGAATTGCTCCGCCGCAAGGATGTCCCGGCCAAGGTGATCATTTCCGAATATATCGACGTCGCCAAGGCCTTCTTTGAAGATGACGAGCCCGGTCTCGTCAACGGTGTGCTCGACCGTCTGGCGCACGAACTGCGCAATGCGGAGTTCGACGACAAGAAGGCCGACGGTGGCTCCTGATCATGGGTGGGGACCGGCCAGGTGAGTTCGAGCTCATCAAGGAGTTTTTTGTTCCTCTGGCAAAGGACCCCGGCAGCCTGGGGCTGACCGACGATGCAGCGGTGCTGACACCGCGCTCCGGTTTCGATCTGGTGCTGACCAAGGATGTGCTGGCCGCCGACATTCATTTTTTCTCCCAAGACGCACCGGAAGCGGTTGCCGCCAAGGCTCTCAGGGTCAACCTGTCGGATCTGGCGGCCAAGGGCGCCCGACCGCGGGGGTACCTGATGGGGCTGGCCTTGCCCTCGGACTGGACAGCCGGCTGGCTGAGGCGCTTCTGCAACGGGCTTGCCGCCGATCAGGCGGCCTATGACGTCCTCCTTCTGGGCGGCGACACAATCCGATCCGGAAACGGATTGCAGGTCTCGATCACCGCGATAGGGGAGGTGGAGACCGGAAAGGCGGTGCGCCGCTCAGGCGCCAGACCGGGGGACCACGTGTTTGTCACGGGCACGATTGGTGATGCCGCGGCCGGTTTGAAATCGCGCGTTGATACGGATTTCAGCCGCAGAACCGGCTTGAGCGAAAGCGATGAGCAATACATTCGCGACCGCTATCTGTTGCCGCGCCCGCGAACACATTTGGCTGCGCTTCTCACCGAATATGCAAATGCCGCTCTCGACGTTTCCGACGGTCTGATAGCCGATTGCGGCCACATGGCGGGAACCTCCGCCGCTGACATCATCCTTGAGTTCGCTCAGGTGCCGTTGTCGAAGGCCCTGCGGCAGGTAAAGAGCACATCCCCAGCTGATTTCGCCCTGTGCCTCAATGGCGGCGATGACTATGAGATCCTCGCCAGCGTGGCGGCCGAAAGTGCCGGGGCCTTTCAAAAGGCAGCCGAAGAGATCGGGTGTCCGGTATTCGAAATAGGCCGGGTCGAAAGCGGACCGGGGCAAGTTCATCTTGTAGATGCCGGACAGCCGCTGACATTCGATCCGGATGGTGGATTTCGCCATTTTTGAAAAGATCGGGCGTTCCGGTCACCTGACGCAAAGTTATGTCTGCCATCTTTTCGGCCTCTTGCGGACGTGATAGGGGTTGAAGCCTGAGTTTTTCGCAATCCCTGATTCACGTGCCGGATTCATCTGACCTTCGGGACGTGCGGGAAGTGCGAGCTGGATTCCCGCCTAAAGCCTCAACCAACTGAAAGACGGAAGATGACCGCTGTGGTGACGGAGATTTTTGTTGATGATCGCCTTGCCAGACGCAATGCGCTGCTCCTGGCTCTTGCGCAGGCAATTGGCGGTGCAGCGTCGTCCATAGTGCTCGCGACAGGTCCTCTGGTTGGCTACATGATGCTTGAGGAAGACAAATCTCTGGCGACACTGCCGGTCTCGGCCATGGTCCTGGGAACCGCCTTCGGCACCATACCGGCCGGCATCATCATGCGTCGTTTCGGTCGGCGGGCCGGCTTCACCGGAGCAGCTTTGCTGGGCGCCCTTTCCGGGCTGCTGGCGTCTTTCTCGGTCTTTCAGAATAATTTCCCGCTGTTTGCGCTGGCCTGCTGTATGGGCGGTTTTGCCGGCGCTTTCGTTCAGCAATACCGGTTTGCCGCCGCCGATACGGCGAGCAATGCGTTCAGGCCCAAAGCCATCTCATGGGTGCTTGCCGGAGGCGTTCTGGCCGGCATCGTCGGACCACAGACCGTGATTGCGACCAAGGATCTGTTTTCGCCGATCCTTTTTGCCGGAACCTACCTGGCGCAGGCCGCACTGGCCTTGATCGCCTTCTGTCTCCTGATGTTCGTCAAGATCCCGAAACCACCGCGGATCAGCCACGCACAGGCGGGAGGACGTCCGCTTGTTCAGATCATGTCGCAGCGCCATTTCATTGTGGCGGCGGCCTGCGGCATTTGCTCCTATGCCCTGATGAGCCTCGTCATGACGGCGGCTCCCCTGGCCATGATTGGTTGCGGCCTGACGGAGACTGACGCCGCTCTTGGCATTCAGTGGCACGTGCTGGCCATGTTCGGACCAAGTTTCTTCACCGGCAACCTGATCGTGCGGTTCGGCAAAGAGCGGATTGTCTCGATCGGACTGGCTCTCCTTGCGGGCTGTTCCATCATTGCGCTCACGGGGGTTGAACTGGCCCATTTCTGGGCCGCTCTCGTTCTGCTCGGCCTTGGCTGGAATTTCGGGTTCATCGGCGCGACGGCCATGCTGACCGACGCTTACCGGCCCGAGGAGCGGAACATGGTGCAGGCGGCCAATGATTTCCTCGTGTTCGGATTCGTGGCGGCCGCATCATTTTCCTCCGGTGCGCTGCTCAACGTTTTCGGCTGGAGTACGGTGAATATTCTCGTATTCCCGTTTGTCGTTCTCTGTCTTGGGCTGCTGACCTGGCTTATTTTGCAAGAAAGAAAAGCAGTTACAAACGCTTAAAGTTCTTACGAAATTCCATTTCGTCAGCGCAGCAAAATTACTGCGCTGCACCAACTGATGCCGCAACGGAAGTGTCAAATTAAACAATGTAAGAGCTTGACGAAGCGCTCCGATTTGCTGCTATCGTGTCGACACCTCACGCGCAGGAATTGGTGTGAGGCGCGGTTCGGCGGAAAAAACAACAAGAAAATCAGACCGCCTCAGCTCTGGGAGGAAGCATGATCGAGCTTGTTGTCATCATATTTTGTGGCCTTTTGTCCATCGCCTATGGCGCGTGGGCAATTCAATCCGTCATGGCGGCGGATGCGGGCAACGCCCGTATGCAGGAAATCGCGGAAGCGATTCAGGAAGGGGCCCGCGCCTATCTCAACCGGCAATACACGACCATTGCCATTGTTGGAGCAGTTGTTTTTGTAATTGCGTGGATTTTGCTTTCAGGGCCGGCGGCGATCGGTTTTGCTATTGGCGCAATCCTCTCCGGATCTGCCGGCTATATCGGCATGATGGTCTCTGTCCGGGCCAATGTGCGAACCGCTCAGGCTGCCAGCCAGAGTCTCGGGGCCGGGCTGGAAATCGCTTTCAAATCCGGCGCTGTCACTGGCCTTCTGGTTGCCGGCCTCGCACTTCTGGGGGTATCGGTCTATTACACGATCCTGACCGGCGCCATGGGCTACGAATCCACGGACCGCACGGTGATCGACGCGCTTGTCGCACTTGGGTTCGGTGCTTCACTCATCTCCATCTTCGCCCGTCTCGGCGGTGGTATCTTCACCAAGGGGGCTGATGTTGGCGGCGATCTCGTCGGCAAGGTGGAGGCCGGTATTCCGGAAGATGATCCACGCAACCCGGCGACTATCGCGGACAATGTCGGCGACAACGTCGGCGACTGCGCGGGCATGGCGGCCGACCTCTTTGAGACCTACGCGGTGACCGTGGTCGCCACCATGGTTCTGGCCTCGATCTTCTTTACCGGCGCTCAGGCGTTGGATCTGATGCTGCTGCCGCTGCTGATCGGCGCCAGCTGTGTGGTGACTTCCATCATCGGCACGTTCTTCGTCAAGCTTGGCGAGAACAATTCGATCATGGGCGCGCTCTACAAGGGCTTCATCGCAACCGCCGTTCTGTCCGCTGTCGCGCTCGCCATCATCATCTTCGGCTGGCTCGGCGGCAGCACTGAATACGTTACCTCTGGCGGGGCGTCCTTCAAAGGTTCTGATCTCTTTGTGTGCGGTCTCGTCGGCCTGATCGTGACGGGCCTGATTATCTGGGTGACCGAATACTATACCGGGACGGAATATCGCCCCGTGAGGTCGATCGCCCAGGCGTCGGTGACCGGTCACGGCACAAACGTGATCCAGGGCCTTGCCGTTTCGCTAGAGGCGACGGCGCTGCCGGCACTCATCATCATCGCGGGCATTCTGGTCACCTACACCTTCGCAGGCCTGTTCGGCATTGCCATTGCGGTGACCACCATGCTGGCGCTGGCGGGTATGGTCGTGGCGCTTGATGCTTTCGGTCCTGTGACCGACAATGCCGGCGGCATTGCCGAAATGGCTGATCTTCCCGCCGAAGTCCGCTCAACCACTGACGCACTCGACGCGGTCGGCAACACCACAAAGGCTGTGACCAAGGGCTATGCGATCGGCTCCGCCGGTCTCGGCGCCCTGGTTCTGTTCGCCGCTTATACGGAAGACCTGAGATATTTCTCCGGCTCGGCGGAGGAAGGATCGATCTTCCATGGCATCAGCGTCGACACCCTGTTCTCGCTGTCCAATCCCTACGTGGTGGCAGGGCTCCTCTTCGGCGGTCTTCTGCCTTACCTCTTCGGTGGCATTTCCATGACCGCCGTTGGCCGGGCAGCCGGGTCCGTGGTGGAGGAAGTTCGCCGCCAGTTCAAGGAAAAGCCGGGCATCATGCAGGGCACCGAGCGGCCGGACTATGGCCGGGCTGTGGACATGCTCACCAAGGCTGCGATCCGCGAAATGATCGTGCCCTCACTGCTGCCGGTCTTGTCACCGATCGTGGTGTTCTTCGTGGTGCGGCTGGTGGCAACGCCAGCCGATGCCTTTGCCGCGCTTGGCGCGATGCTGCTCGGGGTGATCGTCACCGGTCTTTTCGTGGCAATCTCCATGACAGCCGGCGGCGGCGCATGGGACAACGCCAAGAAGTCGTTTGAGGACGGTTTTACCGACAAGGACGGCGTGACGCACCAGAAAGGCAGTGAAGCCCACAAGGCGTCCGTAACCGGCGACACGGTAGGAGATCCCTACAAGGATACCGCCGGTCCTGCGGTCAACCCGATGATCAAGATCACCAACATCGTGGCGTTGCTGCTGCTGGCGATCCTGGCGCACTGACGGGAGGTGCGGAAGGCAAAAAGAAAACCCCGGTCCGATTGGGCCGGGGTTTTGTTGTTTCGGCTGTTATATCACCCGACATTAGTTACGACTCACCTGGTGGGTCACACCTAACGCCGGGTGGTATTAAAGGCCAACGCTCGGATTGGACGCGCCACGCAGGATCTGCGTCAGGAAGCCATAGTCGGCCCCGCCTGTGCGGGTCTTGCGGGTGACGATGTCGACGATCTTGCCGTCTTCCAGGGAGTAGTTGCCGAGATCTTTGACAAAGCCGTCTTCGTCGAAATAAACGGCGACGACGCGTTGATCGACAATGTCCGGCGCCATAAAGGCTGTGGTCGCTGTCGTTTGCGAGATGTAATAATAGGCATCGCCAGCCAGGCTGGATGTGGTGGAGGGCGAACCGAGCACCAGTTCCACCTGTTCACGGCTTGAGCCGACCTGCACCTGGTTCAGCATGTCGCTGGTGATGACATGGCCATGTGTATAGGTGCTCGTAAAACAGCCCCCGAGCGGAAGTGTGACCAGAAGCGGAAGGATCAGGGCGCTCGCCTTGAAGTTCATCTAAGAAGTCCCGTTTTGCCAGACCGGTCTGGCTTCTTTGAATTTCGTTGCTTGGCAAAGTCACTATCGTGGGATAGGGCACATGGCAACACTTGGTTTAGGGTACGGACTCATAAATGAGGATGAAACGTCATGCTTTTTGGACTGTTCCGTAGTCGGACCCTCGAATTTGAGCATAAGGTTTATTGTGAAATCGTGGCTCAAGCACGGCAGCCGGCATTCTATACTCACTTTCTGGTGCCGGACACGATCGATGGCCGGTTTGACATGATTGTGGCCCATGCGGTGCTGTATTTCCGGCGCATGCGTGACGAGGGCAAGGACGTTTCGCGGTTTACTCAAAACGTTTTCGACCTGTTTTTCCAGGACATGGATGCCTCCTTGCGGGAAATGGGGGTCAGCGACACGCGCGTTCCGAAGAAGGTGAAGGTCATGGGCGAGGCGTTTTATGGCCGCGCCGATGCCTATATTCCGGCTATCAACAATGGTGATGCCGACGAACTCGCGGAAGCTCTGGGGCGTAATTTATTCCCCGACAATCCCGAGCCGGTCGCACAGAAACGGCTGGCCTATTATATGCTTGAGGCGGCGAACCTTCTGAGTGGGCAGTCGGCTGAGGATCTCATGCGTGCGGACATCCGCTGGCCTGATCCCGATGGGTTCAAAAGCCTGCCGGTTTGACGCAATCTGCTGTGCGGTCCAAAAAGTGCCGAATACGCGAAGAAAGAAGAACAATGGCGAAAGAGAGTTTTCCCTTTTCCTTCAAGGTGAATGCAAGCAAGGTTGTCGACAAGGACCAGACGCTGACCGTTGAGCCCGATGCTGCCGGCCTCAAGGCAATCGCGGCAGCCTACGATCTGGATGCGATAAACAAACTGAAAGCCGATTTCACGCTCAAGCCCTATCGCAAGGCCGGGCTGCGTGTGGTGGGTCCCATCTCTGCCTCCATCACCCAGACCTGTGTGGTCTCGCTGGAGCCCTTTGAGAGCAGCTTGAGCGTGGATGTGGACAGAACCTTCGAGCCCTATTCCAGCCGTTCGCGCAAGATCAGGGATCTGAATGAGGACGGAGAGATTGAAATCGACCTGGAATCGCTGGACCCGCCCGACGTGATAGAAGACGGTGTTCTGGATGTCGGTGCGGTCATATGCGAAGAACTTGCGCTGTCGCTCGATCCTTTCCCCCGCAAGCCCGGTGTTGAATTTGAAGGCAAGGAAGATGAAGTTGACACGCCGGACGAAGAACCGGAAACCGGCCCGTCGCCCTTCGCCGCCCTCGAGGCGCTCAAGGACAAGCCGGCGAGCGGAAATTGATGCGATATAAAAACGGATTGAGCATTTCGCCGCGGCCGCTGACAGGGGTTTTCACCGCCGGATTCGCTTCCGGTCAGGAAAACGGTTGTCTGTCCTGCCAAAACAGTTATGTTCGCGCCCGTTCTTGGTACTCCAGCCTGGGCCTTTGCTGAAATGGCAGAACATATTCGGGGGCGCCGTCCGGTGCTGTTTTTGGTAGCTAAACGTCAAAAGACTTTCTAAATGGCGAAAACAATTCCGATTTCCTTGGATGCCATGGGGGGCGACAACGGGGCTGAAGTGGTCATTCCCGGAGCCGAAATTGCGCTCGTCCGGCATCCCGACATCCGCTTCATTCTGTACGGCAATGAAAAGGTCATCGGCCCGCTGCTGGAGAAATATCCGCGTGTGCGGGATGCCTCGACCTTTCACCATTGTGATGTGTCGATCGCCATGGATACCAAACCGAGCCAGGCGCTGCGCCAGGGCCGTTGGCGGTCTTCCATGTGGCGGTCCATCGAGGCGGTGAAGTCGGGCGAGGCGCAGGTTGCGGTCTCCGCCGGCAATACCGGTGCGTTGATGGCCATGTCGAAATTCTGCCTGCGGACTATGGCCAATATCGAACGCCCGGCGATTGCCGCCATCTGGCCGACGACGCGCGGTGAATCCATTGTGCTCGATGTCGGGGCGACGATCGGCGCGGACGCGCAGCAGCTGATTGATTTCGCCATCCTGGGCGGGGCGATGGCCCGTGCCCTTTTCGGCGTCCAGCGTCCGAGTGTCGGGCTTTTGAACATCGGCGTCGAGGAGGTCAAGGGCCTGGAGGAGGTGCGCACCGCGGGCCGCCTTCTGCGCGAGACGCCGCTGCGGTCCCTGAAGTATGCCGGGTTTGTTGAAGGTGATGATCTCGGCAAGGGTACGGTCGATGTCGTGGTCACTGAAGGTTTTGCCGGCAACATTGCTTTGAAAACCGCGGAAGGCACGGCCAAACAGATCGGCAGTTACTTGCGCTCGGCCATGAATCGGACCTTTATGTCCAAGATTGGTTATTTCTTCGCCAAAAGCGCCTTTGATCTGCTGCGCGAGAAAATGGACCCGCGCAAGGTCAACGGTGGCGTGTTCCTGGGCTTGAACGGCATCGTGATCAAAAGTCACGGCGGGACGGACGCTGAAGGCTATGCCTCGGCGATCGACTTGGCCTATGACATGGTCAAAAACGAACTGACACACAAGATCGCCCAGGATCTTGTGCATTATCATCGTGGCCGCTTCGCAGAAGCCGCGCCGACATCGGAAGGTGATTTGTGAGCGTCATCCGTTCAACCGTGACCGGCTGCGGAAGTTTCCTGCCGGAAAAAGTACTGACCAACGACGACCTCGCCAAGATGGTCGACACGTCTGACGAATGGATCGTTCAGCGAACCGGAATCAAGCAGCGCCATGTCGCGTCCGAAGGCGAGGTCACGTCCGATCTCGCACTGGAAGCGGCCAAGCGCGCGCTCGCGCATGCCGGACGGGATGCGCAGGACATCGACACCATCATTCTGGCGACTGCAACGCCTGACAACACCTTTCCGGCGACCGCAGTCACGGTTCAGGCAAGGCTTGGCATTTACCATGGTGCGGCTTTCGACGTTCATGCCGTATGTTCCGGCTTCGTCTATGCCCTGACCACTGCTGATGCCTATATCCGTGCAGGGATTTCCAAGCGCTGCCTCGTCATCGGCGCGGAAACCTTTTCCCGGATCCTCGACTGGAATGATCGCACCACCTGTGTGCTCTTCGGCGATGGGGCAGGGGCTGTCGTGGTGGAAGCCGCGGAGGGTCTTGGCACCAATGAAGACCGCGGCGTACTGACGTCCCATATTCGCTCCGATGGCCGCCACAAGGAAAAGCTCTACGTCGACGGCGGCCCCTCCGCGACCCAGACTGTCGGGCACCTGCGCATGGAGGGCCGCGAGGTTTTCAAACATGCGGTAGGAATGATCACGGATGTGATCGAGGACGCCTACAAGGCGACCGGCTTGTCTTCCGGCGATCTTGACTGGTTCATTCCGCATCAGGCCAACAAGCGCATCATCGACGCAAGTGCCAAAAAACTCGGCATTGCCTCGGAAAAGGTGGTCACCACCGTGCAACTGCACGGCAACACCTCCGCGGCGTCCATCCCGCTGGCGCTCGATCTGGCGGTCAGAGACGGGCGTGTCAAAAAGAACGATCTCTTGATGCTTGAAGCCATGGGCGGCGGTTTCACCTGGGGTTCCGTCATCCTGCGCTGGTGACAGCCGGGCCTGGCGGGCGCGACAAATCTGAGCTAGATGCGGAGTTCCGGTTGACCGGCCCGCCGCAAGGCCGTACCGTACCGTCTTGCATCGAGTTCTCTTGCAAAATCAGCCAGATCGCTGGCGTCGTTGAGGAGGGGTTATGGGCAATCGGACTATTACCCGCGCGGATTTGTGTGAAGCCGTTTATCAAAAGGTCGGCCTGTCGCGCACCGAGTCTTCCGAATTGGTAGAACGTGTACTTTCTGAAGTTTCTGACTGTCTTGTGACGGGAGAATCGGTAAAATTGTCGAGCTTCGGTTCGTTTGTGGTCCGCTCCAAGGGGGAGCGCATTGGCCGCAATCCGAAGACCGGCGAGGAAGTACCGATTTCACCGCGCCGTGTGATGGTGTTCAAACCGTCCAACGTATTGAAGCAGCGGATCAATGATGCGCTGACAGGACAGGCCAGCAAATAAAAAATGACCGGATGAGCTCACAGGACAAAAGCCCGGACGCCTTTCGTACCATTAGCGAAGTCGCTGAAGACCTTGATTTGCCGCAGCATGTGCTGCGCTTCTGGGAAACGCGCTTTTCTCAGATCAAGCCGCTCAAGCGCGGTGGCGGTCGACGGTACTACCGGCCGGACGATGTTGAGCTCTTGAAAGGCATCCGCCATCTGCTCTATGGCGAAGGTTACACCATCAAGGGTGTCCAGCGCATTTTGAAGGAGCAGGGCCCCCGGTTCGTGATGCAGATCTGGCGCGAAGAAACCTCTCCGATGCAAGTTATGGAAGCCGCGGTTTCCGCCAAGGCGTCCATGCCGTCCCCGCAAGCGCCGTCAGAGCCATCACAGCCCTCAGTCAACTACGGCACGCAGGAAAAGCTGCCGAACGGCGTTCTTGCCGATGACGCTCCGGACCCGGATGCACACGCCCAGTCCGGGGGGCTTAATATTCTGGGCCGCCTCAGGGGCGATAAATCCGCAGCCGGTGGCTCCGGTGCCGCTTCAGCCGTATCCAAGGAAGATATCAGGCGCCTGCAGGCCACGCTGTTCGAGCTGCTGGAATGTAAACGCACCCTCGATCAGGCACGCTGACACTCCTGAAACCGGTCTTCTATGCGTTCCGGCGCGCAGCAGCGATGTCAGTTCAATCCCATGCAGGACGCATAAAAGCTGGTCGTTGCCGGCCAGTCTGAAAAGATGCCCGACACGCCAACGTCTTGGGCCAGCACGTCCACGATTTTCAGCAAATCTCCGTCGCTGTGAATGGCGTCACTCACCGACTGGTAAGACCAGCCGCCACCGCTGGCCAGCGGACCGGAGCGTTCCAGTGTCCAGGTGATCAGCTCAAGCCCGGCCGCCCTGGCTTCCTTGGCGTATGGAGAAGGGACGATCTTGCCGTCCTCCAGGGTCAGGAGGACAAAGAGGGGCGGTGCGAGGTAGTTCACTCCCATCTCCTTCAGTTCTTTCATCGAAGGCACGAAGGTGGACGGGTCCGTGGGAACGATATCTCTTCGGCTTTCCAGGAACACCGCCTGTTTGCCGAATTCCGGCTCGTTCTCGATCCAGTAAAGAATGTCCTCAAGGCTGAACGACTGCGGGTAGACATCCTCGGGCGCTATGCCTGCCTCTTTGTAATCGTCGATCAGCCGTTGCGCAAAATCCTGCCGGGTAAGCCCGTCGAAGGGCATGTCCACCTCGGGAGCCTTCAGCTCCGGCGTGAACTTGACGCCAAGCTCGCCGAACAGGGCAATGGCCTCCTTGTGGGTCATGAGCCTGCCGGTCGGGCTGTAGAGTTCTGTCCGCCAGGGGGGCGTGCCTTTCAGATAATCCTCGACGGTTTGCGCAGCCTTGTTGCCGCCGTCCATTTTGCCTTTGAGTGTTCTGAACTCGGCAAGGGTAATGTCCGAAGTCCGGCACTCCGCGGAGGCGGGCGTGTCCCCTCGTGCGGGCTTGAACCCCGAGGTACATTTGGCGGCAAGATCCGTTGCCAGAATGTTGGTCGTCGTGTGCAGGTCGTTCTGGGAATGGCGGCATACCAGCTCCTTGTCCTTGGTGAAGGTGACATCGCATTCCAGAATGCCAGCGCCCATCAGGGCTGCGGCCCGGTAGCCTTCTTCCGTATGCTCGGGAAACTGAAGGGGTGCGCCGCGATGACTGATTGAGAACAAGGTGCGTTTCGCCGGTTCGCCAACACAGCGGCTCAGCTTGTCCTTCAGCGGGCTATCCGCCATCTGCTCGACAAGATACGCCGGGCGAGGCCCGAGTTCGATATCTTTCGCCTTCACGGCGGACGGCAGGCCAAGGCCTATCAGAGCTGCAACGGTGATGAGAAGGCGCATTTTTGATCCTGAGGCGTGTTGGCGGGAGTACCGGTAGATAGGAGGAACGCAATTGGTATCAACGTCAAAAGATCAGGCCGGCGACCAGGTGATTTTGAGTGCTTCCGGTCCTCTCACTGACAGACCGCGCTTATAGACCGGACTGTCTTCCGCCAGCTCGATTGACCGGAACCGCTTGAGCAGCGTTGAAAAAATGATGTCCATGTCCAGCCTCGCCAGATGGTTGCCAAGGCAGAAATGGGCACCGCGGCCAAAGGCGATGTGCCAGTTGGGCGTGCGGCCTGCATCGAAACGGTCCGGGTCGGGAAACTGCTTCGGATCCCGGTTGGCCGCGCCATACAGAACGCCGAACTTGGTGCCGCGAGGATATGTCTGTCCGCAGATCTCCACATCCTCGGTGCAATAGCGGTGGAAGAAGGGCAGGGGCGATTCATAGCGGAACATTTCCTGGACCGCGGTTTTCATAAGCCCCTGATCGTTGCGGAGCCGTTGTTGCTCTGCCGGAAACTTCAAAAGCGCATGCATGCCGGATCCCAGCACGTCGATGGTGGAGCCGTGACCTGCCATCAGGATCAGCATCGCGGTGGAAAAGAACTCGTCATGGTTCATGTGTCCCTGACGCTCGGCTTCAATCATCATTGACAGGAGGTCGTCCTTTGGCGCGGCTTCCCGCTTGGCTTTCAGCTCCTGAAGGTAGTGGTAGAATTCCGTCGTATTCCGCTCCGCCAGCTCCTTGCGGGCGTCCGAGCGGTCAATGTCGAAATACTGGACAATGTTTTCCGACCAGATTCTGAGCTGCGGACAATCCTCATCCGGTGCGCCGATGATCCGTCCGATAATGTGCCCGGGCACATGGGCGGCAAGATCTTCGACAAAGTCGATTTCAGTCCGGTCTGAAAGGCTGTCGACCAGCGCGCCGACATATGCCTCTATGTCGCCGCGCAGCTTGCCCACCATCACCGGCGTGAACAGCTTGAAAACCTGTTTGCGCAACCGGTCATGGACCTCACCGTCGCTGTCCAGCAGGGAAAACTGCACAAAGCGGGCGTGATGAGGCATGTCATGCCAGTTTCCTGCCCGCTTCTGCTCGCCGATCTCTTCTGGCGTCGCGATATGTTCCATGGAGCGGACCATCTTGTCGTGCATCACGATTTCCATGACATCATCAAACCTGGACGCCAGCCAGACATCGAAATCTTCGTAATAGGTGAGGCCGTCCCTGGCCCGCAGGGCGGCGTAGAACGGATAGGGATTCTGCGCGAAATCCTCGGACAGGGGAGCGAAGGAAAGGTCTGTGGACGGGCTCATCTGGGACTCTTGAGACGCGATGCGATGGGATAGAATTGTGATTCTTGGCAGGGTCGAAGATTTGACTTGCCAAGTGCAAGGAAAAAGCACTGACACATGGCCAAATCCGGCAACTTTCTGGGGTTTTCCAGGGATCTGCGGACCGGGCTTGGGGATAGTGAGGAAAGGGCAAACGGACGCTACCCGGTAGCGGCTCAAATAGTTAACAGTTTCTGAGCGCGGGTGACGCCGCCGACTTCGAAACCACTCCAGCGACCCATGTATGCGTGAGGCCGAGATGCGTGTGCCAAAGGCTTTCAGTGACGAATACCAGACCTTTTTGCGCGAGGCCGGATTGGACAATCCGAACCCGCAGGCACTGCTTATGGAACTCGCCTCGCTGAGCATGGAAGTCTATCTGAAAGAGATCGCCTGGCTGTCCGACTTTATCGGCCGGGTGGAGCGCGCCAAACGCGAAGCCGCCTGAGGTTCCCCCCGGCACAGTTGGCCAGCCCAAAGCCCTTGGCAGACTGTGATGTGCCGGAAACTCTCCTCGAGTAGTGTCACCAAACCGCCTCATAATTGCCTGGCGGGGATCAATTCCAAAAAACTGGATGCCAACCGAAGTTGCGCGTTACATGTAACGCGCAAGATCGACTGGCGATTAGGGTATTTCCGGGAATTACTGGGATTTGCCGGTTTTTCGCGGTTCTCAGCCACTTTCGGCAATTTTGTCGGGAACACGGCGCGCAAGTTCGAATGGTGTGAGAGGAGCGGATCGGATTAAAGATTTTCGCGCCAATCAAAATTACCTTTAGAAATCAGGATCAGGACAAGTTCGAGGTGTAAACTCAAGCTCTATCGATTGGATGAGTTTACTCCAACGGAAAAACCGCAGAGATCTGCGGGCCGACCTGAATCGGTCCGCCGCCCACGCCGATTTAAGGTGTAAACTCCTATCTGCGCTGGGAAGTCGGTTGGGGGGGGGCACGTTCTCTGGCGTTGATGAATGACCGGGATGGGGCCGGTCGCAGACTGTCGGGTTCTGGCTGTTGGATCAGCGCAAAGCAGACACTCAAGTTGAGCCTTTATGCGGGCACTTTCGGCCCACAGCGGTCATAGGTCGTGGTCTCAATCAATGTCCGCTTCGCGCGCCCAAGTCGGTCGTTCAAACTTCCGGACGGACTTCCTCGATCCGGACACTTCCCACAATGCGAGGAACTGTCCGGTTTAGACCGATCTGCTTACTCGTATCCTAAGATTTTGGGGCCACTGTATGAACGTTTTATCCATCGAGATAGTCTTCCATCTGGACGATGCCGCGCTGCATATGCGCTTCGATTTCGTCCAGCATCCGGTCGAGGCTGTCCCCCAGGGCGAGTTGGACATAGCGTTCATGAGCGTCGTTGATTGGGGCAGTGCGTCCGTGCGCCCGCTGATGGACCGCCAGGTAAAACTGCAAGCGGCCCGCGATCCGCAACCAGCTTTCATGCAACAAGGTGTGACCGCAGAATTCGTAAACGAGGGAATGCAGCCTCACTTCCGCTTCACTCGATGCAACGTGGTCGGAAAGCTGCTGCGTCCCAAGCAGTTTCTTGTGACGGGCCTCAAGCTCCAAGGCAAAGGCCTTGCCGCGTGAATTCCAGATTTCCTTGAAGGCCAAGCTCTCAAGACAGGTCCGCAGCGTGTAGATTTCGCGCACGTCCTTTGCAGTCAATTTGAGAACGCGTGTCCCGGTATAGGGGACGGAGACCACTAGGCCCTCGGAGGCCAGGAGACCCAGCGCCTCGCGCAGGGGACCGCGGCTTACGCCGAAACGGGCTGCGAGCTCTATTTCCCGCAGTTGATCACCGGCTTCGATCTCGCCGCTGATAATCGCCCTTCGCAGATCCGCGGCAATCCGATCGCTGAAGGTCTCGCGTTTGAGTGGTGCGACAACTTGCGTGCCGGCTGGCGCAGCTTCGTTCACGCTGTCATTCCTCCTCATTTGAGTGTCTATTCGTCAGTGCAAGATCCATTCGCGATAGATGTCGCTGACTTCACCTGTGACTGGCCCCGGTTTACCTGCCCCGATCGTCCGGCCGTCAATTTTGACAACCGGGGTCACGCCGCCCAAGGTTCCGGTCGCAAAAGCCTCGTCCGCGGAGTAGGCCTCCGCAAGGGTGAAGTCCTTTTCGAACACAGTACCGCCATTTGCAAGCCAGCTTTCGATAACGGCGCGTTGTGTCAAGCCCTTGAAGGAAAACCTCCCGGTCGAGGTCCAGAGTTCGCGTCCGCGAATGATGAAAAAGTTGGTGGAGTTGCAACTCGCAACGAAGCCGCGGGGATCGAGCATCAGCGCTTCGTCCGCACCCGCATTGATCGCTTGAATGAGCGCCTGGATCAAATTGAGCCGGCTGTGCGAGTTCAGCCGCAAATCGAATACGTCCGGACCGCTGGTTCTGAAGGTTGACGTAAACAGCGCCAGCCCCTTTGCCTTGGCCTCCGGTTTGGGCGCCTTGTACTCGGCGACGATGACCAGTGTCGCCTTGCCGATCACAAAGCGGGGGTCCTGATTGGGCGTGCTCTTCAGGCCGCGCGAGACCATGAGCCTTATGTGGGCTCCATCTTTCATTCCGTTGGCATCGAGGGTTGCGTGGATCGCAGCCTTCAGCTCGTCCCGGCTGCGCCCGATGTCGAGCGCAATCGACGTCGCGCCTTCATAGAGCCGATCCAGATGCGCCTCCAGCTGAACGATCCTGCCATCGATCAGGCGGAGCCCCTCCCAAATGCCGTCACCGAGCACAAAACCGCTGTCGAAAATGGAGACTGTCGCCTTGTTACGAGGCACAAGGTTTCCATCCACATAAACCAAGACG
>JBNLAU010000318.1:0-11441 GCA_050302295.1 Roseibium sp. | reverse complement strand
CGAAGACCATGTCGCCGCCCATGCCGGCGGTCAGGTTCAGCACCACATCCACGCTGGCGGCGCGGATCATGCCGGTAACTTCCCGGTAGAGATCCAGACGGCGGGATGGCGCGCCGGTATCCGGATCGCGCACATGGCAATGGACAACCGCGGCGCCTGCCTTGGCGGCATCAATGGCGCTTTCGGCAATCTGTTTCGGGCTGCGCGGCACATGGGGGGATTTGTCCTGCGTGCCGCCGGACCCGGTGACCGCGCAGGTGATGAAAACCTCCCGGTTCATTTCAAGTGGCATGGCTGTTCTCCAAAAACGTCTCCCGATCTGCATCGGGCTTGCGTCAATTCCTTGAGAATGAAACAAATCGGAGAGTTTGAATGTGCAGGCTTGGTAAAAATCATGCAGAACTCGGAAAACATAAAACCTGAGCAGACGATTTCCGTGCTGCTGTTCGACGGGTTTTCCAACCATTGTCTGGCCAATGCCATCGAGCCCTTCCGTGCAGCCAACACCATCGCCCGCCGGCAGATCTATTCCTGGAAGCATCTGAGCCTGGACGGCGGCAGCGTGACATCATCCAGCGGCTTGCCGGTCGAAACCCTGGCCTGGGCGGACGGGCCAGCAAAGGGTGATTTTCTTTTCGTGATGCCGGGTTATGGCTTTGCGGAGTTTGCGACGTCCCGGACGATCCGGACCCTGCGGGCTGCACGAAAGCAGTTTGCAATGCTTTCCGGGATGGATACCGGCTCCTGGCTGCTTGCCGCAGCCGGATTGCTGGAAGGGCGCAGGGCCACCATTCACTGGGACGAGTTCACACGGTTCTCGGAAACCTTTCCGGAGGTCGTTGCCGTTGAGGACCGTTTTGTGCTGGACAGCGACTTGGCGACCTGCGGCGGTGCGTCCACCGCTCTTGAACTGACACTGGAACTGATAAAGCGGCACCATGGCCCGATCTTCGCTCTTGAAGTCGGCGCCCTTTTCATGCACGGCGACCGGCTGAACCCGAGGGATCCCCTGCAGCGCATGAGTGCCGATACACTCGTGCGCAGCGCGACCGCCCTCATGCGCCGGACCATTGAAGATCCGCTGACAATCCCCAGTCTGGCGGAACGTTTGAACATCGAGCAGCGCAGCCTGGAAGACCGCTTTCAAGAGGAGATGAACATGACGCCGAGCGCGGTTTACAAGGCAATTCGACTGCGGGAAGCCCGGCGGCTTGTGGAACTGACACGAATGAGCATTGCGGAAATTGCGGGGCGTTGCGGCTACCGCAATGCCAGCTCCATGACCCGCGCCTACCGGACAGAGTTCGGGACGCCGCCGCGGGCGCATCGCCGGTAGAACAGACTTTTCAGGATTTGAGCCCCAGTTCCTCGATAACAGTCTGCATGGCCAGCCGGAACACCTGCTCCTCCGCGCTTGGCTGGGTGTCCGGGCGGGTCATCAGTCCGACGGGACCCTTGGTGATATCGGTGTCGATCGGCAGGCGGACCAGGTGGCCGTCGGCGGTTTCGTTCTGCACCACGCCTGAGGAAATGATCCAGACCGTATCCGTCCGCCGGGTATAGACCCGGCCGAAGGCTCCCGAGACGGTTTCGATCCTGTTCGGAATGTCGCCGACGCCCATGGCAATCAGGAAGCGCTCGACCAGCGGCCGGATCGCGGCGCCCGCTGGCGGATAGATGACCGGCCAGTCGACAATGCGTTTGACGTCCGGATTGTCCAGTAGCGGGTGGCCCACCCGCACCACCAGATCCACCCGTTCCGAATAGAGCTGCGTGAACGATACGCCTTCCATGGAGGCCGGACGGCCCAGGCGGCCGATGACAAGATCGAGTTCGCCCAGCTTCAACCGCTCGATGAGATAGCCGTGCGGACCGTCCATAACCTGCACGATTGCATCGGGTGCCAGTTCGGAAAACTCACGGATCACCGGCGGCATGAGACTGGCCGCCACACTTGGCAGCACGCCCACTTTCAGCGTGGCGCGAGGGTGGGCGCCTTCCTGTTCGACCCCGTCCAGACCTTGCTGCAGGCTGGCCAGCGAAATCTGCGCAAAATGCAGGAACACCTTGCCCTGTTTGGTGAGGGCAATCCCCGCCCTGCTCCGTGTCATCAGCGCCGCGCCAATGATTTCCTCGAGTTCCTTCAACGTTTTGGAGATGGCTGGCTGGGTGAGGCTGAGCTTGTCCGCCGCCAGTTTCAGGCTGCGCTCCTGCGCAATCTCAACGAAGCACTGGATATGCCGGAACTTGATACGCCGATCGATCATTTAGTTGCCATTTCTGGAAAGAAAGAAGCCTAATAACTCATTTTACTTCACAAATTTGATCATTCAATATGAAATCAATCATGGAGGAACGGATGCGCACTCAAGTTGTTATTGTCGGTGGTGGACCCTCCGGCCTGCTGCTCGGACAGCTGCTTCACCGGAAAGGCATCGAGACGATTGTTCTTGAGCGCAAGACCCGGGAATATGTTCTCGGCAGGATCCGTGCAGGCATTCTGGAAACGGGTTTTGTGGACCTGATGCGCGAAGCCGGCGTCGCCGAACGGATGGACAAGGAATGCTTCGTCCACCACGGCACCTGCATCTCATATGAGAACGAGATGTTCGACATCAATTTCCAGGAGTTGATCGGTCAGAGCGTCATTGTCTACGGGCAGACGGAAGTTACCCGTGACCTCTACGATGCAAGGGATGCGACCGGAGGACGGACGGTTTTCGAGGTGGAAGACGTTGAAATCCGCGATGTCGACACCGACAAGCCTTATGTCACCTACACGGTCGACGGGAGCGCCAAACGCATTGACTGCGATTTCGTTGCCGGATGCGATGGTTTTCACGGCGTCAGCCGCAAGACGATCCCCGATACGGTGCGCCAGGACTTTGAAAAGGTTTTCCCGTTCGGCTGGCTGGGTGTCCTGTCCGAAACGCCGCCCGTTCACGATGAACTGATCTATGCCAACTCCGAGCGCGGATTTGCACTCTGCTCCATGCGCAACGAGAACCTTTCGCGTTATTACGTTCAATGCAGTCTCAGCGACGATGTCTTCGAATGGAGCGATGACCGGTTCTGGGACGAGCTGAGGCGCCGCCTGCCTGAGTCCGTCGCCGACAGGCTGGTCACCGGACCGTCCATCGAAAAGTCGATTGCACCATTGAGGTCCTTCGTCACCGAGCCGATGCGCTGGGGTAAACTGTTCCTGTGCGGCGACGCGGCCCATATCGTGCCGCCGACCGGCGCCAAGGGGCTGAATACGGCGGCCTCCGACGTCCACTATCTCTTTGAGGGCCTTGTTCAGTATTACGAGGACAAGGACACACAGGGAATCGACACCTATTCCGAACGCGCACTGGCCCGGATCTGGAAAGCCGAGCGCTTTAGCTGGGCCACCACGAATATGCTTCACCGGTTTCCCGACCAGTCCGGGTTCGACCTCAAGATGCAGCGTGCCGAAATTGAATCGCTGCATTACAACGAAACCGCGCAGAGATGGTTCGCGCAGAATTACGTGGGGCTGCCGTACTGATGAAGATTGCACGGCTCTCTTCGGTTGACCTGCATTGGACGGAGGACGGCGATCCCGACGGCCTTCCGATCGTCTTCGCCAATTCGCTCGGAACGGACTTCAGGCTCTGGGACAAGGTCATCAGCCGATTGCCGCAAAAGGGCTACCGGCTGATCCGTTTCGACAAACGCGGGCACGGCCTGTCGTCCTGCCCCAAGCCGCCCTATTCGATGGAAGACCTGTCGCGGGACACGGAGCAGTTTCTCGACAGTATCGGCGTGCACTCATGTGTTTTTGTCGGGCTGTCCATTGGCGGCATGATCGGACAGCTTCTGGCAAGCCGGCAGCCGCAACGGATCAAAGGGCTGGTTCTGTCGAACACGGGCGCAAAGCTGGGCGACGCGGCCACCTGGCAGGACCGGATTTCCTCCATTCAAGCCAACGGCATCGAACCGATCGCCGATAGCATAATGGAGCGCTGGTTCTGCGAAAGCTTCCGGCAGACAGCCGAGAGCTTCGGCTGGCGCAACATGCTTACCCGCACGCCGATGGACGGCTACACCGGCTGCTGCGCGGCAATTGCCGGCACGGATCTCACAGATTCGACCTCGAAGCTCGATCTGCCCGTGCTCGGCATCGGCGGCTCGGAAGACCTTGCCAGCCCTCCGGATGTGGTGCGGGCAACGACGGCCCTCGTTTCGGGCAGCCGGTATGTTGAAATCAGCAATGCGGGGCACCTGCCCTGTGTCGAACAGCCGGACGCATTTGCCGGCCATCTGACGACGTTCCTGAAGGAGGATCTCCGTGTCACAGCGCTATGAAGACGGCATGGAAGTTCGCAAGGCCGTGCTGGGAGAAGACCACGTGGCCCGGGCGGAAGCCGCCAAGACGGATCTGGACGAACCGTTTCAGACCCTGATTGCCGAGACGGCCTGGGGCAATGTGTGGGCATCGGACGGCATCACACGGCGGGAACGCTCCATGCTGACGCTCGCCCTGCTGGCCGCATTGGGCAACTTCGAGGAAATTCCGATGCACATTCGTGCGACCGCGCGTACCGGTGCGAGCAAGCAGGATGTGCTTGAGGCGTTCCAGCATGTGGCAATTTACGCCGGCGTACCTCGGGCCAACCAGGCTCTGAAACTGGCAAAACAGACCTACGCGGAGATGGAAGCCGATTAGGCTATAAACTCGATTACGAGTTCGCGCCCAAGGCTGAATTTTTACGGCTCCCGAGGAGGAGAGGGAAATGCTCAAACCAGGTGAATTCTATCAACGCAACCGCGAGCGTCATCCGCCCGCCCTGACGCGAGACTACAAGACGAGCGTGTCGCGCTCGCCGCAATACTCGCTGATCAGCCTGCAGAACTCCGTCTCTGAAACGACCGGGCCGGTGTTCGGCGACAACGACATCGACCCGCTCGACAGGGACCTGATCTACAACTACGCGAAGGCTGGCGAGAGCGCGATCGGTGAGAGGATCATCCTGCATGGCCGCGTCCTGGACGAGAATGCCAAGCCGATCCCGAACACTTTGGTCGAGATCTGGCAGGCCAATGCAGGCGGGCGCTACCGGCACAAGAAGGATACCTATCTCGCCCCGATCGACCCGAATTTCGGCGGATGCGGACGGACGCTGACCGACGAGAACGGCTATTACTATTTTCGCACAGTGAAACCGGGCGCCTACCCTTGGCGAAACTGGGTGAACAACTGGCGGCCGGCGCATATTCACATGTCGATCTTCGGCACGGCGTTCTGCCAGCGCCTGATCACCCAGTGTTATTTCGAGGGTGACCCGCTGATCCCGAAGTGTCCGATCGTCAACACCATTCCGGATCCGGAAGCGATCGAGCAGCTTGTCGCAAAGCTGGATCTGAATGCCACCATCCCGCTGGATACGATCGCCTACAAATTCGACATCGTCCTGCGCGGGCGCCGTTCGACCCTTTTCGAAAACCGTTTGGAAGGGAACTGACCCATGCCGCAGAAACTTGATTACCTGCAGGAAACCCCGTCCCAGACGGCCGGTCCCTACGTCCATATCGGTCTGGCGCCGGGCGCAGCCGGCTTCGATATCTACCGCCAGGAGCTGGGCTGGGATATTGCCGGCCCGAATGCCAAGGGCGAACGCATCCGCGTCGAGGGCCTCGTCATCGACGGTACGGGCTCACCCGTCAAGGATGTCATGCTGGAAGTCTGGCAGGCCAATGCCGACGGCAACTATGCCCATCCGGAAGGCGGTGGAGACGTTGAAGACGGTTTTCGCGGCTGGGGCCGTGTGATTACCGATTTCGAAACAGGCGAATGGGGCTTCGACACAGTCAAACCCGGGCCTTGCCAGGGGCGGAATGTCGGTCTGCAGGCGCCGCACCTGACTCTTTGGGTCGTGGCACGCGGCATCAATATCGGCCTCAATACAAGAGTGTATTTCGAAGATGAAACAGAAGCGAATGCGAAGGACCCCGTCTTGAACCTGATCGAATGGGAACGGCGCCGGGCAACGCTGATTGCCAGAAAGACGGAACGCGATGGCAAGACCGTCTATCGCTTCGACATCAAGCTTCAGGGTGAAGACGAAACTGTCTTCTTCGATGTATAGATTACAGTCTTGTGAGGCCGTACTCTAAAGGCTGAACTCAACTCTGCCCTCATCCTGGGGAGGATCGGCAAGTCCGTCTGAAGGAATGTGGCAGCGGCCAGGAACAGTGCTTGGGCGCCGATCGTCCAAGCGACGAGGAATCAAGAGAAGCCTATGACAAAACCCTGCATCATCTGTGTCGCAATCACCGGATCTCTGCCGAAAAAGGAAAACAATCCGGCCGTGCCGATCACGGTGGACGAACAGGTGGAAAGCACGCAAGAGGCCTTTGAGGCAGGAGCGTCGATCGTGCATGCGCATGTGCGCAATGACGATCAGACCCCGTCTTCGGATCCGGAAAAATTCGCCAGACTGAAAGAGGGGCTGGAAAAGCACTGCCCCGGCATGATCATCCAGCTTTCCACCGGAGGACGCTCGGGCGCCGGCAATGCTCGGGGCGGCATGCTTCCGCTTGCGCCCGACATGGCTTCGCTCTCCGTCGGTTCGAACAATTTTCCGACCCGCGTCTATGAAAACCCACCGGATCTGGTCGACTGGCTGGCCAGTGAAATGCGCACCTACCACGTTAAACCCGAAATCGAGGCCTTCGATCTCAGCCATATCCACCAGGCAGTGGCCATGAACAGGGACGGGCGCATACCGGGCAAGCTTTATATGCAATTCGTCATGGGCGTGAAAAACGCCATGCCGGTGGACCGGGATGTCTTTGATTATTACATCAGAACCGTCGAACGACTGGCACCGGATGCCGAATGGTGCGCCGCCGGTATCGGACAGCATCAGTTGACGCTCAACGAATGGTGCATCTCTTCCGGCGGCCACACCCGCACTGGCCTGGAGGACAATGTGCGCCTCGACAAGGACACGCTGGCCCCCTCCAATGCGGCTCTTGTCAAACGCGCCGCAGAGCTGTGCGACAAGTATGAACGGCCGGTCGCGACATGGCAGCAGGCCCGCGAAATTCTGGACATTCCGCTGCGGGCCGCTTGACCCGCGCCGTGTCCTGGCTCTCAATGCAGAGCGTCATTCAGATCATTGAGAGCCATGCCCGTTTCCCTGTTTTCCAGTTCCATCTATTCCGGTCTTTTTTCTGACGATGAACTCGCCCGCCAGCTTGGCGATGCCGGTGACGTTGCCCGCATGGTCGCATTCGAGCGCGCGCTCGCCCGGGCACAGGGGCGTCTGGGTGTCATTCCGGCGGAAGCCGCGGAGGAAATATCCGCAAAGCTCGGACAGGCGGTTTTGGACCCGGCGCAACTGGCGCCGGGCACCCGGTCGGCCGGCGTTCCGGTCCCGACCCTGGTCGCTGAACTACGAAAGCAGGTCGGACCCGAGGCCGGGCAGTGGGTGCACTGGGGAGCGACCAGCCAGGATGTCATGGATACGGCGCAGGTCCTGGCGGTCCGGGAATGCCTGACCGTCTTGGGCGCGCGGCTCGGCTCGCTCATCGGCACGCTGGAAAGCAAGAGCACTGCCCATGCCAACTGTTTGCTTGCCGGCAGAACCCGCAGCCAGGTGTCGACCCCGATCACCCTCGGCTATCGCATTGCCCAGTGGGCACATCCGCTGATCGACGCGGAGCTGGCACTGCCTGAATTGCGGAAGACTGTCCTGAAACTGCAGTTTGGCGGCGCCTCCGGCATCAACACCGCAATCGCCCCTCATGGGCCGGCTGTCTCAAAAGCCCTGGCGGATGAACTCGGCCTTGAGGACGCTCCGTCCTGGCATCTGAACAGATCTTCGGTTCTCGATCTGTCGTCCTGGCTGCAGCAGGTCACGGCGGCGCTTGCCAAGATGGCCGGGGACCTCATCCTCATGGGCCGGACGGAGATTGCCGAGATTACCAGCGGCTCAGGCGGCGGGTCGTCGACCATGCCGCAAAAGGCCAATCCGGTTCAGGCGGAAACCATTGTGGTGCTCAACCGGATTGCCGTCACCGCGCAGGCGGGACTTGCGGCCGCTGCCGATCCGGCGGAAGAGCGGGACGGCTCCAAATGGCCGCTGGAATGGATGTATCTGCCTCAGATGCTGCTTGCGGCCGGAACCGCGTTGCGTCACGCCCAATCGCTTGCAGACAGCCTTATTGCCAATCCGGACAATCTGGCGGCAACGCTGACAGCCAATCCCGAAATCATGGCCGAGGCGGCCAGCTTTGCCCTTGCCCGGGCCGGGGTCCCGCGCGCCGAGGCCAAGGACCTTGTCGCCGCTGCTGCAACCAGCGCCTTGCCTTTCGCCGAAGCCCTGGCAAAAAGCGGCCCGGCCGAGATCGACTGGACAACAGCGCTCGATCCCAAATCCGTCGTTGCTCCAGCCAGAGAAATGACCGGCCGCATCTTTGCAAAACGGCAGCTATAAAGGCCTCTCCTAGAGCGTCTTCGCGAGGTTGGCCTGGCTCCGGCAATATCTGACTTCCAGCAAGATCCGGTCCGTCATGCGGCATGGCTGCTCCCGCGTCCGCGTCATCGCGCCTGCCGGGCAACGCTGCGGATCATGTCGGCGGCCCTCTTTTGTAAGGTCAGCATCGGAGTGTTTCTTGGATCTCGCCAAACCCCTCCCATTTGCGGAAACGCAAAAAGCCCTCACGTTGCTATCTGACGGGGCGAGGCTTGAGAGCGCAAGGTTCTGTGTGGATCGGCTTCACTGAGTGACCCCGTCGGCATGAGTGAATTCAATAACTTGCGGTGCCGATCGGCGTCGGGACTCCACGCCTGTCCACACCGCTGCCTTGAAATCGCAGCTGTTCTTATATCGGCAGGTTCTTTCAGTCTGAACCGGAACCTGTTTTAAATTGGCGATTGGACGAGGAGGCGGCGATAGCGTGGTAGAGGGAAGCGCGACGATCCCGGCAGAGCAGAGCGGCCTCAGAACATTGCGGCCTTACGATCAGTCTTTGATCAGCAGCTCTCTGATCAGGGTCACCCGACAGACTTTGACCTCCGTCCACGTCACGGTCAAATACGTCGGCAGCACAGTGATCGCATTCGCCTACGAAACGCCGACGGGCAACAAGCCTCAGATGAGTGGCAATGCGGTGCATGTCTGGCCGGTCTCTGCAAACAGCGTCCCCTTCAATTCGAAGCCCGAGGCCAACATGGGGATCATGGGAAATGATCCTTCCGGGGACCAGTCGATCATGGCGGATATAACGACGGGGGCCTATGTCGTCGGCTATGCCGTCGGGCCGGATGCCCAGGACAATGCCTGGTCCCCCTTCGTTAACGTGGTCGCCTCGGCCTATATTCCGCCCGCCGGCACTCAGGGAGACCCGTCAGGTTCCCATACGAGCAGCATCCAGACCCAGTATGTCGGCCAGAACACGCTGGTTTTCCAGTACATGTTCCTGGACGGTTTCGAACCGAAGGCGGCAAGTGCCTGGGTAGGACTTTGGCAGGGGAAGGTTTCGCCCTATGCCTCACCTCCTCGCTGGTTTGCTCCTATCCTTCAAACGGTCTCGAAGGGCGATGCTGTCATGAACGGACTGGAACTCGCCACCGGCAGTTCCTATACGCTTGCGCTGTTCGCCAGCGGCTTTTCGGAGAAGGTGAAGGATCTGCAGCTAGACCGGCTCGCCAGCTTCGTGGTGTTCAACGCCGAATCCTGAGTCGATCTTTTTTTTGCCACAATGTCGCCCCGGCGCCAGGCAGACGCGCGGGCCGCAATTCCTTGGAAACATTACGTAAAGGAAGTTTGTCGCGCTGGCCGCATCCCGCGAGCGCACCGCGCACATGCAAAAGTTGCAAGAAAATGACCTTTCAACGATTGCAAGAGCAACTGATTAGTGTAGGATATTTTTATACAAGCAAAAATTATGCAAATTCCAGGCGCTCGCCATAGCGGAATTTGCAGTGTCGGGAGCACCCGTTCGGGCAAGCGGTTTCGCGTGCCCGAGGGCGGAGCATTGAATCGCCAGGAGGAAATAGACAATGTTGAAACAATCCGAAAGCAGGCTGTTTACGGGACCTGCACCGCAGACGGTTCGCGTTAACACGACCAATGTCAGCGCCAAGCAGATCAGCGTCAGTTTCGACACGCCCAACGGCAACCAGCCGAACAGCTACGGCAACGCCCTGTGGATCTGGCAGTCCGGAAACCAGGTGCCCTGGTCTTCCACGGGACAATCCCAGCCTATCGCCAACAATACGCCGAGCGGCGATGCTTCCTTCACCGACCTCGACGTGACAACGCTCTCCTACCTGATCGGTTATTCCGTCGGGCCGAAGGGAGACCAGAACTGGCTTTATCCGAACGTGGTCGCCACGGTCTTCGTTCCGGCGCTCGGCAGCTCCTCGGGCGGGGCGGGCACAGATCAGCAAGGGGACGTCTTCAGTCCGAGTGTCGACATGCAGACCTTTGGCGCGACCTCTTTGGTGACGCGGTTCGACATGCTCGCCGGGTTCAACCCTGAAAAGGCGAAGTCCTTTGTCGGTGTGTGGGAAGGACAGACCGTCTCCTACACGCAACCGCCGAAATGGTACCAGCCGGTCACCGGTTCGAATTCGTCGGGTACCGTCTCATTCAACAATATCAAGATCCTTCGCGGCACGACCTACGCGATCGGTCTTTTCGCTTCGGGCTTCGATTCAAACCCGTCGAACCTGAAGCAGACGGCGCTGGCCGCCACAAGCACCTTCACCGTCTGACACGAGCCGCGACAGCGCGGCCGCAGTGCTTGACTTTCCTGCTCCGGGGCCTCCCCGGAGCACGGGCGAGTTTTGCAAGGATTTCACCTTGGGAGGGGCATCCATGGCGTTCTTCACCCGCTTGCCTGACGGGTTTTCGTCCTACTATGTTGCGGCCAATTCCGGTTCCGTCGGCGCAGCTGCGTTTTTGCTCGGCGAGAACGCCAAGTCGTCTGACAACACGCTGACCATCGAGCAGGCCCTTACGACCGCCTCGCTCGGCGGCATCTTCCTGTTTTCGCCGAATTCGCTCGATATCGGCGATGCGGAGGCACAGGAGATTTTCGCACGCAGGATCTGGTCCCTGGTCGCCCGTGCGCCGGCCAGCCGCGGTATTGTCTGGATCAGCGACCCCGGGAGCCTGACCGATCAGGACAAGGTGCCGTTTCTGGGGCTTGCGGGCGACGGCAGTTCTCTCGCCTCGGGCCTGGTCAACGGGCTTGTCGTCTCGGCCATGTCGCTTTCTGTGGCCAACGGCATGAAAGTGTCATTGGACGGCACCACCCTGCAGCTCACGGGAGGGAGTGGCAGCGGCATCGGCTTTGCCGGTGACGACGCACCGACTATGCGCGACGCGACCACGGGCGAGATCGACTTCGACGGACCGGCACGCGGGTGCATCGGCTTCCTCCCCTATATCGAGCGCAGGTCC
>JBNLAU010000317.1:0-11469 GCA_050302295.1 Roseibium sp. | reverse complement strand
GGACTGACGTCGATCGATCCCACGCGCGAAGTTATCGTCGCAGCAATGCTGATCAACGGCTTCCTCGCCGCTGTTCTGCTGGGTGTCATCTCCATTGAAATCCTCAAGCTCTGGCAGGCCCGGCGGCGGGGGAGGGCTGCTGCGCGGCTCCATGTCCGGGTCGTTGCCCTTTTTAGCGTCGTTGCTGCCGTACCCGCGATTTTGATGGCGATCCTGGCCGCGATCACGCTGGACCGTGGTCTCGATCGCTGGTTCGAGGATCGCACCCGGCAAATCATCGACAATGCGTTGACCGTTGCCCAGGCCTATCTTCAGGAACATGCCAGGGTCTTGCGCGGTGATCTGATTGCCATGACCAATGATATCGACCGCGCCAAGGCCGTATATGATTTTGAACCCACCCGGTTTGATCAGTTTTTCGCGACCCAGGTGTCTCTGCGCGGCATTCTTGCGGCCTTCATTTTGGACGAAGACGGGAACGTTGTGACACGGGTTATTCCGAACCCGAACGCAGATGTACCTCAGCCGCCGGCGGACAGCTTCTTCAAGGCGAAATCCGGCGATCCAATTCTGATCGCTCCGGGCAGTTCGAACATTGTCGGCGGCATCATGAAGTTGTCGGCCTTCGACAATTTTTATCTATATGCCGTCAGGGCAATCGACCCGCGTGTCGTTGAATATCTGCGCCTCGCCGAGACGGGTGCGTCCCAGTACCAGCAAATGGAAAACAGCCGTTTCGGCGTTCAGGTCGCCTTTGCGCTTGTCTATCTGGGTGTCGCGCTGGTACTGCTGCTTTCGGCCATCTGGATTGGCTTTGGGTTTGCCAACCGGCTTGTCTCTCCCATCAGAACGCTGATCTCGGCCGCGGACGAGGTGTCCAAGGGCAATCTGGCCGTCAAGGTCACCACCGAGAAATCCGGCGGCGATCTCGCCAATCTTGGAACCACATTCAACAATATGACTGGCCAGCTGCTCGGCCAGCGGGACGCGCTTCTTGCCGCAAACGAACAGATTGACCGCCGCCGGCGTTTCAACGAAGCGGTCCTCTCGGGCGTGTCCACGGGCGTGATCGGCATCGATGACGAAGGATCCATCATGCTGATCAACCGATCGGCGCTGGACCTGCTGCAACTCGACGAGGTTCAGATCCTGAACCGGCCGCTGATGGAGGTCGTGCCGGAACTTGGCGATTGCATGGCGCAAGTTCTGGACAACAGCGGAGATCGCTTGCCGGAGACGCAGATCGAGATCACCCGCGGTGGCCGTTTGCGAACCATCAACGTCAGGATCACTACAGAACAATCGACCCGCCGCGAACATGGATTTGTCGTGACGCTGGACGACATTACCGATCTCGTCTCAGCCCAGCGCAATTCCGCCTGGGCGGACGTGGCCCGGCGCATCGCGCATGAAATCAAGAACCCGCTGACGCCGATCCAGCTTTCCGCCGAACGTATCCGCCGGCGATACGGGAAGCGGATCGAGGAAGACCGGGAAGTGTTCGATCAGTGCGTTGATACCATCGTCCGCCAGGTAGGGGATATCGGGCAGATGGTGGATGAATTCTCCTCGTTTGCCCGTATGCGCAAACCGAACAAGTCCAAGGGGGATCTGCGCGAGGCGGTGCGGGATGCCGCATTCATGCAGTCTGTGGCCAATCCGGATATCAGTGTGACGGCGGATGTTCCCGGCACACCGGTCAACGCCGTGTTCGATGCGCGTCTGGTTGGGCAGGCCTTGACCAATGTGGTCAAGAATGCCGCCGAGGCCGTGAGTGCACGCGAAGGTGAAGACCTGCCGAAAGGCATGGTCAAAGTGCACCTCTACAGTGACACTTCGGACCCTTCCGGACGGATTGTGATCGACGTCACAGACAATGGTATCGGCTTGCCGGAAGAAAACCGCAGCCGGCTGCTGGAACCTTATATGACGACACGGGAAAAGGGGACGGGTCTCGGCCTCGCCATCGTCCGCAAAATTCTCGAAGACCACGGGGGCGGTATTGAATTGCTGGACGCTCCCAAGACTAATCCTGGATATACGGGAACACTGGTTCGCTTGACCCTGGCAGCAGAGGCAGAAAGCGAACCGGAGACCGAACCACAAGAAGAAGCAGTGACTCCTCATGGCGCATGATATTCTGGTCATAGACGACGAGACCGACATCCGGGAGATGATTGCCGGTATCCTGGACGACGACGGCTACGGAACAAGGACAGCGCAGGATTCCGACAGCGCGCTGGCTGCGGTCAAGGAACGCAAGCCATCGCTTATTGTGCTTGACATCTGGCTGCAGGGAAGCCGCCTTGACGGCCTTGCCTTGCTGGACATCTTCAAGGAAATGGACCCTGAGCTGCCCGTCGTGATCATTTCCGGTCACGGCAACATTGAGACCGCCGTTTCGGCGATCAAGCGCGGCGCCTACGACTATATTGAGAAGCCATTCAAAGCGGACCGGCTGGTGCATATTGTCGAACGGGCGCTGGAAGCCTCCAGCCTGAAGCGTGAAATCCGGGACCTTAAACAGCGTAGTGGTGAGACCAGTGATATCATTGGCAACTCTTCAGCCGCGCATAATTTGCGCCAGACGATCCAGAAGATCGCCAGCACGAATAGCCGTATCCTGATCGTCGGACCGTCCGGGTCCGGCAAGGAAAGGGCCGCGCGAATGGTTCACGACCAGTCACCGCGCTCAAAGAGCCCGTTTGTCGTTCTGAACGCCGCCACCATCACGCCCGCGCGCATGGAAGAAGAGCTGTTCGGGATTGAGGACGAAAACGGCAATCTGAGGAAGGTCGGTGCGCTGGAGGAGGCTCACGGCGGCACGCTTTATCTTGATGAAGTCGCCGACATGCCGGCCGAGACACAGGGCAAGATCCTGCGGGTTCTGGTGGAGCAGAGCTTTTCCCGCGTGGGTGGCACACAGAAGGTTCAGGTTGATATCAGGATCCTGTCTTCAACGTCCAAGAACCTGGAAGAACACATTGCCTCCGGTCTGTTCCGGCAGGACCTTTATCATCGGCTGAGCGTGGTTCCCTTGAGGGTTCCCGGCCTTTCGGAGCGCCGTGAAGACATTCCGGTGCTGGTACACCATTTCATGGAACAGATATCAGGCGCGTCCGGCATTCCGCTTCGGCCGATCGGGGATGATGCGATGGCCGTGCTCCAGACCCATGACTGGCCGGGCAATGTCCGGCAGCTGCGCAACAATGTGGAGCGGCTGATGATCTTGAGTCGCGGAGATCCCGACAGTACGATTACCGCAGATCTGCTTCCGGCCGAAATCGGAGAAACCTTGCCAAGCCTGCCCAGTTCGGGAACCGGCGAGCATTTGATGTCGGTTCCCCTGCGCGAAGCGAGGGAGATTTTTGAGCGGGAATATCTTCAGGCCCAAATCAAGAGATTTGACGGTAACATCTCGCGCACCGCCGAATTTGTCGGTATGGAACGGTCTGCCCTTCACCGCAAACTTAAAACTCTCGGAATGACCTGAGGGCGGTAAGGTAACTGAATAAAGCGGGAAAGGGACCTTCCCATGAAAATCGTCATTTGCGGCGCCGGGCAAGTCGGATACGGCATCGCCGAGCGACTCGCGGCGGAACAAAACGACGTCTCGGTGATCGATTCCTCGCCGCAGCTGATCTCCGCAATTGGCGACCAGCTGGATGTGCGAGGCTTTGTCGGACATGGAGCGCATCCGGATGTCCTGGCACAAGCCGGGGCGGAAGAAGCGGACATGATAGTCGCTGTTACGCTCTATGACGAGGTCAACATGGTGGCCTGTCAGGTGGCTCATTCCCTGTTCAACGTGCCAACAAAGGTCGCCCGCATCCGCGCGCAGTCCTATTTGCAGGGGCGCTGGCGCAATTTGTTTTCGCGCGATCACATGCCGATCGACGTTATCATCTCGCCGGAAATCGAAGTCGGCGAGATGGTACTGCGCCGCCTGGCGCTGCCAGGCGCCGTTGAGACCGTCCGCTTTGCTGATGACCAGGTGGTTGTGGTCGGCATCATATGTGAGGATGATTGTCCGGTCGTCGATACGCCGTTACGCCAGCTTACGGAGCTTTTTCCCGACCTGGGAGCTGTCGTTGTCGGTATCTACCGAAACAACCATCTTTTTGTGCCCAAGAGCAGCGATTCCATCCTGAGCGGCGATCTTGCTTATGTGGTCGCACGCCGCGATCAGGTCCGCAGGACATTGAGCATATTCGGTCACGAAGAGCCTGAGGCCGCCAAGGTGATTATCGCAGGTGGCGGGAATATCGGGCTTTATGTGGCCCGGGCGCTGGAACAGCGGCAATCAGGCACAAAGGTCAAGCTGATCGAAGAGTCCAGAGAACGGGCGATGACCGTGGCAGATGAACTCAAACGCTCCGTCATCCTGCATGGCAGCGCGCTTGATCAGGCCATCCTCAAAGAGGCCGATGCGGGCGACGCCGACACCATGGTTGCGCTGACCAATGAGGATGAGGTCAATATTCTGTCCTCGGTTATGGCCAAGAAACTTGGCTGCAAGCGATCGCTGTCCCTTCTGAACAACCCGAGCTATCCGGCTTTTGCCAATGCGCTTGGTATTGATGCGTTCATCAACCCGCGCGCCGTGACCATTTCGCGTATTCTGCAGCACGTGCGCCGCGGCCGTATCAGGGGAGTGCATTCCCTTCAAAATGGTGCGGCTGAAATCGTGGAAGCTGAAGCTCTGGACACGTCCCCGCTGGTCGGCAAGCCTCTTAGGGTCATTGATCTCCCGTCAGGCATCCGGGTCGGGGCGGTCTTCAGGAACGGAGAGGTGCTGACGCCCAACGGCGACCTGCAGATCCAGGCGCAAGACCGGATCGTGATTTTCGCGGTTGCAAATAGGGTCCGTCAGGTGGAACAGATGTTCCGTGTCAGTCTGGACTTCTTTTAAGTCGGACGGTGCGTTTCTGTTCTTGCATTTATCAGACCGAACGGTCAAAAATCCGTTGAATGCCAATTGGTTCCAATTGAACCGTGCCTAACCTGGAGGAGCCATGAGCCGGATTGCCTATGTCAACGGCCAGTACGTACGCCATTCGGATGCTGCTGTGCACGTGGAAGATCGTGGTTTCCAATTTGCGGACGGCGTTTATGAAGTTTGTGAAGTTTGGCAGGGTAAGCTTGTCGATGTTCCCCGGCATCTGGATCGTCTGAACCGCTCCCTGGGCGAATTGCGTATTGATTGGCCGATGTCGCGCCGCGCGGTGGAGTTTGTGCTTCGTCAGGTCGTCCGCCGGAACAGGGTCAGGAACGGATTGGTCTATATTCAGGTAACGCGCGGTGTTTCGCGCCGCGACCATTTCTTTCCGCCGGAAGACGTCGCGCCGTCAATTGTGGTGACAGCGCGCTCAACCGATCCGGACGCTGCCAAAGCGCTTAGCGAACAAGGCATCGGTGTCGTCAGCTATCCCGAAAACCGCTGGCCGCGCGTCGATATCAAGACCGTTGCCCTGTTGCCTAACGTGCTTGCCAAACAAAATGCCAAAGAGCATGGAGGCAAGGAAGCATGGTATGTGGATCAGGACGGCAATGTCACCGAGGGCGGTTCAACCAACGCGTGGATTGTGACGAAGGATGGCGTTCTGGTCACTCGCCCGGCGGACAGCGGCATATTGCGCGGTATTACCCGAGCAGTGGTTCTGGAGTTGATCCAGAAGGAAGGACTGACTTTCGAGGAAAGACCGTTTAACCTAGCGGAAGCTTTCGAGGCAAAAGAGGCTTTCGTCACTGCGGCTACCAGTGTAGTGATGCCGGTAACGCAATTGGACGGAAAGATTATCGGAAATGGCCATCCCGGAAGCGTTGCAACCCGATTGCGCGAATTGTTCCATACTGCTACTGATTTGAAGGCGGTATGATTCTGACGGCCTTGTTGGGCTGCGAAACCGAGACAATATTGGGCTGAGGCAGACAGCTCCTATTGGTGGGCAATACGAAAAGCAGGCGGTACATCAAACCTTAGTGTTTGAATTTGCACGGCTTTTGACGGTAAGCTGCTGACAAACTCTGGATGCCCGGCCGCATCCGGGACAATTAGGATAAAAAGACTGATGGCTGAGCGCGCACAAAATCTCCAAGACACTTTCCTCAATCACGTTCGCAAACAAAAAACGCCTCTGACAATTTTCCTGATCAATGGAGTGAAATTGCAGGGAGTCGTGACATGGTTCGACAATTTTTGCGTCCTGCTGCGCCGCGATGGGCATTCCCAGCTGGTTTATAAGCATGCGATTTCCACAATTATGCCTAACGGACCTGTTCAACTGTTCGATCAGGCAGAGGAACCCGCTGAAAAGGCAAACTGATTGAAACCAAAGTCTCGCGCGGACGATTTTTCAAAATCAAACGGTTCTGAAGAACCGGGCCAGAAATCGCTGAGAATGAAGGAAACTGGGGTGGATCGTCGGCCCCAGCGCTTCCGTGCGATGATTATTGAGCCCGTTCTGCAAATACGCGGCGAGAACAGTCCGCAGGATTTGCGCGCCATTCGTAGCCCCGAAGCCCGTTTGGATGAAGCCATTGGCCTGAGCGCCGCGATCAATCTCGACATTGCCCAGTCGGGGATTGTGCGCATCAACAATCCGAAACCTGCAACCCTCTTTGGTGAAGGCAAGGTCGCCGAGCTCGCCGGCATGGTTGTCAGCGACGAGTTGGATCTCGTGGTTATCGATCATCCTTTGTCGCCGGTTCAGCAACGAAACCTGGAGCGTCGCCTGAAAACCAAGGTGATTGACCGTACGGGCCTCATTCTGGAAATCTTCGGGGACAGAGCGCGCACGAAGGAAGGCCGTCTGCAGGTGGATCTCGCCCATCTGACCTGGCAAAAGAGCCGCCTTGTGCGCTCCTGGACCCACCTTGAACGGCAGCGCGGCGGTGCGGGGTTCATGGGAGGGCCTGGCGAAACGCAGATCGAAGCCGATCGCCGCCAGATCCAGGAACGCATCATCGCGCTTCAAAAGCAGCTTGAGCAGGTGCGCCGGACGCGAAATCTGCATCGCAAGAAGCGCAAGAAGATCCCGCAGCCAGTCGTCGCGCTGGTGGGGTACACCAACGCCGGAAAATCGACGCTTTTCAATCGCCTGACCGAGGCGGATGTCTTTGCCCAGGACTTGCTTTTTGCAACGCTCGATCCAACCCTGCGCAAGATCAAACTTCCGCACGGCAGGGAAGTCATCCTGTCAGATACAGTGGGCTTCATTTCCGATCTGCCGACCCATTTGGTCGCCGCTTTCCGGGCGACGTTGGAAGAAGTGCTGGAAGCCGATCTTATCCTGCATGTGCGCGACATTTCGCATTCGGACACCGAAGCCCAGGCCGAGGACGTCAAGAAGACCCTGACCGACCTGGGTGTCGATGCACAGACCGGTGCTCCTGTAATCGAGGTCTGGAACAAGATCGACTGCCTCGATCCAGCCTATCGCGAAAAACTTCTGGAGAGTGCGGGAGACGAAGGACCAATCGCCCTGTCGGCACTGACAGGCGAGGGCATCGATCAATTGTCGAGCCGGATTGATGCCTTCATGGCGCAAAACGACGATATTCTGTCCGTCAGGATACCGGTCGAGGAGGGGGCTTTGCTGGCAAAGCTCTATCAGATGGCCGAGGTTCTGGACCGGGAAGACGCCGACGATTTCGTGAGCGCCAATGTGCGTGTCACGGACAAGCAGCGCGGACCGTTCCGGGACACCTTTGGCGACTTCATCGATGGTTGATAGGAGCGTGTCCGGTCAGTTGGGGCTCTACTGCTCTACCTGTTTTTAGCCGCCTGCCAGGCCGCTTCCATTTCATCCAGCGACATCGCCTCGAGCGTCGTGCCTGTCTGATCGGCCTGGTCTTCTATCGCGGCAAAACGCTTGCGGAACTTGCGGTTGGTCCGGCGCAGCGCTTCCTCCGGGTCGATATCGAGATGGCGGGCGAGGTTGGCGAGCGCGAACAGCGTGTCGCCGAGTTCGTCGGTCATGCGGTCCTTGTCCGGCGTGCCCCTGGCGAGTTCCTCGTCAAGCTCGTGGGTTTCCTCGCGGATTTTATCGAGGACGAGACGCGCATCGTTCCAGTCGAATCCAACCTTTGATGCCCGGCGCTGCAATTTATCTGCTTCCTGAAGCGCCGGGAAAGCGACCGGAACATCGTCCAGAAAACGCTTCTTAAGCTCTGCTTGGCCTCGGGACTTGCGTTCGGCGCGTTTTTCCGCCCGCTCCTCAGCCTTGATCCGCTCCCAGATTCCTTTGACATGCTCCGCCTTTTCGCCGTTTTCATCGCCAAAGACATGCGGATGCCGCCGGATCATCTTTTTGGTAATGCCCTCCACGACATCGCCGAAATCGAATTGCTCTTCTTCCTCCGCCATGCGGGCGTGATAGACGACTTGCAGAAGCAGATCGCCGAGCTCTTCGCGGAGTTCAAGGAGATCGTTCTTGGCGATGGCGTCTGCCACCTCATAGGCTTCTTCCAGCGTATAGGGCGCAATCGTCGAAAAGTTCTGTTCCAGATCCCATGGACAGCCGGTGACCGGCGTCCTGAGCGCGGCCATGATTTCGATCAGACGGGTAATATCGCGGCTGGGTGTCATGAAAGCGGCTCTGTTCTCATCTTCTTGTCATCGCTGCAAAAGCTGAAATCCAGCAATCGACGCCGTTTGTCGGACAACTCGTTTCAACGTCGGGTTACCGGATCCCGGACTATGCCTTTTGGCATATCCGGGATGACAAGTGGAGGGGCAATTCATCCCCTCATCGACGGGTGCCAAAAGGTGACGGCCCGTTCCAGCACCGCGACCGCGCCGTAGAACACCGATCCCGCTAGCGCCGCGACCGCGATCTCCGCCCAGACCATGTCCACATTCATGCGGCCGACTTCCGTGGAAATTCGGAAGCCCATTCCCACGATCGGCGTGCCGAAGAATTCGGCGACGATGGCGCCGATCAGCGCAAGCGTGGAATTGATCTTCAGGGCGTTGAAGATGAAGGGCATGGCCATCGGCAGGCGCAGCTTGAACAGCGTTTGCCAATAGCTGGAGGCATAGGTGCGCATCAGGTCGCGTTGCATCGCGTCGGAAGCGGCAAGGCCCGAGACGGTGTTCACCAGCATCGGGAAGAAGGTCATGATGATGACGACGGCGGCCTTGGACGGCCAGTCAAAGCCAAACCACATCACCATGATCGGCGCAACGCCGATGATCGGCAAAGCGGAGACCAGGTTGCCGATGGGCAGCAGTCCGCGGCGCAGGAACGGCACGCGGTCGACCAGGATCGCAATCAAAAAGGCTGAGCCACAGCCTATGGCGTAGCCGGCGAGAACCGCCTTCAGGAAGGTTTGGCGGAAATCCGCCCAAAGCGTGGTTCCGGAAGACGTCAGGCGCAGCCAGATCTCGGAAGGCGCCGGCAGCAGCACCTTTGGTACTCCCGCACCGGTGACGATGATCTGCCACAGCAGCAGCAACGTGATGCCGAAAATCGCCGGAATGGCAAGATTTACCAGCCGGGCGGCCTGGGGAGAGATGTTTTTCCAGGTGGCGAGGCGTTCGACGAACAGCCACGAGGCGGCCCAGGTGGCCGCCGCCAGCGCCCAGAAGCCGAGCGCGGCTTCACCTGCGTGGTTCGATGCGGTCGACACCAGAAGCCAAGCGGCGATGCCGGTGACGAGGCCAAGGATCAGGTCTCCGACGATGTTGCGCATGAAACCGAGTTCGTAGCGCACGCCCGCAATGGCCAGGATCACCAGGCAGATGGCCAGACGCGGCACGTCCATGACGCCGTAATCCGGGCCGAAGATCGGACTGAACAGACCAACGATGACCATGGCAACGATGAACCAGGCCAGCAGCGCCGGCATGTCGAGACGGTTTTTGGATGCTGACATCGCACTCATCTGTCCATCCCCATGCGTTTCAAGGTGATTTTTTCAAGAACGCCGATCAAGGCCACCAATGATCCCGCCAGCAGGGCTGCCATGAGGAGCGCAGACCAGATCTGGACAGTTTGTCCGTAGTAGGAGCCGGCAAGCAGCCGTGCGCCGAGACCGGCGACAGCACCGGTCGGCAATTCGCCAACGATGGCGCCGACCAGCGACGCAGCCATGCCGATCTTCATGGACGTGAAGAGAAAGGGCACCGCATAGGGCAGGCGCAGCTTCCAGAAAGCCTGGATGCGAGTAGCCGAATAGGTATGCATCAAGTCCATGTGAATGATTTCCGGCGACCGCAGGCCCTTCACCATGCCGACAGCGACCGGGAAAAAGGACAGATAGGTGGAGATCATCGCCTTGGGCAGGAGGCCGGAAATGCCGACGGCGTTCAGCACAACGATAATCATCGGCGCGATCGCCAGGATCGGAATGGTCTGCGAGGAAATGATCCACGGCATCAGGGATTTGTCGAGCACCCTCGAATGGACGATGCCGATCGCAAGCAGAATGCCGAGGGTCGTCCCGAGCAGGAAGCCCAGCAGCGTCGAGGAAAGTGTGATGCCCGTATGATAGACGAGCGAGCGCTTTGAGGTGATCTTCTTGTTTACCGTCGTGTTCCACATCTCTGCGATCACCTGGTGCGGCGCGGGCAGCACGGGGCGGTCCTGGGCGAGGGTGTCGGTAATCAGCTGACTGACGGGAACGTCGGTCAGATTGGCGCGCTCGTAAAGCTCCTGCTGGAACTGGGTGTTGAGCGCGATGGCTGCAATGTACCAGATGGCCAGAATTGCCAGGACCACGACGGTGACGGGACCTGCTGTGCCGGACATGAGGCCGGAAAACGGGTTCAGGCCGCGGGTTTGGGAAAGGGGGACGTCGGTCATGCCGCCTGTCTCCGAACTGCGTGTAAGAGAAGCAAGAAATCTGCCGGAAAAATCGAATTGCGGGTCATCGGTTGGTTCTCACTCGTCAGCTCCGACCACGTCTACCCCGACAGCAATCGGAACACGAAGGTTCCGGTGAACATCCCGGATGCCGGCTTCGAAGGTCAGCGGGCCTTTCGGAAAATCCTCTCTAATTTCGATCTCGACGAAGTGCTTGGCGAGATAAAGATCAGTGTTCGGGCCCGACAGGGTGCCATCCGCGCAGGAGGTTGTGGGCAGTTCGCCAAGCACGGTACCGCCCGGGCCGACGACCCTGACGTCGCATTCCAGGCTGATGCCGCCATCGGCGGCGCTGCTGGCACCCGCGAAGAGCAGTACCAGCGTTATCGTTTCTCCTGGTCTGACCTTGGAATGGGTGGAGAAATTTGGTGTCTCCGTCCGTTGGGAGGACCATTTCTCCTGCCAGTCGGTATCGACTGTCACGAAGGCGACGGCCTTGAGGCCCTGATCAGTTGCCTCACCGACAGGAGGGAGGGCGTGAGACGTCGCCGACGTCGCCACCAGGAAGAGACCTGCCAGGACGAAGCTGCGGAACCGGCGCAGACTGAGTGCTTCAATCCTCATAGGAATGCCCGGCCTTCAAGCCTTCACGAACCCGATG
>JBNLAU010000316.1:0-4644 GCA_050302295.1 Roseibium sp. | reverse complement strand
CAGGCGCCGACGCCGAACCTGATCATTGTTGAAACGTCGGGACAGCGGGAGGACCTGCTGGCCAATCTCGATCATCTTGCCGAATACTGCGATCCGGGCACGAAGGTGATTGTGATCGGCGATGTCAATGACGTCACGCTTTACCGGGATCTGATATCCCGCGGCGTGAGTGAATATCTCATCACGCCCGTTGACGTGATGCAGCTGATCGGATCGATCGGCAACCTCTATAGCGATCCGGAAGCCGATCCTCTCGGCCGGACAATCGCTTTTTTCGGGGTAAAGGGCGGCTGTGGCGCTTCCACGGTTGCGCACAACGGAGCCTGGTCCCTGGCGCGCGGATTTCAGAGCGAAGTCGTTGTCACAGACATGGATCTGCCCTTCGGGACAGCCGGACTGGACTACAACTCGGATCCGTTGCAGGGGGTTTTTGAAGCGGTTTCCGCGCCGGAGCGGCTGGACGAGACCTATCTCGACAGGATCCTGTCGAAATGTAGCGATCACCTGAGCCTGCTTGCGGCGCCGGCAACGCTGGAACGAACCTACGACCAAGGTGAAAAATCGTTCGAGCAGTTGCTGGAAGTCATGCGTGCCAGCGTGCCGCATGTGGTTCTGGATGTGCCGCATGCCTGGAATGCCTGGGTCAAGGAAACGCTTCTGAGCGTTGACGAAATCGTTCTAGTCGCCGAACCGGACCTTGCCAATCTGCGCAATGCAAAGAACACGGTCGACGTTCTGAAACAGCTTCGGCCGAATGATCGTCCGCCGCACCTGGTGATGAACAAGGTCAACGTTCCCAAACGGCCGGAAATCAAGCCCGATGAGTTTGCCGGCGCGCTTGGCCTGAAGGTGCAGGCCTCGATTCCGTTCGAACCGCAGCTCTTCGGAACCGCTGCCAACAACGGCCAGATGATCGGGGAACTGGACAACAAACATGCCATCGCCCGCATGTTCGACGATCTGGCGCAATCCATGTCCGGAAAGGCTCAACCGAGCAAGGCATCACGTTCAGGCCTTGGCGAGTTGCTGTCAAAACTGAAACGCAAAGCCGGCTAAACGGCTTTTCGACGGAGCAGATAGTTTATCATGTTTGGAAGACGCGGCAGTTCATCGTCTGGATCCCAGACCCTCCGGCCGGCAGGTGCGCCCGGGCTGCAGGATATGCCTGAACCGGTGGATCAAACCGTTCAGGCAGAAGAACCTGCGCCGCAGCCAACCCGGACAGAACCAGAACCGGCCCCGGCCCCGGCCCCGGCCCCGGCCCCGGCGCAAGCAGCTCCGCAGGCTCAGCAGCAGCCGCGAAAGAGAAACAACGAATATTACGAGACCAAGGCGCAGATTTTCTCCGCACTGGTCGAAGCCATCGACCTGTCACAGCTCGCGCGTCTGGACGCTGAAGATGCGCGGGACGAGATCCGCGACGTCGTCAATGACATCATCGCCCTGAAAAATGTGGTGATGTCGATTTCCGAGCAGGAAGACCTGCTGGAGGACATCTGTAACGACGTTCTGGGGTATGGCCCGCTGGAGCCGCTGCTCGCGCGCGACGACATTGCCGATATCATGGTCAATGGTGCGCACACGGTCTACATCGAAACCTCGGGCAAGGTCGAACAGACCGGCGTTGCGTTCCGCGACAACGCCCAGCTGATGAACATCTGTCAGCGCATTGTGAGCCAGGTTGGCAGGCGTGTCGACGATTCCAGCCCGATCTGTGACGCGCGCCTGCCTGATGGCTCCCGTGTCAACGTGATTGCGCCGCCCCTGGCGATTGATGGTCCCGCTCTGACCATTCGTAAGTTCAAGCGGGACAAGCTGACCCTTGATCAACTGGTGAAATACGACTCGATTACGCCTGAAGGGGCCACAATCCTGCAGATCATCGGCCGCTCCCGCTGTAATGTCCTGATTTCAGGCGGTACCGGTTCCGGCAAGACGACGCTCCTGAACTGTCTGAAAGCCTACATCGAAAGCACCGAGCGAATCATCACCTGCGAAGACTCCGCCGAACTGCAGCTGCAGCAGCCTCATGTGGTGCGCCTGGAAACACGCCCGCCGAACCTGGAGGGCGAGGGTGAAATCACCATGCGCGACCTGGTGAAAAACTGTCTGCGTATGCGTCCTGAGCGGATTATCGTGGGCGAAGTGCGTGGCCCGGAGGCCTTCGACCTTCTGCAGGCCATGAACACCGGTCACGACAGCTCCATGGGCACGCTGCACGCCAACTCGCCGCGCGAGGCCCTGTCCCGCCTTGAATCCATGATCACGATGGGCGGTTTTTCGCTGCCCTCCCGAACCTTGAGGGAAATGATCGTTTCCTCCATCGATGTCGTCGTCCAGGCCGCACGTCTGCGCGACGGCTCCCGCCGCATCACCCACGTCACGGAAGTCGTGGGGATGGAAGGCGACATCATCACGACGCAGGACGTATTTTTGTACGACATTGTCGGCGAAGACCCGAACGGCCGGATTATCGGCCGGCACCGGTCCACCGGCATCGGTCGTCCGAAATTCTGGGAACGTGCGCGCTACTTTGGTGAAGAAGCACGTCTGGCTCAGGCGCTGGACGACTCCGAAACGCCAGAATATGTAACGGATTGAGTGTCTTATGTCCGGACTTGAAGACTTTATTTCCCCGCAGGTTACAGGGATTGCAGTTGCGGTCCTGGTGATGCTGGCTGTCGGTGGTGTCATCTACAGCCTGTTCCAGCCCACACTGTCCGGGACCAAACGCAGCGCGAAGCGGCTGCAGACCGTCTCTGCACGGCCGCAGAACGAAAATCAGCGCAAACAGTTGCGTGACAATAACCGCCGCAAGAAATCCATCCAGGATCAGTTGAAAGAATTCGAAGAACGGCAGAAAGCAAAACAGGACAAGCAGCAGAACGTTTCACTGAAGATGAAAATGGAACAGGCCGGTCTGACCTGGGAAATGCATCATTTCATCATTTTCAGTGCTGTCTGCTGTCTGATATTCGCGATTATTGGCTTCTTTGCCAGCAGCGGCAATTTTCTGATCGCAGCAGGCTTCGCCTTTGCCGGCGCTCTCGGCTTCCCGCGCTGGTATGTCTCGCGCAAGCGCAAGCGCAGGTTCAATGCCTTTCTTGAAGAGCTGCCCAACGGGGTGGACATTATCGTGCGCGGTGTGAAGGCGGGTCTGCCGCTCGGGGATTGCATCAAGGTTGTTGCGCGCGAGGCGCGCGAGCCGGTTGCCACGGAATTCCGCAAGATCGTGGAAACACAGGTCATGGGGATTTCTCTTGCCGAATCCGTTGCAAAGCTGCCCGACAGGGTTCCTGTTGCTGAAGCAAACTTCTTCGCCATCGTTGTTGCCATTCAGCAGAAAGCCGGTGGCGGACTGGCGGAGGCACTGAACAACCTTTCCAAGGTTCTGCGTGGCCGGAAAGCCATGAAGCGCAAGATCACGGCGCTGAGCCAGGAAGCCAAATCCTCCGCCGCTATCATTGGCTCACTTCCGTTCGCGGTCGGCGGCATCATGTTCCTGATCGCTCCCGATTACATCGGGCTGCTGTTCTCCACCACCGCTGGCAACATCATCATCGGCGGCTGCCTTTTGTGGATGTTTATCGGCATCATGGTCATGCGGCAGATGATCAACTTCGATTTCTAGGAGGGCCGAATGGACCTTGAAACAATCGGCTCGAGCCAATTCGTTGCTGCGGTTCTGGCCATGATCGCCGTTACCGGAACGATTTTCTCCCTGGTGATGCCGCTCCTGTCCCGTGACACCCTGAAAACCCGAATGAAGACTGTTGCGCTTGAGCGTGACAAGCTGCGGGCCCGGGAGCGGGCACGTCTTCAATCCACTCAGGCGGATGCCAAGGCGTCCCTGCGAAATCAGCCCAAGGCCCAGATGAAAAGTGTGGTCGACAGGCTCAACCTGAAGGAAATGCTTTCAGACGAAATGACCGGGGAGCGGTTGCGCATGGCCGGTTATCGAGGCTCGGCACCGCTTTACTATTTCCTCACGGCACGCGTTGGATTGCCCATTGTGATCTTCGTGGTGGCCCTTGCTTATTCATTTCTCGTTCTCGATACGGACCTTCCGGCCCTGTCGATAGTCTGTTTCTGTCTTGCGATTTCAGGGCTCGGCGCCTTTATGCCGAACATCTATCTGAAAAACAGAATCGACAAGCGGAAGTTGGCCATTCAGAGAGCCTGGCCGGACGCGCTCGATCTGATGCTGATCTGTGTGGAATCCGGCATGTCCATTGAGGGGGGCTTTCAGCGGGTGGCCGAGGAAGTCGGTGTTCAGTCTGTCGAACTTGCAGAAGAGCTGTCCTTGACGACTGCAGAGCTCTCCTACTTGAGCGAACGCCGTGTCGCCTATGAGAATTTGGCCAAGCGCACAGGTGTCGACGGCGTCAAAAACGTGATGATGGCCCTCATTCAGGCCGAACGCTATGGTACCCCGGTCGGCACCGCGATCCGCACCATGGCCGACGATACCCGCGAGCATCGCATGCAGCTTGCTGAACAAAAGGCAGCATCGCTGCCGCCAAAGCTGACGGTGCCCATGATTCTTTTCTTCCTGCCGGTCCTGTTTTTCATCATTATGGGGCCAGCCGTCATGCAGGTCATGGACGCCTTTTAGGGCACCACTCATAAAATTGTGCACTCAGG
>JBNLAU010000315.1:0-7281 GCA_050302295.1 Roseibium sp. | reverse complement strand
CTGCTCCAGCCACTCGATGACGAATTCCTCCTCATTGTCCTCTTCCTGCGGCACCTCGGTTTCGACCACCAGCGTGCCGTCCGGCCCGATCATCAGTTCCTGGGGCTGTTTTTCTTCCGGCGTCACGATCCGGCGCAGCAGCGGACGGACCACGAAGAGCAGCAGAAGCAGCGAGATCAGGAAGAGAACTCCCAGTTCGGCGAAGCGGATAATGTCATCACGCGTAAAATCGAGGAGCCCATCGGAATCTGCCAGCAGATCCTCCTGCGGAGGCAGCGCAAACTGCAGATTGACGACCTCCACGGTATCGCCCCGGGATTCGTCGTAGCCGACGGCAGAGCGGACCAGAACCGCGATCCGGTCCAGCGTCTCCTGGGACCGGGGGGTATAAACCTGGCTGCCGCTGCCGTCGGGCTGATAGGTGCCGTCCACGAGCACGGCAACGGAAAGACGTTTGACCTGACCGGCCTCGACAACCTCGGTCCGGGTCGAGCGGGAAATCTCGTAGTTGGTGACTTCCTCGGTCAGCGACGTGGAATCGCGGTTGGCGCCGCCCTGATCCGCATTGGCATTGGGCAACTCATTGGCAACCGTCACCTGGCCGTTGCGGGAAACCGCCGAAGTGGCCTCTTCCTTGACTTGCGTTGAACGCACCACCTGACCGTCCGGATCGAACGTCTCGGTGGTTTCCGTCAAGCGGTTATAGTCGACTTCCGCATTGACCCGCACCCGCGCCCGGCCGGGACCAACCACGGAATTCAGGATTTCTTCGATCTGGTTGCGCAGGCGGCTTTCCACCGCCACGGACCGCTCCTGCAACGACGCCGACACCATGCCGTCCTCGTCGTCGCCGACGCCGGAAGCCAGAAGTCGGCCACTCTCGTCAACAATTGACACCCGGTCCGGGCCGAGCCCGTCGACAGCTGTTGCCACCAGATGCTGGACAGCACGAATCTCTCCCGGCCCAAGCGCTCCGCGCACTTTCAGGACAATGGAGGCGGACGGTGGACGGCGGTCCTTCTGAAACAGCTCCCGCTCCGGGATAACCAGATGTACCCGGGCCGCGCGGATCCGATCAAGGGAACTGATGGTGCGCGACAGTTCACCTTCCATTGCCCGCAAGTGATTGATGTTCTGAACGAAGCTGGTTGCGCCGAGCGTATCCGTGCGGTCGAAGATCTCGTAGCCGATCGAACCGCCGGTCGGCAGGCCTTCGGTCGCCAGTTGCATGCGCAAGCGGGCCACCTGCTCTTTCGACACCAGAATGGTTGCCCCCTGGCGCGCAATCTTGAACTCCACGCCCTGGCTCTCGAGTTGCGTAACGATCGCAGCCGAGTCTTCCAGCGTGAGCTCGTTGTAGAGCGTCGTCATCTGGGGGGACGTCACGCGGAAAATGATGAACGCGAATACGCCGATCAGGATCGCGGCAACCGCGCCCATCGCAGCAATGCGTGCCGCTCCCAAAGTTTTAATAAATTCAGTCAGTCCGTTCACGAATGCCCGCCCGCATCTAAAACATGCCAGAACCTGTTATTATTGGAGTCGGTTCGGCACGCCATACCTTTGATGGGCAAAATTTGCCGCCCAGAAGGTTAACAGGAGGTTAACAAACCCCTTCCCGCCTCAACGGAATGGCGGTTTTCTGCGGATCCATGAATTGCAAAACGCAACTGAAGTGGGGAAAAACTGCCTAGCCTATTAATTATTGGATAAGTTCCACGAAATAAGCGGCGGTCACGAGGCAAATAAAAAGGCCGGCACAGCCGACCCCTTATTCGGGCGCATAACATGTGCGCCCATCCATATATTGCAGGCGGATCAGTTCCTGTACTGCTGGACCCGCGTCGCTCTCAAACCGGCCAGGCCGTGTTTTTCGATTGAGCTTTGCCAGGAGAGGAACTCCTCCACAGTCAGAGTATACCTCTGACAGGCTTCTTCAAGGGACAAAAGACCCCCACGGACTGCAGCCACCACTTCGGCCTTGCGCCGAATGACCCACCGCTTCGTAGAAGTCGGCGGCAGGTCTGCAATGGTAAGCGGGCTACCGTCGGGCCCGATGACATATTTAACGCGCGAACGAATGTGTTCGGTCATTGTACTCTCACACTAACCATGACCAAGGTGAAATGAGACTACAGGACGACACTTAACAAACGACTAAAGCAAAATTGTGTTTTTATTAACTATAAAATCTAAATTTAGTGAATGATCTTTAGGAATTTACCAAGATAAACATTCAAATGTTTAACGTAAGAATACGATTTTGTTAACCATAATTACCTGCTCGTGCAAATTGCAACGCAATAAGAAGAACTTGCGGTCAGGTGATATTTGCAACGCCGGGGCTGGCCCGACCGTTTTCAAGTCTCCGCACAACAGTTCACACGTTTGCGGCCCGGCCGCGGGCAGATTTTTTGAACGTAAGAAAATGCAACTCGCCGTTGTTTTTTTCGAATCAGACAACAAATTTAACGCAAATGGCCGCGATGCCGCGGCGGCCAGGAGGGTATGTTCCCTGTAACCACGCGCAGCCCGAGGCTGGAAATCCGTCAATGTTGCCGGTTATCCGGAAATTGGCCCGCCTGTGCGTTTCAGCCCGGCCTGGAAACGGAGAGAACCGAGGACACGGGAACGTCCCGCCCGTCAACGTTCAGCACCGCCTGGCCGCTCGACCAGTCTACACTGTCGACAATACCCTTAACCGCAGTCGACACCTTTTCAGGCCGCCCGCCCGCATCTCTGACATTGAAGGCAATCGAGTAAACGCCATCCGCCGCGTCGCCGCCCTCGTCCATCTGCCCGGCCCAGTTAAAGGTCCCCGGCCCCGCCTGAAGATCGACTTCGCCGCTGTAGACCACCGAGCCGCTTGCGTTGCGGATCTCGAAAGTGCCGCTGGCCGCTTCATTCAGTTCGTAGCCCCAGCTTGCCTGACCGCCTGACAGCAGCGTGCTGGAGGCATCGGCAGTGACCTCGTTGCCGATGTAACTGACATAACCCAGGCTCTGATTGCTCTCGAGCGTCGCGATTATGTTCTCCAGGTTCTTGTTCTGCTGAATAGCCTGCTCGACATTGGAATACTGAACCAGCTGACTGGTGTATTCGGCAGAATCCATCGGATCGAGCGGGTCCTGGTTCTGAATCTGCGTTGTGAGGATGCTCAGGAACAGCTCATAGTTCGCCATCAGCCCTGTCTGGCTGCCTGCACTCCCACTTTGAGCCGCAGCCGCAGCGGTCGAAGATATTGTCGTCATGCTTTACTCCCGAGGCGAAGGTCTCACCTGCCTTAAATCTTCAAATCCAGGCCGCCACGCTGTTCCGCAAGCGCCAGCCGGACAATGCTTTCCAGTTCCGGATCGGTCTCGGCCACGCCAGCGTCCGCGCGCTCCTGCCCGTCAAAGGACTGGCCCTGCTCTCCGCCCCCGGAAGAGAATTGCTGCCCGCCGTCCTGCTTCAGTGAAAACTGCAGATTGTCGGAATCCGGATTGAGGCCCGCGGTCTGCAGCGCCCGCTCGAGGCCGCGCTGATCGCGCAGGAACATGTCAAGCGTTTCCGGGCGATCCACAATCAGATGCGCGTGGACATTGCCGTCGGAGCCCACCTTCATTTTCACTTCAACCCGCCCGAGTTCCGGCGGATCGAACCGCATCTGGAATCGGGTCTGTCCGTTTTTCAGATTGCGGGAGATTTCAGCGGCCACCTGAGAGGCAACGTGTGCCGATTGGGTCTGGTTAGGTGCTTGCAGGCTTTCCGTGCGCATGGCTCCCGCCAGATCGCCGCCCCGGACCGTCGCGGCTCCCAGCTCACCGGAGAAGCTGACATCCGTCGATTTCAGGAACGGCTCGCTATCCTCGGGCACAATTTCCGGGGCCTGTGCAGTCTCCCCCGCAAGCGGAGCGGCAACCGGCCCGGCATTGGCCGGACGCTGCTCCTGCCCGGCCCCGGCATTCGCCGTTGCCGGCTGCGAGGCGGCCGTTCCGTCCTGTTGACCGCCGGACTTGATCTCCGGACTCAGCCCCGAGACGGCACGCCCGGCATCAGGCTCGCCATCCGGGAACGGTTTCGGGGGAAGCAACCCCTCCCCCTCTTGAAGATTGCCTTGCGCCGCCGCTACAGGTGGAAGGGGCTGCTTCACGCCTTCTCCGGGATTATTCACGGCCTGCCCGGCAGCAGGCGCAGCAGCACTTCGGGCAGCCAGAGCCTGCTTTTGCCCGTCGGTTTTATTCTCCTGAGACACCGCCAACCCCGGAACGGTCTTTGCGGCCGCTGCAACAGCTTCAGCCGGTTCCGCCCCCTGCGGCGCAACGGCAACCGGCCGCGCAAGTTCGGTCGCCGGCTTTGCCTCGTTCGCGGCTGCGGCCTTTTCCGAAACAACTCCAATCTCAACCAGCGCCTTGGAAGCCTCAGCCAACGTCACGGCATTTCCGTTCGCTTGTGCAGGCGCCGAGGCGGCCTGCTGACCCGGACCCTGTTTCTGGCCCAGATCCGCCTTGGGCGCTCGAAACTCTTCCGGCAACTCGCTTTGCCAGCGGCGCGCATTTGACGCCGGTGGCGGAACGGTGCCCGGCTGTCCTTTCTCTGCTGCCTGCCCTGCCAGACCTTCTTGAGCGGCTTGAGCCGGTTTCCCAGGGAAATCCGCTCTTGAAAGACCCGGCACGTCCAGCCCACCAGCCACAGCAGAAACCGCCGCAGCCACACGGACGCCCGGAACTTCTCCTGACACAGGGGGGATGGGCTGCCCAGCCGCGTCCGAAGCCCCTGGGCCCGGCACGACCGGCGCTAGGGCCGGGATCTCGATTGCGGCGGCATCGGCAGCATCGCCAGCACCTGCGGCATCCGCAGTGTTCCCGATATCCGCGACATCTTCGGCCAGCGCTTCGGTATCCTGAGCTGGCGGCACAGCAGGTCCGGGCGCAGCCTCCGCCTGGGCGGAAGCTTCGTCCAGGAGGGCCGCAGCCGCGTCTTCAACCGGCCCGTCAGAAGCAACGCCGGGAGCATCTTCCAGGATTTCGCCAGCCTGTTTTGCCATCGAAGCAACTTGCTGCGCGGCAACCGCCTCTGCGCCGAGCGGCAGCTTGATGTCTTCCGCATCCGCAATTATCGGCGCATCTCCGGAAACCGGCAGCCCTCCTGCAGGAGACTGGCCGTCGCCCGCAGCAGCCTGCTGACCATTTTCGCCCAGAGCCCCGAGCTCCCTGGCAAATGCCGAGACGCCGCCAGCGGCACCCGCCGCCTCACCGGCTACACTCAGGCCACCGGCCCCGGCAGCCAGGGCACTGGCAGAAACTTCGCTCATCAATCCAAACGGCAGCACATTTGCCCCCAATCCGCTTGCCCGCACCAGCAGGCACATTTCGTCACCGCAAGGGAAGCAAGCAGCGGGCCAGTTTCCAGACCGCTCTCAAGCCTATGAAATTATTCAAGAAAGGATTCAGGGACGGTCAGATGACGCCGATCAAGGGCGGCAAGCTTTGCCGATCCGGCAAAGCATGCCTGCCATACGGGAGAGGCAATTGGCAGAAGCCGACCTTATCTGTATAGTGCCGCCAACTTTGAAATGGCAAAGGATCGGCGGTCTCGGGGCACCAGGATTAAGGACCCGAGGGGACCACTCGCAGGAACACAAGCGAGCGCGGGAGCCAGGAAACAGCATTTCCGCCCCCTCCGATCCTAAGGACTTCTGGAAGTTGAATTGATGCGAAACAGTCTGGATCTTCCCGGCCGCCCAGAAGACACGCGCGTCGTGGTCGCCATGTCCGGCGGTGTCGACAGCTCGGTCGTCGCGGCCCTGATGAAGGCGGAAGGGTATGACGTCATCGGCGTCACGCTGCAGCTTTATGACCATGGCGCCGCTGTCGCCAAGGCCAAGTCCTGCTGCGCGGGCGTTGACATTCACGACGCCCGCCGGGCGGCGGAGAAGATCGGCATTCCCCATTACGTGCTTGATTATGAAAGCCGGTTCAAGGAACAGGTCATGGACCGTTTCGCCGACAGCTATATTGCCGGAGAAACGCCGATCCCCTGCGTTTCCTGCAATCAGACAGTCAAGTTCACCGACCTTTTGAAAACCGCCAGGGACCTCGGCGCGGACGCGCTGGCGACCGGCCACTATGTGCGCTCGGCGCAAAAGGGCAACAAGCGAGCCCTCTACCGCCCGGCCGATCTCGACCGTGACCAGAGCTATTTCCTTTTCGCCACCACGCAGGACCAGCTCGATTTCATCCGCTTTCCGCTCGGTGGCATGCCCAAGGCACAGGTGCGTGAACTGGCGGCCGAATTCGGCCTGTCCGTCGCAGGAAAGCCGGACAGCCAGGACATCTGCTTCGTGCCGAATGGCGATTACGCCGAAGTCATCCGCAAGCTGCGTCCCAACGCGGCGGAGCCCGGCGAAATCGTGCATATGGATGGCCGGGTGCTTTGGTCGCACGAGGGCATCATCCATTACACCATCGGCCAGCGCCGCGGCCTGGGCGTTGCCACCGGTGAACCGCTTTATGTTGTCCGCCTCGATCCGGACGAAAAACGGGTCGTGGTCGGCCCGCGCGAAGCGCTGGCCACCCGGACCATTCTGCTGCGCGAGATGAACTGGATCGGCGACCAGCCGCTGGATGAAGGCGGCGAAGTTGAACTCTTTGCCAAGGTCCGCTCCACACGCCCGCCGGCACCGGCCACCTTGCGCATTTTGAACGGCAAGGGCTTTGTTGATCTCGCCAACGGCGAAACCGGCGTCGCCCCGGGCCAGGCCTGCGTCTTCTTCGACGGGGACGACGACACTGCCCGCGTTCTGGGCGGCGGATGGATCCACAAGACCGAGCGCACAGGCGACTGGGCCATCGATTTTCCACAAGCCGAAAGCCCGGTTTCCGCCGCTTGAGGCCGGTTAAAAAAGTTTGCGGACAGGCACCAATTCTGCGCTTGACGCCTGCCCGCCTCCTAACTATAAGCACCCAACATTGCGCAGGTCGCCCAATGCGCGATCGCCATGGACGGCGGAGTAGCTCAGGTGGTTAGAGCAGCGGAATCATAATCCGCGTGTCGGGGGTTCGAGTCCCTCCTCCGCTACCAAATTTTTCCATGTCCGACCCGGACACATGGGTAACGGTTTGTACCGGAGACATGGGTTACACCCTCGTGCCGAACGGGTTGTCGATTGTCTGTAGTGTTCTCTGCTCCAGGTCGATATATCCCAGATCATAGCTCATGAAGCTGATCAGCCAAATCCCGTCGCCCACCTCCTTGATTCCAAGCTTCTGACCGGCGAGCACGGTTGAGATGTTGATCTTC
>JBNLAU010000314.1:0-8216 GCA_050302295.1 Roseibium sp. | reverse complement strand
CGATGGCGATGGTTTCAGTTATCAGCCGGACCCTGTCGCCAGTGTCGTCGACACGACTGCTGCGGGCGTAGAACCCACAGCCCAAGAGCGCTTCACATCTCAAATCGGCGTCTTATCTGGGTCGGAATCCAGGAGAGGAAGTCTGCGGCCAGCGGGCTCAGTTTCCCGGCCGGCGTGGCGACATAATAGTGATGGCCCGTACCATCCTTTACTGCCGCCAACTGAACAAGAGCGCCGGAGGCAAGCTCGGCTTCCACGAGATAGGTTGGCAGAATTGCTGCGCCCATGCCGTTGACGGCGGCTGAGATGATCAGCGGAAACTGATCGAAATAGCTGCCCATCTGGGCCTGAGCATTCACGCCGGGAACGGTTTTTTGAAAGACTTTCCAAAGATGCGGGCGGGATGTCATGTGCAGCAGGGGCATTCGGAAGATGTCTTCCGGTCCGGCGATTGCATAGTCCTCAATCAATTCCGGGGCGGCCGCGACGATCAGGTCTTCCGGGCACAGCGGGGTCAGTTTCGCGCCAGGCCAGTCGTTTGAGCCGTAGTGAATGGCAACGTCGATGCCCTGCTCAACGAGATCGAACGGTACCGACCGGCTGTAGAGCATCAGGTCCAGGTTTTCACGCCGAGCCTTGAACCTGCCGAGGCGGGGCACCAGCCAACGTTCCGCGAATGCCGGCAAAACCGCGATGGACAGCACTTCCTGGCTTTCGCCCGCGGCGACCGCCTGCGAGATGGTTCTGCGCAGCCGTGTCAGGTCAGAAGCCACACCTTCAGCAAGCGATTTCCCGGCCCGCGTCAGACGGATGCCGCGCCCCTGGCGCTGAAACAGCGCCGCGCCGATCCGGTCTTCCAGTTCCTTCACCTGGCGGCTGACGCCGCTTTGCGTCAGGCCAAGCTCTTCGGCAGCCGCCGTGAAACTCTGATGTTTGGCGGAAGCCTCGAAGCAGCGCAGCACCGAAAGGCTTGGCAGTGAAATGTCCCGTTCCATGAATGCACCTTAATTCCATGAGTTTTAGTCATGAATATATCTGTTTTTCAGGTGTTTTTGTGCGGGTCAAGCAAGCGTATTCTGAAAGTGGAACAATTTCGGGGAAGGGTCTCACATGCAGAAGATAGCGGTTTTGGGTCTCGGTAAGGTCGGCACGCTGGCGGCGGAGCTGCTGCATCACACTGGCTTTTCCGTAACCGGTTTCGATGCGCAAGCAATCCCGGGCCTGCCGTTCGAGGCCAGACGCATTGATATCAGCGATACTGCCGCACTCAAGACGGCGCTGGCGGATTTCAATTCGGTGCTTTCCTGCCTGCCCTATTTCCTGAATACCGGTGTTGCGACGGTCGCGCATGAGCTCGGTCTGCACTACTTCGATTTGACTGAGGACGTGCCGACGACCAAAGCGATCATGGACCTTGCCGGGACGTCGAAGGGCATCATGGCGCCGCAGTGCGGCCTTGCGCCGGGATTTGTCGGCATCGTGGGCGCGAGCCTGATCGAGGAATTCGACAATTGCCGGTCTTGCCGCATGCGTGTGGGCGCGTTGCCGCAGAACCCGACAGGCCTGATGGGCTATTCCTTCAACTGGTCGCCGGAAGGCGTCGTGAATGAATATCTCAACGATTGCGAGGTGCTTGAGGACGGCGAAATCAAGTGGGTTTCGCCGATGGAATGGATCGAGAAGATCGTGATCGGCGGCATCGAACTGGAAGCGTTCACGACTTCCGGCGGACTGGGCACCATGTGCGATACCTACAAGGATCGAGTGCCCAACATGGACTACAAAACCATGCGCTATCCGGGGCATGTGAAGCTGATGAATTTCTTCTTCCATGAATTGCTCATGCGCGAGCGGCGGAAGGACGCCGGAGAAATCCTTGTCCACGCGAAGCCGCCGGTCAGCGACGACATCGTCTTTATCCATGTTTCCGCCGAAGGGGACATCAATGGCCGGATGGAGCGCAGGGAATTCGTCCGTGGACTGAAGCCGCTTGAGATCGCCGGCAAGGAACGCACCGCGATTGCCTGGACCACGGCGTCATCCGTCGTTGCCATAATCGAGATGGTCCGGGATGGCACGCTGCCCGACAGAGGGTTCCTGAAGCAGGAGGATGTGTCCCTGGAGACGTTTTTGAACACCCACAACGGCGCCCGATACAATGGCTGACCGCCTTGTCGCGCCTACCGTTTGTCACCGGAGAGAAAAATGGAACATGCACAGGTGTTGAGTGCACTCGGTTTCAACGCAGACGAATTGTCAGGCGGAACGCTTGCCGTGCACTCGCCGATCGACGGCGCGGAAGTGGCGCGGATTACCGAGACGCCGCTTGCCGGAATGGGCGCGGTCATCGCCCGCTCCCAGGCCGCCTTCAAGACGTGGAGGTCCGTTCCGGCGCCGCGCCGGGGTGAGTTGGTGCGTCTTCTGGGAGAAGAGCTGCGCGCGGCCAAGGATGCGCTGGGCGCGCTGGTGACGCTGGAAGCGGGAAAGATCACCTCCGAAGGTCTCGGCGAAGTCCAGGAAATGATCGACATCTGCGACTTTGCCGTCGGTCAGTCCCGTCAGCTCTATGGGCTGACAATTGCCTCGGAACGGCCCGGTCACAAGATGTCTGAAACCTGGCATCCGCTGGGGCCATGCGGAGTGATCACCGCGTTCAATTTTCCGGTCGCGGTCTGGTCCTGGAACACGGCGCTCGCACTGATCTGCGGTAACCCGGTGATCTGGAAACCGTCCGAAAAGACGCCCCTGACCGCACTTGCCTGTCAGAAGATCTTCCAAAAGGCGGTGGCCCGGTTCGGCGATGCGCCGGATGGCCTGTTGCAGGTGGTCGTCGGTGGCGCCGATATCGGCGAAGCCCTCGTGACGTCTCGGGATGTGCCGATCCTTTCCGCAACCGGCTCGACCCGGATGGGCAGTATTGTCGGGCCCAAGGTGACTGCGCGCTTCGGCCGGCCGATCCTCGAACTTGGCGGCAACAATGCGATGATCGTCGCGCCCTCCGCCGATCTGGAAATGGCGGTCCGGGCGATTGTGTTTTCAGCGGTTGGCACCGCCGGTCAGCGCTGCACGTCGCTCCGCCGCCTGATCGTTCACAAATCGATCAAGGATGAACTGGTCGCCAAACTCACGAACGCCTACGGCAGCCTGCCGGTGGGAGATCCGCGTGAAGATGGCACGCTGATCGGCCCGCTTGTCGACAAAGCCGCATTGGATGCCATGCAGACATCGCTTGAAAAGGCAAAGTCGGAGGGCGGCATCGTGCACGGTGGTGCGCCGGTAACCGATGGCGTGCCGGCCGGGGCCTATGCGGCGCCTGCCCTTGTCGAGATGCCCGCTCAGACCGAGACCGTGAAAACGGAAACCTTCGCGCCGATCCTCTATGTTCTGGCTTATGACAGCCTGGAAGAGGCGATTGGCTTGCAGAACGATGTGCCGCAGGGGCTTTCTTCCTGCATTTTCACGCTCAACATGCGCGAAGCGGAAACCTTCCTCTCGGCGACCGGATCGGACTGCGGCATCGCGAATGTGAATATCGGACCGTCCGGCGCCGAAATCGGCGGGGCTTTTGGTGGCGAAAAGGAAACCGGCGGCGGCCGCGAATCCGGCTCCGATGCCTGGAAAGGCTATATGCGCAGGCAGACCTCGACGGTGAATTATTCCGCCGAACTGCCTCTCGCACAGGGCGTCAGGTTCGACATCTAGATGTGAGCTTTCGATAGGTTGTCCATTCGGGGCCGTGCCCATAGGCGCACACTGATCGTCTTGCGGACAGTGTGCGCTTGTGACGAACACGTGCGTTGGTTCCCCGGAAGTTCCGGAACCTCCGAGAGTTATCCGAATAGCGCATTTCATGTCCGGGCGGCGCCGCGATCTTCAGCGGCCGGGGAAAGGTAAACTTTTGTTAAAGTTTGACGCGCCAAGTCTGTGAAAGGCGCAAAACGGGCCCGGCTGCAGTCTTTGCACCGAATAACATTCAGCCGATTAAACTGATGGATCAGGGCACCTCTTCCCCCGCCGGTTCCAGTCAGCGGCCGCGACAACTTCTGCCCAGGTCGTGTCGCGGCCGCTCTTCTTTCCCGTAAGAGCGAATATGTTCACCAGAAGGCTTGCCGTTTACTGCAATGCCACGCCGAACGGCAGTTTTTCCCGTGCGTTCCGGTACCACCTGACGATCTGCTTCCTCTCGGTCTCTTCGATGAAGGAGACGTTGGCCGGAGGCATCGCGTTGGTGCCGCCGGCCTGGAGGTAGATCTGCCTGGCCGCCCGGGCGATATCGGCTTTCGTTTCCAGGAGCATGCCTTTCGGGGCCCAGTGGATGCCTTCGTAGACGGGCTCGCGGGCATGGCACATGGCGCAGCGGCCGGGCACGATGGTCATGACATCGTCGATGCCCTCCGCATTGGCGAACACCTGCTCGCTTTGGGTCAGTTCGCGCGCCTCGGACGCTTCCCAGCTGTCCTGCTGCAGCGGCGCCAGGGAGAGCTGTATGATCGCGATGAACAGGATCGCGGTCGCCAGCCAGGTCCATGTCGGCGCCGGGGCGCCCGTGTGCTTGGTATTGAAATAATGCCGGATGGTGACGCCCATCAGGAACACCAGGGCGGCGATCAGCCAGTTGTATTGTGATGCGAAGGCGAGCGGATAGTGATTGCTCAGCATCAGGAAGACCACAGGCAGGGTCAGGTAGTTGTTGTGGGTGGACCGCAGCTTGGCGATCTTGCCGTATTTGGCGTCCGGTGTGCGTCCGGCCTTCAAGTCGGCGACCACGATTTTCTGGTTCGGAATGATGATGAAAAACACATTCGCGGTCATGATCGTAGCGGTGAAGGCACCCAGATGCAGCATGGTGGCGCGGCCGGTGAAAATCTGGTTGTAGCCGTAGCCCATGGCGACCAGAAGAGCGAACAGGAGGATCATCAAAACGGTCGGGCTCTCGCCGAGAGGGGACTTGCACAGGCGGTCGTAGACCAGCCAGCCGATGGTGAGCGAGGCGGCGGAGATCAAAATGCCCTGCCACAGGGTGAAGTCGGCTTTTGCCGGATCGATCAGGAACAGCTCGCCGCCCACCCAATAAACGATCATCAGGAGCGCCGCACCGGAAAGCCACGTGCTGTAACTCTCCCATTTGAACCAGACCAGGTGCTCCGGCATGTTTTCCGGGGCCACCAGATACTTGCGGATGTGATAAAAGCCGCCGCCATGCACCTGCCATTCCTCGCCATGGGCGCCTGGGGGCAGGTCCGGCGCTCTTCTGAGGCCGAGATCCAGTGCAACGAAATAGAATGACGAGCCGATCCAGGCCATTGCCGTAATCACGTGCAGCCAGCGGACAGCGAAGGCGACCCAGTCCCAAATGATGGCAATGTCCAGCACTGCGAACCCTCCAAAAGCGATTGCTGAAAGCAGAACCTAGCGCAAGAATCGACTTTCTGATATCTCGGGATAATCCCGAGCAGTTTCAAAAAAAGCGGAATAATAATACACAGCGTAATTCCGCTGGGTATTGGCCTCCTGACGGTGACCTCGCATGGCGTACTTGAAGAACATTCGCACCTTCCTGCGTGTTTATGAACTGGGAAATATGTCCGCGGCGGCCCGGGATCTGAGAATTTCCTCCGCTGTTGCCTCCTCGCGCGTCTCGCAACTGGAAGAGCATCTGAACGTGCGTCTGTTCCAGCGCACCACACGCGCGCTCAGCCCGACGGAGCAGGGCACACTCTTCTATCGCGGGGCGACCAAGATCATGGAGGCGGTGGAAGAGGCCGAGGCGGAAATCAGCAATGTCACCCGCTCGCCGCGCGGAACGCTGTTCGTTGCCGCTCCCATCGGCATGGGGCAGCGGCTGATCGCGCCCGCCATTCCAAGGTTCAAGGATGCCAACCCGCTGATCGACATCCGTCTGCGCCTGTCGGACCGCAAGGTGGATCTGACCGGCGAGGGCCTGGACGCGGCCTTCTTTCTCGGGCTGCCGGAAGATTCCACGCTGAAGATCCGCAAGATCGCCGATTGCGAGCGCGTGCTCTGCGCGGCGCCGGATTACATCGCCCGCAAGGGCAGCCCGGAAAGCAGCGATGAGCTGGCATCCGGCAAACATGACTGCCTCAATATGCGCTATCCGGGTGCGCCGGAATTCCAGTGGCCGATACGGACTGAAAACGGGGTGAAGCGCGTGGCTGTCACGGGACCTTTTGAATCCGATCATGGCGACGTTCTGACCGGATGGGCGCTCGAAGGGCACGGCATCGTTCTGAAGCCGGTTTTCGAGATTGCGGATTATCTGAGCGATGGCCGGCTTGTGCCGGTGCTCGAAAACGAACCGCCGGTTCCGGTGCAGATGGCGTGTCTCTACACCCACCGCAAGAGACAGGACCCGAAAGTGCGCCTGTTCATCGACTTCATGGTGGCGCATATCCATAAGGCGCTGGCGGAAATGCCGATCCGGTAGGTAAGTGCCCTGCGGGTTTGGCTAACGTGCAGGCAGCGGCCTTGAAATGCCTACCGGTCGTTATTGGTGCCGGATTGCGGTCTGCCCGTTTGGGAAGACCCTATGGTCATCTTGGGCGAGCAGGTAAAACAACGGCATTGGCCGTAGCGGAAAAATACTGATAAGCTTTTGATAATGCGGTCGGATTGCCAGGGTGTGCGGTCCGTCCAAACTTATGATCAAGGGCCTCTCTAAATGAACTTAAACAGTTCTTTCGCTGAACTTCAGTCTTGGGCAAATCTTGTGATCAGCTACCTGGCTGCACCCTGGTTTGCCTATCAGGCGGCGATTATCGTGGTTCTTTATCTGGTGGCCAAGGGGGTGAGCTACAGGATCGAACCGGGGCTTGAGGCACAGGCTCGGGAAATCAAAGGGCATCCGAGCTTGCTGCGCGTCGTGGTGGCGCTGCTCCGGCGGGTTGAGTGGATCCTGTTCAGCCTGTTCCTGTTCCTGGCGTTGACCGTGATGCGGAGCGTAACATGGCCGAGCCGAAGTCATTTCATTTCCGTCGCGTTGTCCTTGTCGCTCGCATGGCTGTTCGCCTCGGTTCTTTCCAGGGTGATCCGCAACCGCCTTGTCGCCAAGACGTTGAGCTGGCTCGCCTGGATCTATGTAGCGCTGGTCATTCTCGGCTTCGACGATGAAGCGGGCACCTTCCTGGACAGCCTGGCGCTGCCGCTGGGCGAAATGCGTCTGTCGGTCCTTCTGGTTTTGAAAGCCATCCTCCTTCTGATTGCGACGGTCTGGGTCGCTGTCGTCGTCGGGCGCTATTTCGAGGAGCAGGTTCAGAAATCAGAAGAGTTGACGCCGTCGATCCGGGTGCTGGTGGGCAAGGTGGCGAAGTTCGGCCTGATCGTGATCGCGGGCATGATCGCGCTGTCTTCCGTCGGTATCGATCTCAGTGCCTTCACGGTCTTTTCCGGTGCGGTCGGCCTCGGCCTCGGCTTCGGTTTGCAGAAGGTGATCTCGAATTTCATATCCGGCATCATCATCCTGCTCGACAAGTCGATCAAACCGGGCGACACGATTTCGCTGGAAGGCACGTTTGGCTGGATCCGGGAACTCAGGGCTCGCTTCGTCTCGGTCGTCACGCGCGACGGGCGGGAGTATCTGATCCCGAACGAGGACTTTATCACTCACCGGGTGATCAACTGGTCGTTCAGCGACGATCTGGTGCGCCTGGATGTTGATTTCGGTGTTTCCTATGACTCCGATCCGCATGTGGTCAGCGAGCTGGCAATTGAAGCGGCCTCCACGGTCGGGCGGGTCGTTGAGAACCGGCGCCCGGTCTGCTGGCTGACCGGCTTCGGTGACAGCTCACTGGACTTCGTCGTGCGCTTCTGGATCCACGACCCGCAGCAGGGCCTTACCAATATTCGCGGCAGGGTGCTATTGGCGCTCTGGGACACGTTCAAGGAAAACAATATCAAAATCCCGTATCCGCACCGGGAAATCATTATGAGCAAGGAGGTGGAGGATGGTGGCGAGCAGATCAATCCGGAACAGCATCACAAAAAGCCGATGAATGCGGATCGAGACTGACAACTGGAAATTCGTTTCTCGCCTCCCGCTCCGGTCATCCCCGACTTGATCGGGGATCTACTCGTTTCCAGAGCTTATCGGACAGACTGCACGAGGCCTTGGAGGTAGCTCGACCAACCAGTTGTTTCGCGACGCGCGGTCAGGTGGATTAGATCCCCGATCAAGTCGGGGATGACCTTTGGGGAGGCAG
>JBNLAU010000313.1:0-7102 GCA_050302295.1 Roseibium sp. | reverse complement strand
GATCAGCGGCGCAATTTCGTCCTCGATTGTTCTGCGGTACCGTTTCTTGATTCCACTGCCGCCAGTGTCATCGAGGGAACCGTGCGCAAGGCAAGACGGGCCGGGGTCCGCTTCTTCATCACCGGCGCCTCGCAGCAGGCTCGCCGCATGCTGTTTGCCCACAAAATTCGTCCCCCCTATGTGCGATACAAGGCGACAATCGCCTCGGCGATGCGGCAGCTCGACTCGGAAGACGATACCGGCGGCGACACGCGGTAAGAGGCAACCTGCTTCCTTCAGCGAAGTAGCGTGGGCGCGTTACCCGACCCAGCAGGTGGCAAAAAAGCCGTTCTTTTCCTGGTCCTTGCCAATGGAGCGCCGGGTCTTGAAGCCGATCAGGCCATCTGCACCGCCAACGTCATGCCCGAGGTCTTGCAGGCGCATCTGCAGCTTGCGTACCGCGCCGCGCGTGGTTTCCTTCATCGGTTTCCACCCACCGGCAAAAGCCTTGTTGCTGCCATAGCGGTCAGCGAGATGGCCGACAAAGAGCGCGTAGGTATCGCTCTCATTGTATTCCTTGATCACGTAGAAATTTTCCGTGGCAATGAAGGCGGGGCCATAACGGCCGGCGGGCAGCAGGATGTTGCCGGGCCGGTTCAGCTCATAGTCGGGGAAGGGCCGCCCGCTTACGCGCTTCACGCCCTCCTGCGCGAACTCTGAAATTCTCTGGCGGTTGTCCGGCCCCTCGCGCGTGCAGGACACGGTGTCGGGCAGAACCACTTCGTAACCCCAGTCCCGGCCCTTCACCCAGCCATGGGCGGACAGATAATGGGCAATGGAGGCCATGGTGTCGGCCTCGGACGTCCAGATGTTGCGTTTGCCGTCGCCATCGAAATCGACCGCGTACTTCAGGAAGGACGAGGGCAGAAACTGCGGCTGGCCCATCGCGCCGCCCCAGGAGCTTTTCATGCCCCTGCGGCTGACATCGCCGTTCTGCAGGATTTTCAACGCCGCGATCAGCTCGCTTTTGAAGAAGTCCGGCCGCTGCCCCATGAAGGCCTGTGTCGCAATCACCCGGACGGCGTCATAGGGGATCTTCGCACCGCCATAACCCGATTCCCGCGCCCAGATCGCCAGCACGATGCGTTTGGGCACACCATACCTGGCCTCGATCCTCTGCAGCGTTCCGGCATGCTTTTGCATCAAGCTTCTGCCGCGCGGCACCAGGGCGTTGAACTGGCTGTCGCGGAAGTAGCGGGCAGGAGAACGGAATTCGGCCTGATAATTGATTTTGGGCGGTTTGCCTTTGCCGCCCGGACCGACAAGACCCGGCAGAGAGGTGTCGGGCGTAAGACCGGCAAGCTCCCGGTCAAGAACGGCCTGGGAAACGCCTGCCCGCCGTGCTGCCGGAACGATGTCGCTCTTCAGAAACTGCCGGAACTGGGTGTCATACTTGCCGGCGGAGGCCGGCAGGACGCCGGACGCAAGAAAGGCAGGGACGGCGAGGCAAAGGCACAGCAGGCAACGGATCACGGGCAACTCCCTGTTCGTGCGATAGCAGCATAATGCGGAGAAAGCGGCTCATCTTGCTCAAACCTATCACGATCTCCTGGCCGGGCCGACACGCCTCAAAGCTCTATCCAGCTTAAATCGCGACCGGTTTGTGTGGTGAGCCAGTCTTTGTCGAAGCGGTACCAGCATCCGGCACGTTTCTGGTCGTACTGCCTTGAAATCGGCGTGCCCATCAGGTGGCACATGACAAGGGTGCCGACGGCGCCATGTCCGGCAAAGAGAACGGGGTGTTCGTCGGGAATGTGCCGCAACGCGCTTTTGATGCCGTTGACCACCCTGTCCTGCGCATCGATTGCCCGCTCCCAGCCGCGAATGGATTCGGCAGGACTGGCGAAGAATGCATCGGCGGTTTTCTCGAACTCGTCAGCAGGAAGATAACCCGTCGCGCTTCGGTCGTTTTCATGCAGGAAGCGGAGCTCCCGGTGAAAAATGCCCAGGCGGCCCGCGAGGACCTGCGCGGTCTCGACGGCTTTGACCTCACTGCTGGAAATTATCTGCTTGAGGTCCCTGGCGAAAGGCAGGAAGGCGGCCTTCGCCGCGCGCTCGCGTCCCCTATCCGACAGGCCCCATTCGGGAACGGGAACTCGCGGGTCGATATTCACCTCCGGATGGGTCAGATACACGCACCAGGTCATCAGATCGTTTCATCCAGCCAGCCGGCAATCAGCTCATAGGCAATGGAAATCGAAGGCGGGATCCTGTGCCCTTCAGGATGCGTGTCCGCCATCATCCGCCGGACCTCGTCGCGGTCGCACCATTTGCAGTCCTCCAGCTCGTCGTCCTCGATTTCGATATCGGACGACGTGGCGGTACCCAGGCAGCCGAGCATCAGATTGGCCGGGAACGGCCAGGGCTGATTGGCAATGAGACGGACATCGCCGACGATAATGCCGGATTCTTCCAGCGTCTCGCGGCGCACGGCCTGTTCGATGGTCTCGCCCGGCTCCATGAAACCGGCAAGCGTGGTGTAGATGCCTTCGGGCAGGCGCGCGGGCCGGCCGAGCAACGCCTTTTCGCCGTCCTTGTCGGTGATGAGCATGATCACACAAGGATCCGTGCGCGGAAAATGCTGGCCTTCGCAGGACGGGCAGTCCCGCCGGTAGCCGGCTTCCGCCATGACTGATTTCTCGCCGCAGCGGGAGCAGAAGCGGTGTGTGCGGTGCCAGTGGATCAGGGCGCGGGCCTGGGCGAGAGCGCCCATGTCTTCAGGCGGCATGGCGTTCTTGAGCGCGAGCGTGCGCAGGTCAATGAGCTGCAGATCGTTCCGCTCAGCCAGCTCTTCGTCGTCCTGTGGCAGAGTGGTGGCGAACAGAGCCTGTTTCGTCCCGGCCCGCAGGCCCAGTAAAACCATTTCTCCCGGATCCGCGCCGAGCGCTTTGGCTGCATCGAGATCATGATCGAGCTGCAAGGGCTCTCCAGCCTGAAAGACGAAAGTGCTGGCTGTTGACAGGATAATTTTCGTATCCGCCTTTTCGAGCAGCTCTTCGAGATAAGCCTTGTCGCCGCGCCGGGTTGACTGTCTGTCGAGCGAATTGCCAAGAAAGCTCATCTCCATTGTCTGGAGACCGGCAGCTGTGGCGCGCATGATGGGATCCTTGGAATGATTTTGGGGCAGGTGGACAATGGGCAGACCTTAGTCCAACCGTCCTCGAAGGGAAACAGACCGCCAAGGGTCCTGCCGATCAACTCTGAATGCAAAATGAGACAAACCAGGCTCAGTCGAGGTGTTCAGTCCAGGCTCTCCGAAAGTTCTTGGCGCAGCTGGTCGATCAGGCTGTCCACCTTGTCAGCGTTATAGTCGAGCGGTGGAGCCGCCCCCCAGACCGGGCCGGGCCAGGCGGCATCGTCCTGGAAGCGGGCGATAACGTGCACATGCAGCTGGGACACCTGGTTGCCAAGAGCGCCGACATTCAGTTTCTCGCAATCGGTGACGGCCCGTAACACCGTGCTGGCAAGGGAGATCTCCCGCATCAGCTGGTGCTGGTCCTCCTCAGAAAGGTCGATGAGCTCGACCAGATCCGATTGGCGCGGAATGAGCAGCAGCCAGGGGTAATTGGCGTCCTTCATCAGCCGGACTTCCGAAAGCGGAAGCTCGGCGACGAAATAGCTGTCACCTTCCAGGCGCGGATTGAGGGAAAAGGAGGACATGAAGGGACTCCGTACAAATCACGAAAGCAAGGCTACACGGTTTGTCCGGCGTTTGGCGAGCATGTTTTCCCGGCGTGGAAAATCTCTTTGATTTCCCCTTGCCAAACCCCCGGGGGCATCTGATATAAGGCGCTCGGGAGGTTGGTGGTGGACGAGCCACTCGCCAACCGGGTCAGGTCCGGAAGGAAGCAGCCCTAACGAGCCTCGGCACGGGTCGCCGTGCCAGCCTCCCACCCAAATATTCGCGTTTGAAGCACCGCCGGATCTCCGCGGTGCTTTTGCTTTTTGGGCTCTCTTGTCCCGCCGGATGGCGCTGCCGGAAACTCTCCTCATTCAACTCACAGAAAAACTTTCAAAAGCCCGTCCCACTTTCCGAAAAAATCGGTATGGTGCGGCTCATGGATGAAACAGGCTTCCCAGATAACGGTGCCGCCGAGGCGCCCGGATTGATGAGCGGCGGCGGCAAGGCCGGGCCGGCAGCGCAGGACGGTGCCTACCGGGTGCTGGCGCGCAAATACCGGCCCAAGACCTTCGAGGATCTCGTCGGCCAGGAGCCGATGGTGCAGACGCTGGAAAATGCGTTCGAGACCGGTCGCATCGCCCAGGCCTGGATGCTGACCGGCGTGCGCGGAGTCGGCAAGACGACCACGGCTCGAATTCTCGCCCGCGGGCTGAATTACGAAGTGCCGGGCGTTGCCGACAAGCCCACCGTGAAGCTGGATCAGGAAGGCTCGCACTGCAAGGCGATCATGGAAGGCCGCCATGTGGATGTCATCGAGATGGATGCCGCCTCGCACACCGGCATCAGCGACATCCGCGAGATCATCGACGCGGCGCGTTACCGGCCCGCGACGGCGCGCTACAAAGTCTACATCATCGACGAAGTGCACATGCTTTCAAATGCCGCCTTCAATGGTCTCCTGAAGACCCTGGAGGAGCCGCCGGAGCATGTGAAATTCATCTTCGCGACCACGGAAATCCGTAAGGTTCCGATCACGGTTCTCTCCCGCTGTCAGCGTTTTGACTTGCGCCGGATCGACCAGTCGAAACTGGTTGGCCTGTTGCGCCGGATTTCGGATGCGGAAGGCATCCAGATAACCGACGATGCCTTGATGCTGATTGCCCGGGCCGGGGAAGGCTCGGCGCGCGATTCCCTTTCCCTGCTCGATCAGGCCATGGCTCACGGGGCGGGCGCCATCGAGGCGGAAGACCTGCGCCAGATGCTGGGGCTGGCAGACCGGGCGCGGGTCATCGATCTTTTCGGTCATCTGATGGCAGGCCGTATCGAAGAGGCTCTTGCCGAACTGCAGGCGCAATATGAAGTCGGTGCGGATCCCGCGATCGTCCTGACCGATCTTGCGGATTTCACCCATCTTGTCACCCGCATGAAGGTTGCGCCGAAGTCCGCGGACGAAGCCTCCGTGACCGAGGCAGAACGCGCCCGCGGGCGTGAGTTCGCCGAAAAGATTTCCGTACGCCTTCTCTCCCGAGCCTGGCAGATACTTCTGAAAGGCGTTCAGGAAGTCCAGGCCGCCACCAAACCTTTGGCAGCGGCCGATATGGTGTTGGTCCGGCTCGCCTATGCGGCTGACCTGCCTGATCCGGGCGATCTGGTGGAGCAGATCAGGAACGGCCAGAACCCGTTTGGCGGTTCGGCATCTTCCGGCGGCGGCGGTGCGCCCTCGGGTGGTGGTCCTTCCGCCATGGCGGTCGGCATGCAGCACTCCTCGGGTGGATCAGGCAGTGGTCCGACCATGCAGGCGGCCGTTCATCAGGCCGGCGGACGGCCTCAGCTCGCGGCGATCCAGGGCGGTTTGCCCCATCAGGAGGCGGCCCGGCAGGCCGCTCCGCAGCCCGAGGCCGAGGCAGAGCCGGCCTACAATCTGAAAAATCTTCATGACTGCGCCGCGCTTGCGTCGGAAAAGCGCGATATCCCGATGAAGGTTGCAATCCAGCGGCAGATGCGGCTGGTGAAATTCGAGCCGGGCAAGATCGAGATCCAGCCCACCGAGGACGCGCCGGCCGATATTGCCGGTGAATTTGGCCGCAAGCTGACCGAGTGGACAGGCCAGCGCTGGTTTGTGGTGGTCTCCCGCACCCAAGGGCGGCCGACCATTCACGAGGAGCAGGAAGCCAATCAGCAGCAGCTCCTGTCAGACGCAAAGTCTCATCCGACGGTGGCCGCGCTGTTGTCGACCTTCCCGGGCGCCCGGGTGGTGGATGTGAAGGTGCACGCCTCGGAAGAAGATGAAGCAGCCATGGCAGACCCGATGGTCGCCGATCCATTGCTGGGCGAAGCGCTTGGTGATGATGAAGAAGATTGATCGGCGCGTATTGTTCTTCTAAACGCAAATCCCAAATGCAGGACGCCACTGCGGCGCGCAGGTTTTTAAAGGAGAGATCCGATGGACTTCCTCAAGATGATGAAGCAGGCCAAACAGATGCAGGAGCAGATGGGCTCGCTGCAGGAACAGATCGTCGAGATCGAAGTCGAGGCTTCGTCCGGCGGCGGTCTCGTCACGGTCACCCTCAATGGCAAGGGGGAACTCAAGGGCCTGAAAATCGATCCGTCTCTCCTGAAGGAAGGCGAAGGCGAGATCCTGGAAGACCTGATCATGGCGGCGCACACTGAAGCCAAGGCCAAGGCCGAACTGGCAATCCAGGAAAAGACCCAGGAACTCATGGGCGGCCTCGGCCTTCCGGCCGATATGAAACTGCCGTTTTGAGGTTTGCCGGGGGCGTGACCTTTCGGGGAAACTGAGGCCCTCGCTTAAGAGAATACGATGGCGCAGAAAAGTGTTGCAGGTCCGGAAATCGAGAAGCTGATCCAGCTCCTGGCCAAGCTGCCGGGCCTTGGACCGCGCTCGGCCCGCCGCGCCGCGCTGCATCTCATCAAGAAAAAGGATCAGCTGCTGGTGCCGCTGGCCGATGCCATGGGTGTTGCGGTCAGGGATATCGGCATCTGTTCCACCTGCGGCACTGTCGACACGGTTGATCCCTGCACCATCTGCTCCGATCCCAAACGCGATCCCAACGTTCTGGTGGTGGTCGAGGACGTGGCCGATCTCTGGGCCCTGGAACGTGCCGGGGCGGTCAACGCCCGCTATCATGTGCTCGGCGGCACCCTGTCGCCGCTCGACGGTATCGGTCCGGACGATCTCAATCTGGCCTCCCTGATCGATCGCTGCGGTTCCGAAGCGTTCAGCGAAGTTATCCTCGCGATCAGCGCAACGGTAGAGGGGCAAACCACAGCCCACTACATCATGGACCAGCTGTCACACCTCGACCTCAACGTCACCCGGCTTGCGCACGGCGTACCGGTTGGCGGCGAGCTGGATTATCTGGACGAGGGCACGCTCGCCCAGGCGCTCAAGGCGCGGACGCGGTTTTAGCCGCAACAAGC
>JBNLAU010000312.1:0-8938 GCA_050302295.1 Roseibium sp. | reverse complement strand
GAAATGTCACCCGAATTGGCATCCATCCGCCCAGAAGCGTTCAGATAACGATCTTCAACCGTATAGCCCGAATAGATCCGGGGGCCTGCGAGAGCAAGGTTCAGCGCTCCGGCCATCGCCGCTTCCGGCCAGCCGGCATTAGGCGATCTGTGTTTTCCCGCGTCTGCCAGGATGCAGGAGACACTTTTTGAGACTGAGCCACGGGCAAATGGCGCGGAGATGGCGATGAACAGCCCGGCGAGCCGCGAAGCTGGCAGGTTGACCAGATCGTCGAACCGGGCAGAGGCCCAGCCGAAATCCGCGTAAGTGTCGTTCTTGTGGCCGATCATACTGTCGGCTGTGTTGACAGCCTTGTAGGCGATAAGTCCGGGAAGGCCCAGGACCGCAAACCAGAAAACGGGGGCAACCACACCATCGGAGAAGTTTTCGGCGCAGGATTCGATCGCAGCCCGCGAGACACCTGCCTCGTCCAGTTGCCGCGGATCCCTGCCGACAATCATTGAAACCGCCTGACGTCCACCTTCAAGGCCGCGTTGCTGCAATCCATCACGAACGGCGGCAACATGACGGTAAAGGCTGTTCTGGGCGACAAAGGCTGCCGCAATGATCACAGTCAGTATTTCGCCAAAGGGCAGATGGACTGCAAGAAGCTGAAGACCGGCACCCAGGCTAAGCCCGCCCGCGACAAGGCAAAACAGCGTCAAAAGCCCACCCAGTTTCCGGCTTCGACCGGAAAACGTGCCTTTGTTCAAAAGCTTGTCAAACAGGGAAACCACCTTGCCGATGCCGACCACCGGGTGTGGCAGGCGCCGCCAAAGCCAGTCCGGGTCGCCGATGAGGGCGTCCAGAAGGAGGGCCGCCAACAGCAGCAGCAAGGCATGATCGTCAATCAGCATTCCGGCTGATTAGTTCTCTTCTTGGATTTCAGCAAGAGCGCTTGAAAGCCGTTCAAGGTTTTCCGCGCCACCGGGCAGACCGAAACGGATCCAGGTCGGTGCGTAATCGAAGACTCTCGTCCAGATATGACGGCGAGCCAGTGATTCGTGCAGGGCCTTGGGGTTTCGAAGTCCTGCCAAAGCAAATAGTGGCGTTCCGCCAAAAACGCTCAATCCATATTGAGAAAGACACAAGGTCAGATCGGCCATCTCGTCGACGAGCTGTCCAGTCATGCGGTCCTGCCAGGATTTGTCCCGCAATGCAGCCGTGCCGATTTCAATGGCCGGGCCACTAAGGCTCCAACTTTCCAGGACACCGGCGATTTTGTCGGTCACGGCCTTTGGGCCTGCTGCAAATCCAAGACGCAGACCGGCAAGGCCGAAAAATTTGCCAAAGGATCTGAGCACCAACACGTTTTCATCCGTGATATGCGGCAGCAGACTTGACCCGGGAACAACATCGGCGAAAGCCTCGTCAACGACAAGAAAGCCGCCCCGGCGGGTGAGCGTCCGGGCAATGTCCAGCAGGCTTTTGACATCGACCAATTGGCCGTCCGGATTATTCGGATTGACGAGCACAACGATTTTCGCGTCTTCCGGCACGGCGTAGATGCTGGAAATCTCGACGGGATCACGCTCCTCCCGGATCCACACGGCCTTGTGACTCTCGTAGCTGGGCGAGGTGAGGGCAACCGGTCCTTCCGGCAGTACGGACGGCAACAGCGATAACAGGAGCTGTGTTCCAGGCGCTGCAGCAATGTGCAAGTGGCCAGGAACGCCGTAAGCCTGGCGGGCCGCAGAGATCAACCGCTCTTCTTCCCCCTGCGAGGGCAGCGCCGTCCAGGCGTTGGAGGCAAGGGCGTCCGGCAGCGGATAGGCGTGAGGGTTTATGCCGGTAGACAGATCCAGCCAGTCTGTGCGCGTGCCGCCAAAGCGCTCGATTGCCTGGGTGAGATCCCCGCCGTGTTTCATGAATTTGGTTCCTCAACAGATCTGGTTCGAAAACAAGCCTGCCGTCACGGCTAACCGATTTGTGTAGCAAGGTCACCGCCGGAAGCGACATCTACTGGTCAAATCCGAAAGCCGACAAAAAAATTGCACTCGACGACGGTTCAAGACGAAGAGCAGTGCGCCAGATGGGCACCGGCGCGCAGGCGGCAAATACTAAAGATCCATCTGTGTTTCTTCGATCAGATGGTCGACAATCCTGTCGAGTGTCTCCTGGGAAATCTGGCCGTTGTCCGGTATCTCACCGGCAAGCTCCAGCTGCTTTTCGGCGGAAGTGCCCCGAGCGGCGATTTCGCGAATATGCAGCAGGTCGGATTCGCAGCCGAAGTGTTCCGCATCCGGCCAGACCAACTCGATCAGCTCTTCAACAAGATCATCGAAAGGAGCGGTCTCGTTGCGGCCGAAGTCTATCAGCCGCGCAGCTGTGCCGTGGCGCTGTGCCTGCCAGCGGTTTTCCGAGAGAAGAAATCTGGAGTAGGGACGCCAACTCTGATTGGCGCGGCGCAGCCGGAAAAGCATGCGGCACAGACACCGGTATAGCGCGGCTATGGCGACGGTATCATCAAGGCGGGGGCAGACATCGGTAACCCGCATTTCAAGTGTCGGAAACCGGTCGGACGGACGCAAATCCCACCAGATTTTTGTGGCGTCTTCGATCATGCCCGCATTGGTCAGGATGTCGACCGTGTGCCGGTATTCGTAATTGCTTTCAAACCGTGGCGGCAGGCCGGTTCTTGGCAGTTCATTGAAAACAGCAAGACGATACGACTTCAGGCCGGTGTTTCGGCCACGCCAGAATGGCGAAGATGTGCTGAGCGCCAAAAGGTGAGGCAGAAAATAAGCGAGCTGATTGAACAGCTCCATCCTGAGTTCTTCACTTTCTATCCCCACATGAACATGCATGCCGCAAATCAGCATTCTTTTGGCAACCACCTGCATGGCACGGGCGATTTCATTGTAACGCTCCTTGTCCGTGTGTGGTTGGTCGGTCCACTCCGCGAAAGGGTGGGTCGAGGCGGCAATGGGCGCAAGGCCGAAGGGGGCCGCTTCCCGGGCAATCGTTTTTCGATAACTGGAAAGTTCGGCGCGCACCTCGGCAAGGGTTGTGCAGACGGGCGTTCCGACCTCGATCTGGCAGCGCAGAAACTCGGGACTGACCCGCCCCTCCAGGGCGCCTTCGCAGGCTTTGAAGAACTCTGGCGGCGGAGAACTCGCCAATTTGCGGGTGGATTTGTCGACCAGAAGATACTCTTCTTCGACGCCAATGGTGAAGCTAGGCTCTTGCATTGGAGAAGTGTCCGTAAATTTGCCATGTCTCGTCAAGTCGGAAGAGTCGCAAACGGGACAATTTCGGTGAGGTGTCGGCGGGGTGAAAATAGAACAAAATTGTCCCACCGAATTATGTGATGGGTAAAAACGGGACGTTTATGCCCTAAAATCTCAATGAAATCGATGGGAGAAAGAGTGTCTGGAGGCCCCGACCGGAATCGAACCGGTGTACACGGATTTGCAATCCGCTGCGTCACCACTCCGCCACAGGGCCCCAAGGTGGTGTGCCGCGCCTTATCAAACAGTTGCGCGATTTGGTCAAGTCCTGAATGCGGGTCGCCTCAAATTTCCACCGCTCCCTGAATTGAAAAGTTCATGACCGTGTTCGCCCGTGAAAAAACGAGCAGAAAAGGGGATGCTGGCGGAACATCTGGTGGTTCTGATACTTGTCAGGGTGCCTCTTGATCGCTAATGAACGTTTCCTGAGAGGCGCCGGACGCCCGGCAAGTCAAATGTGAGGGCCGATATGACGGACTTTAGCCAGTTACGCCAGAAGATGGTGGACAACCAGCTGCGCACAAATGATGTGACCGACCACCGGATTCTGGACGCTATGGCACTTGTTCCGCGGGAGCGCTTCGTGCCGGCGTCAAAAAAGGCGGTGGCGTATATCGACGAGGATCTGCCAGTTGGACCGGCAGAAACCGGCCGCTATCTGATGAAGCCGCACATTTTCGGCAAGCTGGTTCAGCTTGCGGAGATCCGCGATGACGAATTGGTTCTGGTCGTTGGGGCGGGCACCGGCTACAGCGCCGCGGTGATTTCAATGCTTGCTGCTTCTGTCGTGGCTCTGGAAGAAAACGCCGACCTCGCCAACACGGCAACCGAGCTTCTGGTTGATCTGGGTACCGAAAATGCCGTTGTGGTCGAAGGACCGCTGGTAAAGGGCTACGCCTCCGAGGGGCCCTACGACGTCATTCTGGTTGACGGCGCCGTGGAAACGTTGCCCAAGGAATTGACGGAGCAGCTGAAGCCTGGTGGCCGGCTTGTTGTTATCGAGGGCCGTGGCGGCTCCGGCATGGCAAAGCTGTACCGCAAATCTGAAGGTGCTGTGAGCGGACGGTTCGGTTTCAACGCTTCCGTGTGCTTGTTACCTGGCTTTGCCAAAGTCGAAGAGTTCGTTTTTTAAGCGGTTCTAAGACCCAAAAAACACAAACGCCCGCCCTGTTTGGCGGGCTTTTTTGTGTCTGTATGCGAAGTGTAGGCCAGCCGAAATTCGACTTGTTGCCCGAAAGCCGCACTCGCTGAAATTTCGAGTTTCGCATCTACAAATGGTTGAAGAATAACACCCATCAGTTTACTCAACAGGATCAAGCAGGGTGATCCGGAAGGAGTGTGGCGTGTCTGGTCGTTCAACACTGAAAGCAGTGGCTATTGCATTCGGGCTGATGGTGGGCGTATCCGGCGGCGCATTGACCGGAAGCATATCAAGCGTACAGGCGGAGACAATCCGGGAATCGCTGGCGCTGGCCTATTCGAACAATCCAACATTGAATGCCGCCCGGGCTCAGTTGCGGAGCACCGACGAAAATGTGCCGCAGGCGCTTTCCGGCTGGCGGCCGACAATCTCGGCGTCCGGATCTGCCGGACGTTTGGCGACAGGCTCCGATGCACGCATCGACTATCGCAACAACGCGTCGATTTCCCTGTCGATCAGCCAAACGCTTTTCCGCGGGTTCAGGACAATCAACTCGACGCGCCAGGCGGAAGCCCTCGTGCGTGCTCAGCGGGAAAGTCTGAGTTCCACCGAGCAGGACACGCTTCTGGAAGCGGCATCAGCTTACGTCGACGTGATTCAGAACACGGCACTTGTGTCTCTGCAGCGCAGCGACCTGGCCTTTCTGCAGGAGCAGGTCCGTGCCGCGCGTGACCGGTTCGATGTTGGTGAAGGTACTCGGACCGACGTCAGCCAGGCCGAAGCACGTGCGTCGGAAGCGCGCGCAAGCCTCAATACTGCGCTCGCCAATCTGAACACCAGCCGGGCCAGATACCGTCAGGTGATAGGGGTTGATGCGCGCAGTCTATCCGCGGATACATCCATAAGCCGTTTCGTGCCCAAGTCGCTGGAGCAAGCGCTGCAGTTGAGCGAAACACACCAGCCGCTCATTCGCCAGTCGCAGCACCTCGTGGACGCGGCCGTTTTCAACATTAAGGCGATTGAAGGCGAGCTGCTGCCGACTGTGACACTGGACGGCAGCATTTCCCGGTCCTGGAATCCCTCGGCTGTCACTGACTACAGCGATACCGCACAGATCTTCGGCAATGTCAGCGTTCCGATCTATCAGGGCGGTGGCGTGTCCTCTCGCGTTCGCCAGGCAAAAGAAGATCTCGGCCAAACCCGGCTGCAACTTGACGTCACCCGGGATCAGGTCCGCGCGAACGTCATCTCGGCATGGGGTGTCTACCAAGCTGCCGAGGCTTCGATCGTCGCCGCGCAGGCCGCGGTGGAGGCACAGAAACTGGCGCTTGAAGGCGTGATCGAAGAACAGCGTGTGGGTCAGCGGACCACGCTTGACGTGCTGGACGCGCAGCGCGAATTGGTGAATCAACAGTCGAACCTGGTGACCGCACAACGTAATCGTATCATTGGCGGATACCAGCTTGTGTCCTCGATCGGGCGTCTTGACGCGCAAACTCTCGGTCTGGCTGTCGCGCGCTATGAGCCCAAACAGCACTATCAGGCGGTTCGCGATCAGTGGTTCGGTCTGCGCACGCCCGACGGCCGCTAGGGCACAACTCTTGTCGGATTGATCCGAAGGACGCCAATCGGGCTGTGAAAAGCCGGGGCGCAGCCATTGTGCCATGCGCCTGCGTGGCTCCGAAGGTGTCTCCTTTTATCTCTGTGCCGAATTGACGCCTGAAAGCATAATTTTATCAAACCGCGCCATAAGTTCTCGAAGACTTTCGTTGCCCACAGTCGCGGTTGTTGCTGAATGGTCTTCAGCTGCAGAATGTGTCTGCGTGCCGTAGTCTCGGTAAAAACGCCGATTAATCGATCGCGTAGTGAACTGAATTCCATCGGAGATAGGTATATTCCGACTAAAAAGGGGAAAAGACGTTGGTAAAGAGCGCGCTCGCTTTGCGCGTATCTTATTGCCCCTCATAATTCCGGTTAACGAATCATTCAGGAAGAGCTGGGTGTTGCGCGGAGTAACCGCAAAGTACGGGGGAAGGCATGGCACAGGCGAAAAAGGCTGAAGAGCCGTCGATGGAGGAAATCCTCGCATCGATCCGCCGAATAATTTCCGATGAGGACTCCCAGGGTGAAGACGCTGGCGAGGCCAGCGCGAGCGAAGCAGTCGAAACATCAGTAAACGAAGAGGCGGCAGACGATATGGGCGATGCCTCCGAAATGTCCCAGGACGATCTCGACAAGCTGTTCGATATGGACAGCGATGTCGACGATATCGCAAATGACGATGACGATGGCGCTGACGACATGGCTGCGGCCATGGAAGCCGATGCTGCCGATGACGGCGACAGCGACGACGATGTTCTGGAACTGACCGAGGAATTGGCTGTTCCGGATGACGGCATGGAAATGGTCGAAGGCCTTGCAGAGGACCTGGAAGGAGGGAACGGCGACGTTTCTTTCGCGGAGGCGCCCGAACAGGAACTGGACGCGGGTCTTGCCGACATGATGATGGCGGCACTGCCGATACCGGACGACCTGCCATCGGTCGCTGATGACGCGCCGTTGACATCGCACAACACCGGTGATGCCGTACATGCTGCCTTTGACAATCTGTCCAATATGTTTGTCGGGTCGCAGGCGCAGACTGTAGAGGAACTCGTCAAGGAAATGCTCCGGCCGATGCTGAAGGCCTGGCTGGATCAGAATTTGCCCGGCATGGTGGAGCAGATGGTGCAAAAAGAAATCCAGCGTCTGACCCGCCGCCGGTAACATCCTTTCGCGGAGGTCCTGGCTTGGCGAGTTTTGAACACGCGGAGTGCTTCAGTCGCCAGAGACGCAGGGATCTTCTGAGCCGCATGAATTTCAGTCAGGGGGTGCCAGGCGGCAGCCCCTGAATTTGTTTCCGGCAATCCCCGAACATAGATCGTGCCACTCGCAGCCTGCGCAGGCAGTACGGATAGCACTTGAGACAAAGGCGTCTCTGAGGAGACTTATCTGCGCGGCGGTCAAGGTCAGACCCGAACCACATGTCAGCTGCAGCCGCAGGACCTTGCTGATTTCGCGGGCTGCCTGTTCATCCCGGGTACGAACGCTTTCGTTTTCGCAGTGACAGCCCTCCTCACACAACATCGGTTGGCAGATGTCATCCGGACCGTCGACGAGGAGGATATCCTCGCCCGAATTCAGTCGCCTGATAATCACGTTGTAGTTGTCGACAAAGTTCTTCGTGTACCCTTTGCCGAGGAAGGTCAGCATGCATAGAAGATGATGCGGGCGGATCGAGACAGTCATGATGTTCTTATTGCAGCTATTTGACACAAGCCCAAGTCCACCGGGAAATTCAATGGCGGAAAGCCCGATGACCAGCGCCGATTTGGGGCTCTAAGCGGTTGACTTGCGGCAGAGCTTCGGATTTACACGGGAACTCACGAATTTCGACGTTCACCCTCCCATTGAGTGACCCTGATGCTGGATAAGACTTACGACGCGGCCAGCGTTGAGCCGCGGATTTACGAAACCTGGGAAAAGGCAGAGGCCTTCAAGGCCGGAGCCGGCGCCAAGGACGGTGCGCCTACCTTTTCCATCGTAATTCCGCCGCCGAACGTAACGGGTTCGCTGCATATGGGCCACGCGCTCAACAACACGCTGCAGGACATCCTTGTCCGCTGGAAGCGCATGCAGGGATTTGACGTTCTCTGGCAGCCAGGCACCGACCACGCGGGGATCGCCACCCAGATGGTCGTCGAGCGCGAATTGATGGAAACTCAGCAGCCCGGCCGCAGGGAGATGGGGCGAGAAGCCTTTGTCGAGCGGGTCTGGGAGCAGAAGCGCAAGTCTGAAGGTACCATCCTCGGCCAGTTGAAGCGCCTGGGGGCGTCCTGCGACTGGAGCCGAACCGAATTCACGATGTCTCCAAACCTCTCGGACGCGGTCCTCAAGGTTTTTGTCGATCTCTACAACGAAGGTCTGATTTACCGATCCAAGCGGCTTGTAAACTGGGATCCCAAATTCGAGACCGCCATCTCGGATCTTGAAGTCGAGAATATCGAAACCGATGGCCACATGTGGCACTTCAAGTACCCGCTGGCAGGCGGCGCGACCTATGAGTACGTCGAGAAGGACGAAGACGGGAACATCACCCTTCGCGAGACCCGCGACTATATCTCGATCGCCACCACGCGCCCGGAAACCATGCTCGGCGATGGTGCCGTTGCTGTTCATCCGGAAGATGAGCGTTACAAGCCCATTGTCGGCCAGCTCTGCGAAATTCCGGTTGGCCCGAAAGAACATCGCCGTCTGATCCCGATCATCACCGACGACTATCCTGATCCGGATTTCGGATCAGGTGCGGTCAAGATCACCGGTGCGCATGACTTCAATGACTATGGCGTCGCGCAGCGCAACAAGATCCCGATGTACCGTCTGATGGACACCAAGGGTGCCATGCGCGCTGATGGCGAGCTTTACGCCGTGGAAGCGGCCAAGGCCCAGTCGATCATCGACGGCGCGGAAATGACAATCAACGAGATCG
>JBNLAU010000311.1:0-11324 GCA_050302295.1 Roseibium sp. | reverse complement strand
CGGATGTAAACCCCACGTCGAAAGTAAGGTTTCCGGCTCGACAAGGAAGGTGAACCGGTTTGAGGCAACGTGCTTGTCATCAGTGATGGGAAGCCCGGGAAGCGCAGATTGTTTCAAACCATTTTATGATGGAAATCAGTCATCAATCCTTTGATGGTAAAAAGGGAATGGTATAGCAATGAAGAAGACCGGTTCAGGGGCCGGGCAACAGGACTAAACCAAATGCTCAATGCGCTGAAAAGCTTCGTACGTGAACTGACCTTTGGCGACAGCGGCGAAAAGACCTTCGCCGAGGACGACAAACGTCTGGCCGCCGCCGCGCTGCTGTTTCACCTGATCGATATCGACGGTGTGATAGAAGAAAGTGAAAGCCAGAAACTGCGTCAGATCCTGCAAAAACACTACGAGCTGACAGACACTGAAACGACTGAACTCATTAATGCCGCACGGCATCGCGATGAAGAGGCGGTCGACCTTTATGGCTTTACTTCGGTTCTCAAGCGCACGGCGGATGAGGAAGAACGCCTGGCCATCGTCGAGATGATGTGGGAGATCGTCTATGCGGACGGTCACGTGCATGAGTTCGAGGACAACACCATCTGGCGTGTCGCCGAACTTCTGGGCGTCTCTACCCGTGACCGCATGACCCTTCGCCACAAGGTGGCGCAAACCGCTCCCGAGCCCAAAAGTTAAGCGGTTCGGCTGACTGCACCGCGTTTCGGCCGGAAGCTTTCAGGCCTGCATGTGAGCTGAGAGTGCGCCACACCAGCTGATGTGGCCGGGTGTCAAGCACGCCCATTTTCGAAACAGCATTTTCGGCCGGCGTCCGGAATGCATAATGTCCGGGGGTCGATTTTTGCCGGAACGTGCTTCATATTATTCTGCATGAGATTTCGACATGATCCAGGCAGTAACCGCCCAAAAATTCTGATCATTCTGCACCAGGAACATTCCTCACCGGGCCGGGTCGGCCTGGAACTGGTGAAGCGCGGCTTCGCGCTCGATATCCGCAAACCGAGATTCGGTGACTTGCTGCCGAAGACGATGGATCAGCACGCTGGAGCCGTCATTTTCGGCGGACCGATGAGCGCCAACGACCCGGACGCGTTCCTGCACAAGGAAATCGACTGGATCAGCATCCCCCTGGCGGAGCAGAAGCCGTTTCTGGGCATCTGCCTCGGCGCGCAGATGATGGTGAAGAACCTGGGCGGCAAGGTATCGGGCCATCAAGAGGAACTGGTTGAAATCGGCTACTATCCCTTGACCCCGACCGAAGCCGGAAAATCGCTGATGACCTGGCCGAAAAAGGTCTATCAGTGGCACCGGGAAGGCTTCGGCCTGCCGTGCGGCGCCGATTTGCTCGCCACAAGCCCCACCTACGCCAACCAGGCAATCCGGGTCGGTCCGGCCGCCTACGGCATTCAGTTTCACCCCGAGCTGACCCATCAGATGATGGTCCGTTGGACCACCAAGGGCGCACCGCGCATGGAACTGCCCGGCGCGCAGCAGCGCCGCGACCATTTTGCCGGCCGCTTTGTCTATGATCCGGCCGTGAAAAAATGGCTCGACCGGTTCCTGAACCTGTGGATCGGCACCGCCGCCGCACCAGTTCAATACACCGCGTTGAAAGCCGCGGAATAGGCGGCATCAAAACGAGCTATAAAAGGTTCTTCCTCACTTTGTGTGATCCAGCGGCAGCATTCTGGCTCTCGTTAGTTCTGGCCCGGATCTGCCATACATGGCTCGCTTCAGGGTCTTGAGACGATTGATCTGGCCTTCGGCCTGTCCATTGCTCCAAGGAAGCTCGATTGCGTTTTTGACGGCGTCTATGTCTCGCCGTAGAACGCTGGCGAAACGCATGATTGCCGTAAGTTGGGTGTCGATAGCTTCGTCGATCCACAGATCCAGCGCCTCTGGATTTCGGCTGCGCAGAATGCCGCTGAAGCGCATTGCCAAAGCTCGCATCTCGCGGAACCCTGCTTCAATGCATCGACCTTTCTTGCCTGACGGTTCGTCAGCAGGCTACGCGGCTTGATGCACAATGCAGCGACGGCATCGGCAGAGATGACATGGCCAGTGTCTGGATCACGGACAGGATCTGGTACCTTCGTCGCAGGCGGCGGCACCTCTGGTCGGACCGTTTCGGCATGGCGCCACACCTGCAAAAATCGTTCGAGATTGGAGCGGCTGCCCGTGTAGCCCCGGGTCCTGAGGTCGTGGAACAGATGGCGACCAAGACGATTTCCATCTTTCCAGCAATCAGCAAGGAACGCTTCAAAATACAAAGGCGCTGTCGAGTTCAATGCGGCCCGGGCTCTGTCCCTGGGCGCGCTTGATGTCAGCCAGCTTGCGACGCTCCGGCGCTCATATCCAGTACGTCTTGCAATCTCACTATAGGTGAGACCTTGCTGGCGTAGAGCCTGCAGCATCTCAAATATTTCTTGGCGCAACTGTCTGTGCGCCAGGCGGGCACGGCAGTGTTGAGCCGTGGTGCTGACAATGACGTCTCCCGACAATATGGGTCTGACGTTGGCATGACCGTGGAGGCTCATCTGCGCCTTGATAGCCGCTCTGAGATTCTGAACCAGATGAAAGCGATCAGCCACCTGGCGAGCCTGCGGCACTCCTTCTCTGGCAGCCTGGGCATAGAGGCCGCAATGATCTCGACTAACGACCTCGATGGAAGGGCGTTCTTGCAACCAGGCTTTCGCGCTCTCAACACTGCGATCGTCCAGGACATCGACGACTGATCGACGCTCGAGATCGACCATGATCGCCGCCATCCGTGCAGTTCGCCGCGAGTGAGGTGAAGCGATCTCGGGAAGCTGATCGGTGAATGTTCGTCGCTCACAATCGCGGTTTCTACATTGCCACCGGCTCAGGGCGAGTTGTACTTTCACCACTTGGCCCTGAACCGACAAATCTTGAAGCGTGCGCTTGCGCCAGCCGTGCCGATGACGGCTTCGCGTACAGCAATCTGGACAAATTCCGACTGATTTCCCAACCGCAGAAACGGCCCAAGTACCGTCGTTTTGAAGTGAGGCGCCCAGAACGTTGACCCCCGGGCCGGGTGACCATTTTGATTTCGCGTGCATTACCGCACATACCAAACGCGGTGCTTACGATCTGTTAACCACACAAAGTGAGGAAGAACCTAATGCATCGCCTTTTGACAATACCTCTGAGACAAGGCCTTGCTGCCGGGCGTTCCGGCACCGTGAACGTCGGCTCGATCGTACCGACGTTCAAACACTTCGCGATGGTATTATGTGACAATCCAGTTCGACGGTTGATCTCGCGCAGTAGTAACTTTTCGCGCAGTGCCATCCAACGGATGATATTCAAATGTCCCATGTGGATCACTCTGTTGCCCCCGTCGCTCACCACGTTGGGGGAAGATTCACAGGCTCAATTCTCATTGAAAATATCTGGCTGTGCCGGGTCACTTCTCGGTGGAAGTCAACACGTCCGAACCTCCGGTGAAGGCTGCACATCAGAACAACAAACGATAAGGACCTGAAATTTCACTCCATTCTCGGCATCCCTGGACGCCAGACAGGCTTTCCGTCAGACCGGTTCTTTTTCCGGCCGGTTACGACAGGACTGCCGATACCGGGTCGGGGTTACTCCCATCACATCGGCAAAGGCGGCATTGAAGGCCGACAGGGAGGCGTAGCCGACCTGCATAGCAATCTCCGTAATCGACGCCTCACTTTCCGCCAGAAGCTCGACGGCGCGAATGACGCGCATCCGCCGCAGCGTCTCGCGCCAGGTCATTTGCATTTCCTGCGAAAACCGCCGTGCCAAGGTACGCGCGGACATTCCTGCTGCGCGGGCAACATCCTCAACATCCAGGGTGCCGGAGGCTGTTTCCTCCATAATCTCCACCGCTCGCGCCAGGTCCCGGCTTGCTGGAACCGGCAGAACGCAAAGGCTCGGCGTCCCCGCCAACCGGCATACGACCGACGCAAGCGCACCGAACATTTGGCGCGCATGAGGCGTCAGGGGCAGATCGTGCAGGCCCCACTCCCGGCATTCGCGCACCAGTTCGCGGGCAAGGGGCGACATATCGAATACCGTCAGAGGCTGCGGCGGCGTAAACGCGGCCCTGTTGAACAGAACAGATGCCGAGACAAGCCGCCTCGGGATGGAGATCGTCACAGTGTGATCGGCTCCGATCAGTGCTGCCCGTGCCGGTGGCAACGTCCAGCGCCGTCCGTTCGCTTCAAGCCGCAACATGCCTTCGAGCGCGTAGACAAGGTAGTGCCTGTCCATCTTGAAAGCGGTCGGTTCGGCGGCTTCGAATGTGCGGTGAATGCAGTAGGCGTCGCTCGGCATGCAATCAGTTTATCACATCGACCAACTCCGCGCGAAAGCGGCGGCTAACGGGCTTGCCTTGCATCATGGGCCGGAGTATTGCAGCCAGGGCATTGAAATGCTCGGAACTGCTGTAAGCGGCAAAGTCCTCTTCGCTTTCCCATTCATGCAGAACACCAATGACAGTATCATCCGCCGGATCCACAAAGGGCCGATAGGCAAGGCAGCCTTTCATCGCCCGAACAGCGTCCGCCCGGCCCGCAAATGCCTCCAGGGCCGTGTCGCGGCTTTCCGGGGCGACGGTGAAATGAAGATGCGCGATGAACATTGCGATATCCTTCGGTTGCGTTGACAGCGTGTCAATCCAGGCCCGCAAAATTGCCACCACCGGAAAACGCAGTCTAACGCCAGACTGCCAATCTTTTGCTTTGAACGGCCAACTTTGCCGCATGTTCGTATCTGGGAAGGGGCGTGTTGCACAAATCCTTGATCGGGCCACAGGTTCCCATTCCCCGGAATTTTGGCATCATGAGATGCGCTCGAACGTAGGCCGTCCGAGGGAGGTCATCTCATTGCGGACCGAGACGCCGATCCGGATCTCGGTTCTCTGAGTGTGCAGGGTGCGGGATCTCAGCCTGTCCTCGATGACCGACTTCCAGCGGCCCATTTGCGTTTCCACTCGCGCTCTCCTGTTGCTTTCCATTAAACTAGGTTCTTCCTCACTTTGTGTGGAGCGGTGGCAGCATTCGTGCCTTCAGCAGTTCGGGACCTGCCCGACCGTACATCGAACGCTTGAGTGTCTTGAGGCGGTTGATCTGGCCTTCGGCTTGGCCGTTGCTCCACGGCAGCTCAATGGCGTTGTTGACGGCATCGATGTCTCTGCGCAGGACGCGGGCGAACCGCATGATCGGAATGAATTCGGAGTCGATCGCATCGTCGGTCCACGCATCCAGTGGTGCCGATCTCTTGCCGCGAAGGATGCCGTTGAAGCGCATCGCCAGGCGTCGCATCTCAGCGAATGCCTCAGATCCCTGCTTCAGGGCATTGACCTTCCTCGCTTGCCGGTCCGTCAGCAGGCCTCGCGGCTTGATGCGCAGCGCTGCGGCAACCACTGGCGAGATTGCATGACCGGTTTCCGGATCTCGAACCGGCTCCGAATTGAAGGCCGAGGACGGCACATCATCAGCCTGCTCCCTTTCGGCCCGCCGCCAAGCCCCGAGCAGGCGCTCCAGATTGGCGAAGCTGCCGGTGTAGCCGCGCTTGCTTGACGTCATGAAACAGATGCCGTCCGCGGCGGTTCCCATCCTTCCAGCATTGGGTCAAGAAGGCTTTGAAATACCAGGGTGGTGTGGGGTTCAGTGCTGCTCGCCGCCTGTCGGGCGGAGCCTCGAACTTGAGCCACTTCGTTACGCCGCGACGCTCATAGCCTGTCCGTCGGGCGATCTCACTGTAGGACAGTCCTTGCTGGCGCAAGGCATGGAGCATGTCAAATATTTCCTGGCGAGATTGCCTATGCGCGAGACGGGCGCGCCGGCGATGTGTGGCAGCGTCAACAATTGCGTCCTCCGAAAGAATGGCCCTGCCGGTGGCAAATTGGGAAGGCTCATCTGTTCTTCGATGGCCGAGCGAAGATTCTGGATCAGCTGAAACCGATCGGCGACTTGCTGGGCCTGCGGTGCGCCTTAACGGGTGGCCTGCGCATACAGGCCGCAGCGGTCCCGACTGACAACCACGATGGAAGGATGGTTACGAAGCCACTTGGCCGCACTCTCTACGCTGCGGTGTTCCAAAATATCGACAGCCGAGCGGCGCCCGAGATCGACCATGATGATTCCGTAGCTCGTCGCCAGCTCCAGTCATCGATGCCAACCACCCGCATCTCGGAATTGCGTTGAGCAAACGCGGCTTCCCGCTTCAACTGCCGCAGGATGGTGTCATCGCTGACCGACATGCCGAGCCGTTGCAACAACTGCTCGCCAGGTCGGCCGCCGGCGCTGTGACCGAGCAGGCCAACAATATCTCCGACCCTTCTCGTCCGACGCGCGCATGGATCGGCTACCGCCGGCAGGCGGTCGGTGAACGTTTTCCGTGCGCATTCCCGATGTGCACATCGCCAACGGTGAGCGCGACGCCCAGTATCTTGCCCCCGGGCCGGGCGACCATTTCGATTTCGTTCGCATGCTCACCCAAAGCGACAACCTCGCTAACGGCGAATGAACCACACAAAGTGAGGAAGAACCCTATAAAACGCAAAATGCCGGGCGCAGAGCCCGGCATTTCCGTGTCTCGGCGCATTGATCGGATTGATCAGCTTTCAAACACCACCAGCAAGTCCTTGGCGTCGATCTGGGAGCCGGTCGAAACGAGCAGTTCCTTGACCTTGCCGTCGCGCTCCGCATGGAGGGCGGTTTCCATCTTCATGGCTTCGATGGAGACCAGCACGTCTCCGGCCTTGACCTCCTGGCCAACAGCAACGGCAACCGTTGAGATGACGCCCGGCATCGGAGCGCCGACATGGGCCGCGTTGCCGTCTTCCGCCTTAGGCATCGCAGCGGCGCCGACTGCGCCGTGCGCCCGATCCGGAACCTTGACGATGCGCGGCTGGCCATTGAGTTCGAAGAAGACTTTCTTTTCACCCTTCTCGTCGGTCTCGCCGATAGCCTGGCAGCGCACGACAAGGGTCTTGCCCTGCTCCAGTTCGATAAAGATCTCCTCACCCGGCTCCAGGCCGTAGAAATAGACCGGCGTCGGCAGCACGGAGGTTGGGCCGTACTGCTGCTGCGCCTTGTCAAAGTCGAGGAAGACCTTCGGATACATCAGATAGGAGGCAAGCTCGGTATCGTCGATGTCGCGTGCGGTCTTTTCAGCGGCCGTCTTGCGCTCGGCGTCCAGATCCGCCTCGTTCAGCAACGACCCCGGACGCACGGTCACAGGCGCCTCGCCCTTCAGCACCTTCTTCTGCAGCGCCTTCGGCCATCCGCCGGGGGACTGTCCAAGATCGCCGTGCAGCATCTTGACGACGCTGTCCGGGAAGGCAACATCCTTCGCCGGATCTTCGACCTCCTCCACGGTGAGGCCCTGGCTGACCATCATCAGCGCCATATCGCCGACAACCTTGGAGGACGGCGTCACCTTGACGATATCGCCGAACATCCGGTTGGCGTCCGCATAAGCCTGCGCAACCTCGTGCCAACGCGTTTCGAGGCCGAGTGAGCGCGCCTGTTCCTTCAGGTTGGTGAACTGGCCGCCCGGCATTTCGTGCAGGTAGACCTCCGATGCCCCGAACCGCAGATCGCTTTCAAAGCCCCGATACTGCGCGCGCACGGCTTCCCAGTAGAAGGAGATCTGACGGATGGTCTTTGCATCGAGTCCCGTGTCCCGCCCGCTTGCCCTCAGCGCCTCAACAATAGACCCGAGGCAGGGCTGGGAGGTGAGGCCGGAGAGCGCATCCATTGCCGCATCGACCGCATCCGCACCCGCATCGACAGCGGCCAGAACAGACGCCGCCGCGATGCCGGACGTATCATGTGTATGGAAATGGATCGGCAGACCGACCTCTTCCTTCAAGGTCTTGACCAGGATCCGCGCCGCTTCCGGCTTGCACAGGCCCGCCATATCCTTGACGCCGAGAATATGGGCGCCTGCTGCTTCCAGCTCCTTGGCCAGACCGACATAATATTTGAGATCGTATTTCGGCCGGGCGCTGTCCAGCATGTCGCCGGTGTAGCAGAGCACGCCCTCGCACAGCTTGCCCGCTTCCTGGACCGCATCCATGGAAACGCGCATGTTCTCGACCCAGTTCAGACAGTCGAAAACACGGAAGAGATCAATGCCGTTTTCCGCGGCCTGCTTGACGAAATAGCGGACCACATTGTCCGGATAGTTGGTGTAGCCGACACCGTTTGAGCCGCGCAGCAGCATCTGCAGCAGAATGTTCGGCGCTTTTTCCCGGACCTGATGCAGGCGCTCCCAAGGGCTTTCGGTCAGGAAGCGCATGGCAACGTCAAAGGTCGCGCCCCCCCAGCATTCCAGTGAGAACAGGCTCGGCAGGCCGGCGGCATAGGCATCGGCCACATTGACGATGTCGTGGCTGCGCATGCGGGTGGCCAGCAGCGACTGATGGGCGTCGCGCATCGTTGTATCCGTGATCAGCGCCCGCTTTTCCGCCTTCATCCAGTCGGCGAACCCTTTCGGCCCCAGCTGGTCAAGCAACTGCCGGGTTCCCGACGGTTTGTCGTCGCCAAAGTCCGGCACGACCGGCAGCGCCGCATCCTTGGGTGGACGTGCCCGGCTCTTTGTTTCCGGATGACCGTTGACGGAAACATCCGCGATATAGGTCAGAAGCTTGGTCGCCCGGTCCAGCCGCCTGGTCTGCTCGAACAGCGCCGGCGTCTCGTCAATGAACCGGGTGGTATATTCGTTGGCCCTGAAATCATCGTGGCTGATAATGTTTTCCAGGAAGATCAGGTTGGTGGCAACGCCGCGAATCCGGAATTCCCTCAAAGCCCGGTCCATGCGTTTGCGCGCATCTTCGGCAGTCGGCGCCCATGCGGTCACCTTTTCCAGAAGCGGATCGTAAAAACGGGTGATCACCGCGCCGGAATAGGCTGTGCCGCCATCGAGGCGGATGCCGAAGCCGGTCGCGCCGCGATATGCGGTAATGCGGCCGTAGTCCGGAATGAAATTCTGGTCCGGATCTTCGGTCGTGATCCGGCACTGAAGGGCATGGCCGTTCAGGCGGATCAGTTCCTGCACCGGCACACCGCTTTCCGGCGCACCGATCTTTTTGCCTTCCGCGATGTGGATCTGCGCCTGCACGATATCGATGCCGGTAACTTCTTCCGTCACCGTGTGTTCCACCTGGACGCGGGGGTTCACCTCGATGAAGTAGGCAGCGCCCGTGTCCGCATCCATCAGAAATTCGATGGTGCCTGCGCCGCGGTAGTTGACGGCGCGGCCGATCTTCAGACCGTATTCGCAAAGTTCCGCACGTTTGGCTTCATCGAGATAAGGGGCCGGAGCCCGTTCGACCACCTTCTGATGGCGGCGCTGGATGGAACAGTCGCGCTCGAACAGATGGACGACATTTTCACCATCGCCGAGGATTTGAACTTCAACGTGCCGCGCGCGCTGAACCAGTTTTTCCAGATAGATTTCGTCCTTGCCGAAAGCCGCTTTCGCTTCGCGCTTGGCCGCCAGAACTTCCTTTTCCAGCGTCGCCTCATCCGGAATGACACGCATGCCGCGGCCACCGCCGCCCCAGGAGGCTTTCAGCATCACCGGATAGCCGATATCCCGCGCCTGGCTCTTGATTGAGCCGATGTCATCAGGCAGCGGATCTGTTGCCGGCATGACCGGGACCCCGGCCTTGATCGCCAGATTGCGCGCGGCCACCTTGTTGCCGAGGCTGCGCATGGTTTCCGATCTCGGCCCGATGAACGTAATACCCGCCTCTTCGCAGGCATCGACAAATTCCGGACTTTCGGAAAGCAGACCGTAGCCGGGATGGATCGCGTCGGCACCTGCGTGTTTGGCAACACGGATGATCTCGTCGATGGATAGATAGGCTTCGATGGGCCCGAGACCCTTGCCCACCTGATAGGCCTCGTCCGCCTTGAAGCGGTGCAGCGCCAATTTGTCCTGTTCCGCATAGATCGCGACGGTTTTCATGCCAAGTTCATTGGCCGCCCGGAACACCCGGATCGCGATTTCAGAACGGTTCGCAACGAGAATTTTATTTATTGCCAAACGCTTTCCTCCCAGAAAATGAGTAAACCCGGAGCCAGTTTGGGCACGATTACTACTTTGGTCGGAAGCACTTGAAAAGAGGCAGAAACCATGTCCTTTCTCCGGATTGATTTAAATTTTTGCACCTGCACTGGTAACCCTTGGAAAATGAAGACAAATTCGCCCTAAACCATCATCCGGAACCGCATTAAAAAAATGTTGCATCGCAGTAATTTCGCTCGAATGCGCTTCTTTGGGCGCAGTTTCAGGCATCAAGGCGGAGAATTGCCCTGAACCAATTCGAAACAACTTTCTCACCACATGTCCGGAGCCGGCGAAAGGGAACAGGCGCCCACCGCCGCACACATACCAGATCTGGTAGGAACAAAGCCGCAACCTGATTGAAACCGCGATTCGTCCGGGATTCGTTCACGCTGTGTCCAAAGATGAACAGACCCAGCCCGGACAGCCGAACGGCGTTATTTGAATTTTAATTGTTGACAGGTTTCCGGCACAAATTGCCCGCCTGGCAGCGAAAAGACTCAAATCCTTGATCAGATTCATCATTTCGTATCCCGGATCGCCTTCCATCCCACATCTCGTAGGGAACAAACCCTGAATCCCAGAGAGTCAGCGATTCGTTCCGGTTTGTTCCAGAGTCGTTCTCCACAAGAAATTTGCAATTGAAAAAAGCACCGTTTTTGACCATTTGCATGGGGACATGGACTGTTAGCCTGTGCTAGACACACCCCACCAGATTTAGGGCCTGCTGTTTCGGATCTGTTGACAGTCAGGATGCCTAGCCAAAGAAAGCCGATCTCAACCACTTCCATGTCCCGTCCCCAATCCATGCCGCTGCCGCCGTCAGCAAGGTCCCGTACTGTCACGGCCGTGCTCGGGCCCACGAATACCGGCAAGACCCATCTCGCCATCGAGCGCATGCTGGCACAGTCCTCCGGCCTGATCGGCTTGCCCCTGCGGCTGCTTGCGCGTGAGGTCTACGGCCGGGTGGCGGAACGCGCGGGCTCTGAATCCGTGGCGCTGATCACCGGCGAAGAAAAGATCATTCCTGACAATCCGCGCTTCTGGGTATCGACGGTCGAGGCGATGCCGCTGGACCTTGGCACGGAATTTGTCGCGATTGACGAGGTTCAGCTCGCCGGCAACCTGGACCGCGGCCATGTGTTCACCGACCGGATACTGAACCTGCGCGGCCGGTCCGAAACCCTGCTTCTGGGCGCCGCGACGGCGCGCCCGCTGCTGGAAAGACTGGTGCCGGG
>JBNLAU010000310.1:0-6508 GCA_050302295.1 Roseibium sp. | reverse complement strand
CCAGGCAGCAGACGCTCAGGGGGCAGACGCTCAAGGGGCAGACAATCAGGCCGAGGAAAGCCCGGCACCGGAAGCAGCCACCGAGACTGCATCCGAACCGGCAGACGCTGGCGACGCAGCCGCAGTGGCGGAAGCGCCGGTTGTTGCCGTTAACGGCGAAGCCGTCGCCGCCAGCGCGGCGGCCGGAGAACCGGAAATGGAAACGGCCGTCATCGAAATCTGGCGGCCGGGCCGGCACGACCGGCGTCCGCGCGGACGGAACGACCAGCGGCGCGGCGGCGACCGCAACAAGGGTCAGGGCGCGAAAGGCGGCCATGGCGGCGAAAAGCAGCGGCACGGTAAGGGTGGCGGCAAAGGCGGCCCCAACCGTAACCGTGGTGGCCAGAAGGGCTTTGACGGCGGCAACCGCCGCGACAACGCGCCAAAGGACAAGCCGATCGATCCGAATTCACCCTTCGCCGCGCTGATGGCGCTGAAGGAAAATCTGGGCAACAAGGACAAGAAGTAATTCCTGAACCGGGCGGACAATCTGCGGGCGGCAGCCTGCGTGTTGACAAGTGGCTCTGGTACGCCAGGGTCACGAAATCCCGGTCTCTTGCCCAAAAACTGGCGTCATCCGGCCACGTCCGGGTGAACAGGGACAAGATTTCCTCCGCCAGCAAGACAGTCAAACCCGGCGACGTGCTGACCGTTACATTGGAGCGCCGGGTTCTGGTTCTCAAGATCGTGGCACTCGGATCACGGCGCGGCCCCTACGAGGAAGCCCGCAAACTCTATGAGGACCTGTCCCCGCCGCCGCCGCCCAAGGCCGATAAACCGCCGCCGCCGCCCGGACAGCGGGAAGCCGGGTCAGGACGTCCGACCAAGCGGGAGCGGCGCAAAATCGACGCTTTCCGGCAGGAAAACTGAAGCGGTTTCCGGTGAAGCACCTGAAAACAGAATATCTTTCTCCATAAGATCCGCTCTGCGTCATCCTGGAAGCTTGCACCGCACAGCCAAAAACGATACCCAACGGCTGCAGGAGAATTTAACCGTGCGCCACCTTGAGATCAGGAGGCCACGCAATGAACCGCCGGAACCCCGAAGGGCACTGACCGTCCCTGTCCGCGCGGCGTCGAGTGAGGATACCGATGACCTACGTCGTCACAGACAATTGCATCAAGTGCAAATACACAGACTGTGTTGAAGTCTGCCCGGTGGACTGCTTCTACGAGGGCGAGAATTTCCTTGTCATCAATCCGGACGAATGCATCGACTGCGGCGTCTGTGAACCGGAATGCCCGGCGGAAGCCATTTTGCCCGACACTGAGCCGGGTCTGGAGAAATGGATCGAGGTCAACGCCGAATACTCGGAGAAATGGCCGAACATTACCGAGAAAAAAGACCCTCTGCCGGATGCTGAAGAATTTGACGGCAAGGAAAATAAATTTGAAAAGTTTTTTTCTCCGAACCCGGCATCCTGATTCGCTAAACTTTAACGCAGTGTGCACCGCCGCATGCGTCAACAACACTTACTAAATTTGCGATTCTTCCAGGTTTTTCAAACACCTGCCTGACCATATCAGGCGGGTGTGCTGTGCTGTTTTCGCACCAATGAAGCACAACACTTTAATTTTCCACAAAAGTATGCTACATAAGGTGCAGTCGCCAACCACGAGAACAACCCCCAAAACGGAGTTTGAACACCTGCCCGGGCCTCACGACCACCGGACAGCGCATACTCCCGGCAGCTTTATGACTGAACAAGGTTCTAGAGTGGAAATCGACGACTGACCAGCCCTGACACGCCGCATTTCGACAGGCGTTCCGATAGAGGATCGCTCGGCGGGGTTTGTGTCGCAAAAGAACATGGGGCCGCACCGCGGCCCGTCACCGGTCCGGCAGGGACCGAACAACTGCGCAGGAGACAGTACGAGTATGGCAACGAACACCAAAAAGACCGCGCAGCGTCAAGGGTTCAAAACAGGCGAATACATCGTTTATCCGTCGCATGGCGTCGGCCAGATTACCGCCATTGAAGAACAAAACGTTGCGGGTCACTCTTTGGAGTTGCTCGTCATCGTTTTCGAACAGGACAAAATGACCCTTCGTGTCCCGGTCGCGAAAATCGCGTCCGTCGGCATGCGCAAGCTCGGCGATCCGGCTGCGGTCAAGAAGGCACTGGAAACCGTTCGCGGCCGTCCGCGCGTCAAGCGCACCATGTGGAGCCGTCGCGCGCAGGAATATGAAGCAAAGATCAATTCCGGCGACCTGAACGCGATTTCCGAGGTTGTGCGCGACCTTTTCCGGTCCGACAGCCAGCCGGAACAGTCCTACTCCGAACGCCAGCTTTACGAAGCTGCGCTTGATCGCATGGCCCGCGAAATCGCGGCGGTGAACAAATGCTCTGAAACTGAAGCGGTCAAGCAGATCGAACAGAATCTGGCAAAGTCACCCAGCCGGATCAAGGCCGCCGCAGCCGCGGAAGCCGGTTCGGAAGAAGACGAAGACAAGGAAGAGGCCGCTTAAGACAAGCGTTCCCTTTCACGGAAGTTCAAGCATCAGGGGCCCGGAGAAATCCGGGCCCTTTTTTTGTTTCGCGGGGCGCCGGACGCCCGAATCTGAAAGCCTGTTCGCGCTCCGTTCACGCAGATGTGCACAAAAACTGCCCCTACGGCAGCTGAATGTGATCTAACCTAGTCTTCGGGACGTAATTTCCCCGATAACGTCATCGGAGCGTCAACCATGTCCATGAGCGAAAAACGGCAGCTCGTCCGGGCGGCCATGAAAGCGCCCTACCTCACGCGGGAAGAGGAGCGGGAACTTGCGTTCCGCTGGCGGGACGACCGGGATGAGAAGGCGCTTGAAAAGCTGTCTCTGTCTCATATGCGGCTGGTGATTGCTGTTGCCTCGCGCTTCCGCAATTTCGGTCTTTCCCTTGGAGACCTGATCCAGGAAGGACATGTCGGACTGCTGGAAGCAGCCGCACGGTTTGAGCCGGAACGGGAAGTGCGCTTTTCTACCTATGCCACCTGGTGGATCCGTGCCTCGATCCAGGACTACATTCTGCGTAACTGGTCCATTGTGCGCAGCGGCACCTCCTCCTCGCAGAAAGCGCTGTTCTTCAATCTGCGCAGGCTGCGCGCCAAGCTCTCCAGCAATCAGACACCGCTGACGGACAGCGAACTGCATCAGAAGATCGCCGACGCCATCGGCGTGAAACAGTCCGACGTGGCGCTGATGAATGCCCGCCTGTCCGGCCCGGATACGTCCTTGAACGCACCGGTGACCGACAGCGACGGCTCCAGCGCTGACCGTCAGGACTTTCTGGTCTCGGACGCCCCGCTCCCGGATGAGATCGTAACCAGCCACATCGACGCGGAACGCCGCCGCCGATGGCTCAGTTCCGCGCTGAAGGTGCTCAGCGAACGCGAATTGAAAATCGTGCGCGAGCGGCGCCTGTCCGAAGATGGGGCCACTCTTGAATCGCTCGGCGCCAAACTCGGCATTTCCAAGGAACGTGTGCGCCAGATCGAAAGCCGCGCGATGGAAAAACTGAAATCCGCCCTTCTGGCCGAACAGCCGGACCAGGCAGTCTACAGCGCCTGAACGAAAATCGGCTTCAGATCAAAAACGGGCCGGGCGCTGCCGGACAGCTGCCCGGCAGTCTACGCTTCTAATCCACCACCAGCTTGATCGACGTTCCGGGCGGGATCGGCTTGGAGCGGCTCAGGTCGTTCAGGATCGAGAAGAACTCCAGCCGCCGCGACGGTTCAACCCCGCTCATGCCGATGGCAAGCTTGCGCGGCGTATCCCCCGGTTTGGATTTGACAACCTTGACCCTAAGAGAGCGAAGGCGCGCGCGTTCGGTCGGCGTCAACTGCTTGAAGCTTTCGATGGTCGCCCGGAAATCCTCGTCGAAGGCCTGGTCCGGAGACCGGCTGGCAAAGATGAAGCGATATCCCGTCCGTCCGATACGCAGAACGGCGATGCGGAAGGACCAGCCCTGCGTAATGGCCGCGCCCGTCACGCCGGGCAGGCCGTTGATGGTGGTATCGCGCACGCTTTCCGGCAGCAGACCGTTGATCCAGCCGGACTTCATGTATTCGACCAGGCTGGAATAGCCGCTGACATCCGCTCCGTCGAACCGGATGGCGGTGCCAGCACCATTGCTGGCCAGAACCGCCTCAGGCGAATTTTCCAGAATATATCCCCTGGGCACCGTGAAACCGATGCCGAGCGCCTTGTGCAGGAATGAGCGGCCGCGGACGAACCCTTCCAGCGGGTCGTCACCGAACAGCATGCCGTCAATCTGGCTGAGATAGAGCTCCCGGTCACGCTCTCCGATACCGGGCGCGCCGATCTGGCGGGCCGCGCGGACGGCGATCTGCAGCCGCTCCGGCGTCGAGGGATGCGAGGACAGGAAGTCGGGCGCCGAGGACGAGTCCTTTTCCGCCGACTGATATTGCGCGAAGGCGGCCATGGACCTCAGAAACCGCGCCGCCGCATAAGGGTCGAACCCGGCTCTTGCCAGGGTCTTGACGCCAATCGCATCGGCTTCCAGTTCCTGCACCTGGCTGAAGCGCGCGAAAGAGAGCTGTGATGAAATGATCGCCTTGCGGGCCTCTTCGGAATCCTGCACCACGTCGGTCAGGATCTTGTTGGCAAGCTGCTTGGCTTCGGCCCGTTGCTGGCGCTTGATCGCATGGTTGGCGGTGACGTGCGCCATTTCATGAGACAGCACCGCAGCCACTTCCGACGTATCGTTGGCCAGGGCAAGAAGACCACGGGTGACATAAAGATAGCCGCCCGGCAGGGCAAAGGCGTTGATAGCCGGCGAATTCAGGATCGTGATCTTGTAGCTTTTCGACGGATCCTCCGACGCGGCCACAAGACGGCCGACAACGCTGGCCACGGCACGCTCTGCGCCCGGATCGTTATAGACCCCGCCATAAGTCGCAACGACGCGCGGATGCTCCCGGGCGCCGATATCGGCGGAAAGGTTCGGTCTCAGGGTTCCCGGAACAACATTGCTGACATTGGCGCCATCGCCCAGCAGCTGGCAGGAAGCGGCAAGCAGTGCCAGGCTGCCGGTCACGGTCGCGCGCAACCAGCGGCGAACCGGCTGGTGGCCGATTTCCGCAGCAGATTTCACCATGGATGAGCGACGGATTTCAGTTGATGTCTTGGCCGCCACGTCCTGCCCTTTTGTCTTCCAGATCAACTTGCGTTCCTGCAGTCAGTTCCGGTTACCGACCGTTGAATGAGGCCGCTCCAGCACCACCAGTTGCTCCGGGTGATGAAGCGCGATATGCGGACCGTCCTTTGTCTGCACGGTTCCGCGAAATTCGACAGCCTGCCCTGTCAATGCGTCCACTTGCCAGCCGGACCGGCCAAGCGCCGCATTAAAGATGTCCTCCTCGGAGGTTTTCAATGTGACCGTGAAATCCGTTTTCCAGTGCTTACCGAAATTGAGATAGCGGGTCGTGCGGGTTTTTCCAAGAGATTCAACGCGGCCCCGCGCTATAACATAGTGTCCCGCCATGCTTTCAAGCGCTTTCGGCATGGCGGCAGAAAAGACCACCGGCGGCGCATCGGCCCGCCAGAGCCCCAACCCTGAATAGCGCGCGGCATCCTCCGCGCGCCGCAGCAGGCCGGCGCAGGCGCCCGAAGACCGGCCAGGCGCGAAAACCGCCCTGCCCTGACGCAGCAGCTCAGCCTGATAAAGCTTCGAGCCATTCCCGGTCCGAACGACGATCCAGGCCGGGATCTGGCCCCAACGGTCCGCCGGACCGAGCGGCATGGCCGCCAATTGTTCCCCGGCGCCGGGATAAGCAGCCGCCTCTTCAGAGGCCCCGGCCTGTTGGGTGCTGCCATAGCGAAGATCGCTGGCAAAGTAGCGCTTCCCGTTTTCGGCGGAAAATACGCCAACGCCGCTCTCCCGGGCGACCGGAATCAGGGCATCGGATGCGGAAACACAGCTCGCAATATCATCGGGCGCTTGCGAACCGCCGCCATCATCGGCCCGAACGGGGCCCTCAGCCACCGACACGGCGAGGAACGCCGAAAGACCAAGCACTGCCCGCAGGCATAGCGCCCGCAGACACGGTTCAACCTTCAATTTGACTTTCCAGCGCCCCTTGGACACAAGCCGCCCTCTTGCCGATCCGCTCTTCACCCCTCCCTCTGCGCTCCGCGCAACCCGGCACATCGGCTTGAACCCAAAGGATCTTTTTCGCCGCCGGACGACCGGTTGGATGAGAAAGCGGTCACAATCAACGTTTTTGCTAAGCGGCGAATGAGGCAAGTCCAAGACACAGCGGGCAAAAAGACGGCAATCCATCCCGCACGCCCTTAATTGCGCAATTTCCAGCGGTTATCCCCTTCCGCCCTGCCCTCACGCGCGGGGGCTCGCAAAGACGCGCAAATCATGCTAATCGACCCTCTGACAAGGCCCCGTAGCTCAGCAGGATAGAGCATCAGATTCCTAATCTGAGGGTCGCGCGTTCGAATCGCGCCGGGGTCACCA
>JBNLAU010000309.1:0-4027 GCA_050302295.1 Roseibium sp. | reverse complement strand
CAGCTGAGGGAGACCTTTATCCGGGAGGCAACAAAGTACGGGGTCTTCCCGCTCGATGCCTCAGTCGCAACGCGCATGGCGGCCCCACGTCCCAACATCACCGCTGGTCGGGACGAGTTCGTCTACACGCGGCCCATGACGGGGCTTCCGCAGGGCGACTCTCCCGGCATCCTCAACAGTTCCTATACGATCATCGCAGAACTGGATGTTCCTGAAGGTGGCGCAGAAGGCATGATCCTGACCTCGGGAGGCCGCTTCGCCGGTTACGGGTTCTATCTGCTCGACGGCAAGCCTGTGTTCCTGTGGAACCTGCTCGACCTCGAACGGATCAAGTGGGAAGGCAAGGATGCCTTGTCACCGGGTAAGCACACTGTCGAGTTCGACTTCGTGTATGACGGCATCGGTGCGGAAACTCTTGCCTACAACAATCTGAGCGGTGTCGGCAGATCTGGAACGGGTACTCTCAAGATTGACGGCAAGGTGGTCGACACCAAGAAGATGGAGAAGACTATTCCAATAATTTTGCAATGGGACGAAGCGTTCGATATCGGCTCGGATACCCTGACCGGTGTGAATGATGCTGATTACAAGCCTCCGTTCGTTCTAACCGCCAAACTCGATAAGTTGACAATCAAGGTTGACCGTCCACAGCTCTCGGAGGCCGATATTGCTAAACTGAAGGCTGCAACACAAAAAGCAAGCGACTGACCAGACCTCACGCAACCTGCCGGTGGCAATCCCGGCAGGTTGACACACTGGGCACCATCGAAAACGGCACCAAAAATGCTGATTGGCTGTTTCGCAGTTTGAAACGGTCGATGTTGCAAACGGCCCATCGGTTCCCGAGCGTGAGCAGTCGGAGCAAGGACCTGATCGTCAACACGGACGGTTCCGTGGACATCCATTTTGATCCCGAGGCACCGCCGGCAAAGAGTCCAAACGGGTCACACCAACCCCGGCCAGATCTGGTTCACCATCCTTAGGCTCTACGGTCCGCCTGAGACTTGGTTCAAGCAGGAGTGACAGCCGGGAGAGATTGAGCTGCAATCCTGATCGATCCGGTGGTGCTGCACTTCGGAGCAGTCCGCCGATGACCAGATCCATCTCAAACACCGTTCACTCTTATGGTGTTTAGGACCATGCCATGAAGTCTGAACACCCTCGAATGTCGGCGAACGGCGCGTGAACGACGCTCAAGCCGAAATTGGAAAGGACAAGGCAATGACAAACACACTCCTTGCAGCTGGCGGACTTATCCTGACGACACTATTGAGTATCAATGTCGCAGGAGCCCAATCCAATGGGCCGGAATGCGAAATGCTCTTTGTCCAAACGGCAAGGAGCGTCTCCATGGATTCAACAACCTTGACCCTTGATGGGACCAGTCCTCTGGTAACATTCTTTTGCGACAGACCAGTTCGATATGCAGGGCACATGAGCGTTGATGAGTATCTCCAGTCTTGGGATGCCGGAAAGGACTCCTTCAAGTCCGACCCTCCCAACGCGATGATCTCGGTTCTGGACGGCGATGATGCGCATGATGTGGTGGTCGAGTTGAAGGAAAAACCAGCGGTGAATGGCGATCGGTTCACCTACCAGATCGAAATTATCGAGGGCAATCCAGTCTCGGCAGACAAGCCTGGTTCAATGTTTATCGATATTATCGGCAGGCCAATGACACCACTGTCCTACGCTGGCGTCGGTCGTCGTACGACGCGTCGCGTCGTGCGACGCTGCGCTGCTGGTGTAACCTGCTGGTAGGTAGAGAACGTCCCCGGATCGAATGCTTGTAGGGGGGGCGACAGCCATCACTCTGTGGCGGGATCGGAAGCGTTTGGCACCCGGCGATTGAAAAGCCACGACAAGTCCGCACAGGGATCTTTATCTTTGATTTTTTAGCATATCAAAGACAAATTCTCAGCGCTGTGGCTTGCCACATATTGCAGCAAGGAAAGAAATATAGATTATTGAAGGGTGTTTGCCCCTTGTTTCAAGAATTGGTTTTTTGCAGCCATGCCCGCTGACGCGCGGCAAGAGAGAGGTATGGTAATGAATTCGAACGCAAAACTTGTTTCTTCTGTACTGTTTCTGGCGTTGCTGGCCCTCACCGGCTGCCAGTCAAGCAATTCCTCAGGCGCTGGTCTAGAAGACGGCAGCGCCGCGCCCGGAATAGACCTGGTTGAAGGCAGCCCGGACGGCCCGCCCGACGAGTGTGATAGCTCCTCGGAAGGCACGTCCACCACGCTCGGTTGCCCGTAAGCTCTCTATAGTTAAGTTTCTTCGACCGCTTACCTGCCGGACACGCCACATGCTGTTGCCCAGATGCCTGCTTCCCGCCTTTCTAATCCTTTGGGCAGGTGTCGCCGTCGCTCAAGAAGCCTCTAGCGCAACCAGAAGCCCCGACTACGTGGGTACGGCAACATGTTCTGGCTGCCACGAAGCGGAAACGGGTGCGTGGCAGGACTCCCATCATGCCCACGCCTGGATGGAACCGGGGCTGGAAACGGTCGATGGTGACTTCAACAATGCGGAATTCACCGCCAGGGGACGCACCACGCGATTCTATACTGAGAACGGCGACTATTTCATCGAAACACAGGATACGCCAGACGGGTCCACGACTTTCAAGGTTGTCGGTGTCGCTGGCATCGCGCCTTTGCAGCAATATCTGGTCGAAACAGAACCCGGTCGGATCCAGTCTTTTGACGTGGTCTGGGATCAGGAAAAGAAGCGCTGGTATCACCTCTACCCGGATCAGGAGTTGGTACCGGAGGACGGGCTGCACTGGACCGGCCCCTACAAGAATTGGAACGCCCGCTGCGCCGAATGTCATGCGACCGGCTTCGAGAAAAACTACAGTCCAGCGACACGGCAATATTCCAGCAGGCAGGCGGAGATCGGTGTCGGCTGCGAAGCGTGTCACGGGCCCGGCGAAGCGCATGTCGCTTGGGCGAACGACGCGGAAGCCTATGCAAAGAGCCCCTTTCCCGGCACGGGTATAAACGGTCTGCTGATCGACTTTACCAAGATGCTTCCCGAAAGCGAAATCCAGCAATGCGCCGGCTGTCACTCAAGGCGTGAAGCGTTCGAGGACGGCAATCCGATGCCGGGAACGCCCTTTCACGATGCCTACCGGCTCTCGTTTGTGCGCGAAGGACTCTATCATGCCGACGGCCAGATCCTGGACGAGGTCTATGTCTACGGATCCTTCCTGCAATCGAAAATGTATGCCAATGGCGTGCGCTGCACGAACTGCCACGAGCCGCATGGTGGTCAGCTCAAGGCGCAAGGCAACGCCATTTGTACCCAGTGCCATTCTCCGTCCGGCAACGAAGCCTTCCCGATCCTGACGAAAAGACTTTATGACGACCCGTCGCATCATTTCCACGAGACGGGCACCGAGGGTGCGGAGTGCAAGTCCTGCCACATGATCGAGCGCACCTATATGGGGATCGACGGGCGTCGTGACCACTCCTTCCGTGTGCCGCGTCCGGACCTTTCGGCAAGGCTCGACACGCCGAATGCCTGCAACGATTGCCATACGGAAAAATCCCCTTCCTGGGCGGCGGCGGAACTCGAAAAACGCTTTCCGGACAGCCAGCACAGAGGTCCCCATTTCGGCGAAGTTTTTGCCGACGCGCGCCGGAACACCGGTGCGAGGGCTGAGGATCTGCTAGCGCTTGCACAGCAGACATCCCTGCCCGGTATCGCGCGCGCGTCCGCCCTGGACCTGCTTTTGTCCTCGGCCACGCGCGCTCTCGCCGGAGACGCGGCAGAGCTTATTCAGGATCCGGATCCTCTGGTGCGGGCCGCAGCCGTCGCCTTGCAGCAGCAAGCACCGCCGCCGGATAGAATACAACGGATAGGCCCGGCCCTGAGCGATCCTGCCAAGGCCGTCAGGCTCGCGGCAGCCCGCCTGGTGGCAACCGCCAGGATTGCTCACATGCCCGACGCGCTGTCGCAGGCGGCCGCCAGGGCAACCGGCGAGTGGCAACAATCTCTGGCCAACAAGGCTGACTTTCCCGAA
>JBNLAU010000308.1:0-6907 GCA_050302295.1 Roseibium sp. | reverse complement strand
AAGGAAAACCGCCTGTTCGCGCCGTTGGCGGAAAAGGTCGGCGGTTAGGCTTGCGGGCATTCGGCACCGACCGCCGCGCCAGACAGCCTATCCCTTCACCGGACGCTTGAACGCCGCCCGTGCCTGCTCGGTCTTCTCGCGGCAGCAGCAGTCTTCCAAGTGGTCGTCTGCCATCATCTGGTTGATGCGCTGATCACAGCGCACAGTGGTCATTTAAAAGAGTGTTTGTTTGAAATTGCCATAATCTCGTTGGCGACTTCTCCTGTTTCGAGCCAGCCCCACTCTTCCAAAACCCAAGGCCATTCACCCTTTTCATACAATTCGTCCAAAGATAGACATACAAAAAAGTGGGTGTCGTCGTCCCACGAGGTTGCATCTGCCGGCAGGACGTTTCTGACTTCGTCGGGCATTGTTTTCCATGCCAGTTGAGCAGCCAATACCGTTTGTTGCTTTTGGATCGTACGCAGTGATTCAAAACCATTGTTCCACAGGCCAGCTTCGTACATGGCTTGTCCAATTTTATCGGTCCAGACGCACTTGCCTTCGATTACTCGTAAATATTCTTGACGACATAGAAGGTCTGTTAGGGATTGGTATTTTTTCGGAGGGAGAAACGGAACTCGTTCCTCAGAATAAAGACCTTGCTGAAGCACCAAGTGCTCAACAAATACTTTTAGGACGTCATTTAGATTGACGTTTGCATCAGAGCCAACAACAAGAAGATGCCCGTTGATTTCATCTAGCTCGCATTGCAAGAAAACAGGATCATTTCCACTTGCATCACTCAATTCCGGCGCCAAAAGCTTGAGCTGTCTCATCAAATAACTAAGCGCACGAGCAGCATGAATTGCTCTTCCCCCGAAAATCTGACCTTTCCGAAGCTCATGCCGCTGTCCAGCTTCATGAGTTCCCTCAGGACAGCGTTCTTCCAGAATCATTGTGCGGATTATTTCAGCGCACAGACTTACATCACATTTATGTAGCATCTCACTCCATCGACGAAAAACTAGCCATAATCAATGTGGGCTTTAAAGAAAGGCACAAACTCTAACAACAGTATTGAAATGTTTTAGAAAACTCGGGTCTCCGCTTTCGTTGATATTACAATTGACGTATCCCGGCGACCGGTTCCTAGCTTCGCCTCCCCCCTTCTCTCTTCTCCGTTAGGGGGAAGGGCTAGAGACGGGTATCCGGCGCCTCCAGGTCGGAACAGACCGTTGTTCAATGGGAAACAGCTAGGAAAATCATGTCACTGGTGATCACATTTCCCTGACCGGACGCTTGAACGCCGCCCGTGCCTGCTCGGTCTTCGCGCGGCAGCAGCAGCCTTCCAGATGGTCGTTGACCATGCCCATGGACTGCATGAAGGCGTAGACGGTGGTGGGGCCGACGAAGCTCCAGCCGCGTTTCTTCAGGTCCTTTGACAGCGCCGTGCTTTCCGCCGTCTTGCCCAGGGTCTTTGCGGTTGCAAAATCGATTTTATCGGGTCGGTTTTCCGGTTTCGGTTCAAAGGACCAGAAATAGGCCGCCAGGGATCCGAACTCCTCACGGAGTTCCAGCGCCCGCCGGGCGTTGTTGATTGTCGAATTGATCTTGCCGCGGTGGCGGACAATGCCGCTGTCACCAAGGCAGCGTTCAACATCGGCCTCGGAAAATTCCGCGATATGTTCAAATTCGAAGTTGGCAAACGCTGCCCGGAAAGCCTCGCGCTTGCGCAGGATCGTCAGCCAGGAGAGACCGGACTGGAATCCTTCCAGGCAGATCTTTTCAAAAAGGCGGCGATCCTCATCAACGGGCTGCCCCCACTCCTTATCATGATAGTGCTGGTAATCCTCCAGCCCGCCGTGCCACCAGCAGCGGTTCCGCCCGTCGTCCCCGGCAAGCAAACCGGTCACCGGATCATGTTCCGCCCTGACTTTCTTTTCCCTGGACTGCTCGGCCATGCCCGCTCCAATATTCCCTTTTTGTTCTCACCTTGCATACGGCTCCTCCGCATCCAATACAAGAGCAAACAGGCTGAACCCGCAGGGTCAAGGTCTGTTGATCCTCGCCAGCACATGAAAAACCCGGCGAGTAGCCGGGTTAATTTGCGAGAATGGAAGAGAGACGATCAGGCGAACAGGGCGTCGATGTCGTCCTGGGTTGCCACGTCGACATCGCTTTCCAGCGCCGGACCGTTGAGCAGCGCCGCATCGCCTTCCTTGTATTCACGCTGTTCGACTTCGATTTCCTTGAAGGTTTCGATGCCGCCCCAGATATCCATCATCTGGATGATCCTGTCTTCGACAAAGCGCAGCGTGCCGACAACCTTGGTGATGCGCTGACCGGTCAGATCCTGGAAGTTACAGGCTTCGAAGATGTTGACCACCTTGTCCTGGATGTCGCTCATCAGTTCCGCATCATCGGCCTTAAGCCGCGCCGACAGGGTATTTGCGGTCTCGTCGATGAATTCCGCGGCGGCAAGAATGGTTTCCGTCGCTCCTTCGGTCCCGATCACAACGGCGTCCAGTTCGTTGGTCACACGGGTCATTTCCTCGCCCTCCGCACCGGTTGTCTGGTGCAGGGTCGCGATTTCCTTTTTCGTCTGGGCGATCGCTTCATAGATCGCGTCCAGCTCAACCTTCAGCTTGGCAGCCTCGGACAGTTCCTTGCGGAACTCGGCCATGAACTTTTCGCCCACAGCCTCGGCGTCCACGGGCTGCTGATCCGTGCCGTTCCGAAGCATGGATTTAAGACTGGCAATTTCCGCCAGGACTTCCTGGTGGCGACGTTCTTGGGCAAAGGCGGGGTCTTCGTTTGCCCCTGAGTTCATACGTATCAAGCTTTCCGCCCGAAAGGCTCTTTTCACCGCGGCCATGCTTACTCCCGTCCCTCGCCCGTCTAGGCGTCAATAACTCGCAATAGGGTCCAGCTTTAGCAGCGGAAGTTTAAGGAATTGTTTTTTCAATGCTAAACCCACGCTCTTCAATCTACTGAAGGCAGAATTTGCAGTTCGATGATGATTTATACCAACCACAACAAACAGGAACTCATCTGATGGCCTATTTGTTGTGGTTGGTATTATTGGCTTTCCTCCCGCCGGAGCTTTGGCTATCTTCGCGGAACCATAAGCAATGGATCCATCCAGCGCATGACTGCACCTGACTACGCCGGCCCGGCGCGATGAAATCCAATTCTTATGCGGTTGCGGAGTGTGTATTGTCTTCCATGAAATTCATGCGCCCCATTTTCGTGTGCCTCCTGCTGGCTGGCCTGATGAGCCCCGCTCCAGCAAAGGCCGCAAACACCACCTATTCCATGCAGGAGCTCATGGACGGGTTCGAGAAAACCGTCTTCGGTCTGGAATATCGCAGCTGGAGCTGGCGGCCGTACCAGGTCAAGAAGTTCACCGGTCCGGTTCTGTTTTACGTCCACAATCTCTCGTCGCGCGACCGGCGCAATACGGTCAAACGTTTCATTCGGGAAATCGGCAAGCGTGTGGGCGGGCTGACCACCAGTGTCACCAATGACAAGGATGCCGCGAATTTCGAGGTCTATGTGGTTGACCGGGGGCAATACGAGCCTGTGGTCAAAAACGACATTTACAAAAACAGCCGCGCGCGCGTTCCCGGCAGATGCCTGGTCCGCGTGGTCTCCGGCCGCAAGGGTATCAAACGTTCAACCGCCGTCATTGTGTCCGACGAAGGTGAATTTCTGTTCCGGCGCTGCCTGGTGGAAGAGCTCCTGCAGGGGCTCGGCCCGATGAACGACAATGATGACCTGACGCATTCGGTGTTTAACGATTCCTCCCACCACAGCCGTTTTACCGTGTTCGATCAGTTGATCCTGAACATGCTTTATGACCCGCGCATCCAGCCCGGCATGTCCAAGGAGCAGGCAAGAAAGTTCCTGCCCTTCGTGGCGCGTGACGCCCGCAGACGCATGCGTTAACCAAGGAATCGGAGAAAGGGCAGCGGATTCAAACGGCCGAGAGACCCAGATCCGCAAGCCATGACCTGAGCCAGCTTTTCGTTAAGCCTGTTCTTCAACGAAGCACTAACCATAGGGAACAATTACCGGATTTCTCTGTTCCCGATTCACTTTTGACAGAGCGGTACCGCTTATCATCCTTGCCAATCCGTTAACCGGCGGCAACAAATGCCGCTGAACGTGGTCGATGACAGGTTTATGAGTACTGCCATGTTCCTATTGCGAAAAATTCCCCGACTGGCTCTGGCTGCCGCCGGTGCCGTGATCCTTTCAACCAGTCTTTCCGGAACGGGAGCGACGGCAGGCCAGGTGTCCCCGCCACCGCTCGTGCTCAGTCCGAACCTGACCGAACCCTGGGTTCTGCAGTTGCAGCCGCACACACAGCGGCGGGCAATGGCACCGGTTCAGCGCAACCGTGTCCGCCAGCAGCAGCCGCGTGTGCGCCGCGCCAACTGGTGGTCGCCCCGTCAGCAGCCGGTCCGCCAGCAACCTCAACGTCAGGTCAGCAAGCCGCAGACACGCCAGATCGCACCCCAATTCCTGCCCACTGTCGTGGATTATGACGGTCAATACAAAGCCGGCACGATCGTGATCGACACCAATGCCCGCTATCTCTATCTGGTTCAAAAGGACGGCACCGCCCGCCGCTACGGCGTCGGCGTCGGCAAACCGGGCTTCGAATGGGCCGGTACGCACAGGGTCTCCCGCAAGGCGGAATGGCCGGACTGGCGCCCGCCGGCGGAAATGCGCAAGCGCCGCCCCGACCTGCCGGTCCATATGGCCGGCGGACCGCAAAACCCGCTTGGCGCACGCGCACTCTATCTCGGTTCGACCCTTTACCGGATCCACGGTTCCAATCAGCCATGGACCATCGGCCACGCCGTATCCTCCGGCTGCATCCGGATGCGCAATGAAGACGTGATCGATCTGTATGAACGTGTCGGGGTCGGCACAACGGTTCATGTGATCTGATCACGCAGCTCGGACGCTGAGCTGTTGAACGACACAGACGCGCGGGCCGGCCCCGCGCGTTTTCTTTTATGTTCGCCGGCTCCCTTGCGCGGGTTCCGGTTTCTTTGCAGTTTGTCTAGTGACAGTTCGAATCTTCAATACTTTCTTTCATCAACCCAGGTTTTCCGGTCCGTGGCATGACAGAACGCTCCAAATCCTCCTCCGCCCGGTCGGATGCTGCCTATTTCCTGAAAGCGGCGCTTGTCGGCCTGCTTGTCGGCGGTCTGGCCACCGGTTTTCATTCCGTTCTGGATTTCATGATTGCCCAGTATGCCGCGCTCAGAATGGCCCTCGGCACAGGATATCTGCCCTATCTGGTTTCAGTCGCCCTGTCGGCCATCTGTGTGGCAGGCGCTTTTCTCCTGGTTCAGCGCGTTGCCCCGGAGGCGGCCGGCAGCGGCATTCAGGAAATCGAGGGCGCCATGGAGGACAAACGCCCGCTCAACTGGGCGAGCGTGCTCATCGCCAAGTTTTTCGGCGGCCTGCTTGCGCTTGGCTCCGGCCTGGTGCTTGGGCGTGAAGGTCCGACGATTCACATGGGCGCCATGGCCGCAGAGGCCATTTCCAAATCCGGCGGCGTTACCGCCCCCGAACACAAGGGGCTTCTGGCTGCCGGCGCCGCTGCCGGGCTGGCGGCGGCCTTCAACGCGCCGCTCGCGGCAATTCTCTTTATCGTCGAGGAAACCCGGCGCCAGTTTCCGTTTTCCTATCGCACCTATATGGCCGTCATCATCGCGTCGCTCCTGAGCGCCGCCGTTACCGAGAAACTGACTCACATCGGCCCCATGCTGCTGGTAGAGGCCACCTATGTTCCTGTCTGGAGCTTCGCGCTGCTTGGCCTGCTTGGTGTGCTGCTCGGCGCCCTCGGTGTGTTTTTCAACCGGGCGCTGCTCACGGTCATGGACCTGTTCCTGAAAATACCGAAAGGGTTCCGCTGGCTGCCAGCACTCGCCGCCGGTGGTGCAACCGGCGTTCTACTCAACGCCTTTCCGGATGCGACGGGCGGCGGCGAGGGGCTCGTTCATCATCTGATATCGGCCAACTACGGTGTCCTGGCGCTGGTGCTGCTGACCCTGCTGCGCCTCGGCGGCGTGCTGTTTTCCTATGCCTCCGGCGTGCCGGGCGGGATTTTCGCGCCAATGCTCTCCATCGCCACCTGTGCCGGCCTCGCTTTCGGCGTCGCCTCGGTGAACCTTTTGCCGATCGACATGGATTTCCGGACGGCCTGCGCGGTGGCGGCCATGGGTGGCTTTTTCGCCGCCTCCGTGCGCGCGCCGCTCGTCGGCGCCGTTCTGGTGATGGAATTGACCGGCGCCTACACCCTGATCATGCCCGTGCTGGTCACCTGCACAACCGCCTCCCTTACCGCCCATCATCTGGGAGGACGGCCGATCTATGAACAATTGCTGGAACGCACGCTCCGCCTTGCTGGCGAGCCACCGGACCACCTCAAGGACAAAACACCGGTCCAACTGGGAACGCCTGAAGGCTGACACCCCGCCGAGGCTCTACTCCGCCGCCTCCCGGGACCTCAACACCGGCAGCAGGCCGTCAGGTTCCGGACCGCCATAGACCCAGTCCAGAAGTTCCACCGTGTGCACAATGGGAATGTCCGTTCCAAGGCCGATCTGGGTCATGCAGCCGATATTGCCGGTGGCGATCGCATCCGGGCCTGTTCTTTCGATATTGGCCACTTTCCGGTCGCGCAGGCGGCGGGCGATCTCCGGCTGCAGGATGTTGTAGGTGCCGGCCGAACCGCAGCACAAGTGCCCTTCCGGGACGTCCTTCACCGAGAAGCCGGCAGCCGTCAGCAGATCCTTCGGCTGCCGTGTGATCTTCTGGCCATGCTGCATGGAGCAGGCCGAGTGATAGGCAATCGTCAGCCCAGGCTTTACCACAGGCTCGCCAAGGTCGATCCCGGTCAGAA
>JBNLAU010000307.1:0-3057 GCA_050302295.1 Roseibium sp. | reverse complement strand
CATGTGCAGGCCCGAGATCGCGAGAATATGCGCGAGCCCCGCCGACCGGAGAGCCTCTTCCTGCCCTTCGGTTATGCCGCTCCGGTCGCCGACAAGAAGCGCCACCACGAGCGCCGTTTCCCGCCGGTCGCCCAGGATTGAGCGGATCCTGCCGGCCAGCGCGTCCCGCAGCCTTTGAATTGCCGCTGCCATGCGCACCTTTACAGGCGCATCATCCGCGCGGATGACGTTTACCGCGCCATAGCTGAAACCTGTCGCACCGATTTGCGAGAAAAATGCCCGGAAAGAAAAATCATACCCGCCAGGCATCACCGGCCCGGACGGGGGAAACAGGCGGCCGCGCAGCCGGACCAGCTCGCCCGTATGAACCTGACTGTCCCAGGGAACCCGCACGCGCACTTTTTCGGGAAACTGCAACACGGCGCGCGGGTATTCATTGACCGTTTGGACCTGAAGCAGAAGCCGGATTCCGGACGCACTGACCTGCCGCTCCAGAACAAACCCGGTCAGGCCCACGCTCATCGGCTCGCCGAGTTTGGGAGCGGCGACATAGGCGGTTCGCGCGGCGGAAACGGTCAGTCCGCAGCCAAAGGCAAGAGCCAGGAGAAGGGGTTTTCCAAGTGCCCCGCGCCGCGCAACACGACAAGCTGCAAATGCTGCCACTGCCAACAGTCCAGCCAGCAATGGCCAATAGGGTTCTTCCGGCGCACAAACATAGACGGCGATGCCGGCGGCGAATGCAAAGGAACACCATAAAAGCCCCTGATTGTCCCAAAGCCTGTCGTCGTGAGCGGGTTCCGGCCGGTCGGAGAACCTGGCGAAAAAACTCCGGACAGTCGCCCGTGCGTGTCTCGCGCCGGCACGCTCACGAACCTGACCCTCCGTTTCGGGCTCATCAAGAGAAAGTGCAGCAACGCTTGCCGCGCCAAGGCGATTTTCATCGCCTTCTCCCCATGGCGGATTCTGCTCCTGCGCCACCTCTCTTTTCACCCCTCATCCCAAGAAACGGATGAGCCCCTATTTTGCCTTGCTAAAGCCTGTGCTAAGACCGCGCCACCAATCAAGGCGCGGTCCGCGCCGTTATTCTGACAGAGACTTCCAAAAAGCACCATGGCACAAGACATCGTCACGCGTTTCGCTCCGTCCCCGACCGGCTTTCTGCATATTGGCGGCGCCCGAACTGCGCTGTTCAACTGGCTGTTTGCAAAGCATCATGGCGGCAAAATGCTGCTGCGCATTGAAGACACCGACAGAGCACGCTCGACCCAGGAGGCGGTAGACGCGCTCATCGATGGCCTCAGCTGGCTGGGACTGGACTGGGACGGAGAGCCTATTTCCCAGTTTTCCCGCCTAGACCGGCACAAGGAAGCAGTCGACCAGATGCTCGCCAACGGCACCGCCTACAGGTGTTACTGCACACCGGAGGAAGTCGACGCCATGCGTGAAAAGGCGCGCGCCGAAGGCAAGCCGCCGCGCTATGACGGCACGTGGCGCGACAGGGACGCTTCGCAAGCACCGGAAGGCGTTGCACCCGTCATTCGTCTGAAAGCGCCGCACGAAGGAGAAACCGTCGTTGAGGATATGGTTCAGGGCAGAGTTGTCATCCCCAACAAGGACCTCGATGACTTTGTAATCATGCGTTCTGACGGCACTCCGACCTATATGCTGGCCGTCGTCGTCGATGACCATGACATGGGCATCACTCACATCATCCGCGGTGTCGACCATCTGACCAATGCCGCCAGGCAAACCCTGATCTTCAATGCGCTCGACTGGGACGTTCCGGCAATGGCGCATATTCCGCTTATTCACGGGCCGGACGGCGCGAAACTGTCCAAGCGGCACGGGGCAACTGGCGCTGAAGCCTATCGCGCCATGGGGTACCTGCCGCAGGCCATGCGGAACTACCTGGCGCGCCTTGGCTGGAGCCATGGCGACGAGGAAATCATGTCGCTGGAAGACATGATCAAATGGTTCGGCATGGACGCCGTTGGCCAGTCCGCCGCACGCTTCGATTTCAAGAAGCTGGAAAACCTCAACGGGCACTACATGCGCGCAACGCCGGACGCTGAACTGCTCGGGCACTGGAAAGTCTATCTCGCACATGCGGAAAACACAGAGACCGTGCTGAAATGGCTCTCGAGCCCGGACAATGAACAAGTCGCCCTGACAGCCCTGCCCGGCCTCAAGGAGCGTGCCAAAACCCTTGTCGAACTGACAGAGAGCGCCTCTTATTTGTGGCGGCAGCGCCCGCTGGACACCGACGAAAAGGCACAGAAGCTCCTGACGGACGAAGCAAAGGCCATCCTCGGAGACCTGCATGGTGTTCTTTCCGCCGTTCCCGAGTGGAGCGCTGAGCCCCTGGAAACGGCTGTAAAGGCCTATGCCGAGGAAAAAGAACTGAAACTCGGCAAGGTGGCTCAGCCGCTTCGTGCGGCTTTGACAGGCCGCGGCACGTCTCCGGGAATTTACGACGTGCTGATTGCACTCGGGCGGGATGAATCTCTTGCCCGAATTCAGGATCAAGCGGCCTGAAAGACATCACTCAACCGGCGTCCATTTGCCGGAATTCCGTCAGACGGATGTCATGCGATTTATGACAAATACGTCTTTGACCAAAGGGTTATACAGGCCAACTTGCGGCACTGCGGTAAATGGGCTACGCAAGACGCGAAAATTTCTCCAGTGCCGCCGAGCAGCCGTGGAACGAACCTCCGTTCCAAAGGCTGTTCGATTGGGCAGCATATCCGGTTAACGCAAAGGGGTTTTCTGAATGGCCGACAATAACGCCAAGCTCAACGTCGGTGGCAACGACCACAATTTCGACGTACTTGACGGATCCATCGGACCGTCGGTTGTGAATATTTCGTCTTTGTACAAAGACACGGGAATGTTCACATACGACCCGGGATTTACTTCTACAGCGTCTTGTGAATCCAAAATCACCTATATTGACGGTGACGAAGGCACGTTGCTTTATCGCGGCTATCCGATCGAGCAACTTGCCGATCACGGCGACTTCCTGGAATCCTGCTATCTGCTGCTCTACGGCGAGTT
>JBNLAU010000306.1:0-11210 GCA_050302295.1 Roseibium sp. | reverse complement strand
ACAGGCCGGTCGTGCGCTCTCCAAACGCGCGGGAGGCCGTGGCTGGCGCAAGTGCGATTTCCGGTGGCGGGCGGCGCAGGATCAGAGCCAGCGGTACCATGGTCACAAGACAGATCGCGGCAATCATCAGATAGGTGCCGCGCCAATCCGTTGAGGCGAGGCTCCACTGGATGAGTGATGGCCACAACACGCCTGCAAGATAATTGCCGCAGGCCGCACAGCCAACGGCAAGGCCGCGCCGCTTTACAAACCAGTGAGAAACGTCGGCAATCAGCGGGCCGAAAGTCGCGGCGGTGCCGAGGCCGATCAACGCGCCCTGGGCAAGGCTGAACAGCCAAAGATCCGGTGCGAACGCGGCCAGGGCAAATCCGGCACTCAGGCAAAGGGCCGAGGCGATGACCGGCAGCACGATGCCATAGCGGTCGACAAAGCGTCCCATCACATAGTTGCCGATGGCAAAGCCGATCATGGTTGCGGTATAGGGCAGGGATGCGTCGGCGCGGTCGATGCCAAAATCCGCTTGTACGGCTGGCAGAACAATGACCACCGCCCACATGCCCGCACCGCCAAAGGTGCTCAGCAAAATGGAAATCGCCAGCCGGAACCAGGCGTAGGGCCCGTCCTGAGCGTAAGGGTCAGGGGATGCGGTGACGGTCATTCTTGAAAGACTCCGGAGGTTCTTTTCCGGGCTATCAGCTTCTCAAAACTTATTCCAATTCAAATTGCTCATGCAAATTGTCAGCAAAGCGAATGAATAGCGCAATCCTGATTGCGGTAATCAGTTGTTTCTGTTCGATCGCGTGAAGTCAGCGCTTCTGCATAGGCGGCTTATCCGCAGCCGCTGGCGGGCAGCTTCTTGGGGTTCTCAAGCAGTGCATTTGACGGGGCTCCGGCTGTGAAAACCATCGTTGCCGTGGCGGATGTCAGTTTGGCCGCCACGGCCCGTTGCGTCGAAATCCGGAAGCGATTTTCCTTGCGCCTGCCTTGTCCGGATTAGGCTGCCGCGAGCATATCTGCGACGAAAGCCTGCAGCGTTTTGCTCGGACGGCCGTTGAGATCCTGAAGGTCGGTCGAGGTGCTGTTGAGTTCTCCTTGAGCGGAGCCCCGATCGGAATCGGCCAGAACCTTGGCAAAACCCTCCGGGAGACCGGCCTGTTGCAACACGCCTGCATAGGCATCTTCAGGCAGGTTGTTGAAAGGGATATCGCGGCCGGACTGCTTGGTGATCTCTTCGGCAAGATCGCTCAGGGTGAAAGCCGGATGGCCGGCAAGCTCATAGGCTCGTGTGGTCAGATCGTCGCCGGCGATAATCCGGGCTGCTGCTTCCGCATAGTCGTCCCGTGCGGCGGCGGCGAACTTGCCGTCGCCGCTGGCTCCAATGACAGCGCCATGCTCAAGAGCGGCGGCAACCGTTCCGGCAAAGTTCTCGATATACCAGCCGTTGCGAAGCACTGCGTGCGCGATGCCACTGGCTGTCAGGGCTTTTTCCGTTTCAACATGCTCAGCCGCCAGCACCAGGCTGGAATTCGGAGCATTCAGGAGACTTGTATAGGCGATGAAACGGACGCCCGCCGCCTTGGCGGCGTCAATCACGTTGGCATGCTGGGGCACACGCTTGCCGACTTCCGAACCGGAGATCAAGACAAGCTTTTCGACGCCCTGAAGTGCGGCTGAAAGGGTTGAGGGATCATCATAGTCAGCCTTGACGACTGCTACCTGGGCAGTGGAAAGGTCCTGCGCTTTTTCCGGTGACCGCACCAGGGCGCGGACCGGCGCATCGGTAAGTTCGGCGAGATGTTTAAGAACCAGACGGCCAAGCTGTCCATTGGCACCCGTGACTGCTATCATGAGGTTTCTCCTTGAAAGTGATCGATGTATTTCGTCGGATAAAACCTACATAGACGACACGCTTTCCTTTTGTTAGTACATACAAATAGGTTAGTTTTGAGATTGGTTGGTCCGAGGCAGAGGAAAGTGCGCTTATGGCAGATGACATCAACGACAGGTCGGTGGAAGGAAAACCTCTGTCAGCCATGCTTCGGCAAGGCGAGGTATTCAACCAGAACTGCCCATCCCGCGAAATCCTCAGGCATCTGACAAGCCGCTGGGGCGTGCTGGTTCTGATCGCACTTCTGGAAGGCGAACACCGGTTCTCCGATCTCAGGCGCAAAATCGATGGCGTCAGCGAAAAGATGCTGGCGCAGACACTGCAGACTCTCGAGGCGGACGGATTCGTGAACCGCTTCTCTCATCCGGTCGTGCCTCCGCATGTGGATTACAGTCTGACGCCCATCGGTCGGGAAGTTGCGGAAAAAGTGCGCGAATTTGCCGATTGGATCGAGATCAACATCGGCAGGATCATGCAAGCCAAATCCGTCAAAGAGCCGGCCCTCGCAGAGTGATTGCGCCAGCTTAGGTTTCGTTCTGTTCGCCGCCGGTTTTCAGCGGCGGCCGTCCGCCGTGAACGAAATTCATGGCGTGGCCGTTCAGGCAGTAACGCTTCCCGGTTGGAGGCGGGCCGTCAGGAAACACATGGCCCAGATGCGCGTCGCAATTCGCGCAGCGGATTTCGGTACGGACCATGCCATGTGAATGATCGTCCAACTCGCGGATAGCCTTCGGGTGAACGGCGTTGAAGAAACTTGGCCAGCCGCAGCCTGAGTCGAATTTGGTATCCGACATGAATAGCGGCTCGTCACAGCACACGCAGTCATAGCGGCCGATCAGCTTGTTGTCCCAGTAGGGGCCGGAAAACGGGCGCTCGGTGCCGGACTGCCGGGTGACGTAAAACTGCTCGGGCGTCAGCTGCTCCATCCATTCGGCGGTGGTCTTTCTCACCTTTGGTGCATCGTCACGTGTTGTGTCGTCGCTCATTCCCGTGTCCGTATTCTAGCCGCCTGGCAGGAAAAATAGGCGGCGGGCAGGCATGCGGCAAGTCGCCTTGAGCACTATCGCGCGATAAAGTTCATCACGGTCTTCACCCGGTTGCTGCCTTCCTGGCGCGCCTGGAAAACGCAGTTTTCGGCAGCCGCCAGAATGAATTCGGAGCTTTCCGACACTCCCGTCTGTTCGGTCACGGTACAGGCGGCGCCGATGGAGGCGGTGAGGACGCCGTCGCCGGCCTTGTTGTCCGGGTTGGGAATGGCGAGGTCCTGAATGGCAATGTGGATGTAGGCGCTGATGGTTTCCGCGCCCATTTCATGGGTCCGCGGCAGCAGCAAAGAAAATTCCGATGTGGCGGTTCGCGCCGCGATATCGGCCGGCCGGCGGGCGGTTTCCTTCAAGGCCTTGGCGACTTTGGTGAGACACTCGTCTGCGGCGTCCTGTCCGAACCGATCCACCAGTGCGTCAAACCGGTCCAGCGAAACCTTGATCAGGCTGGTGTGGTATTTTTCGCGCAAGGCAATGGCCCATTCGCGCTTGAGATGGTCATCAAAGGCTCGGCGATTATAAAGCCCGGTCAGCGGATCGGTCTGGGAGGCCGCTTCGAGCAGGCCTTCAAGTTCCTTGCGCCTGGCAATGCTGCGGAAATAGACCGCGAATGCATAGGGGGCACCGGAAGCATCTCTTAGAACATGGGCCGTGACTTCCGCCCAGATCAGCAGACCGGAGGCGGTCCTGAGCTGGAGATCCCCATGGGGCAGGGGGCCGGCTGGATCAGCGCTGCCGGACAGGATCCGGTGGAGCAGTTCCGCGTCGGCGTCCTGTGCGGCTGTATAGACCAGGTCGCTTGTGTGATGGGCAAACTTGTCCGAGCTCCAGCCAAACAGTTGCTCGGCGGAGGGGGAAACAAAGGCGGGATTGCCGTTGAGTGCCAGCAGCAGCACCGCGTCGCCGCTGAGTTTGAGGAGTGTTTCAAAATCGATGTTGGACGGGTGGAGTAGATCCGTTCCGGAGGAAAGGTCTTTGTTGCTGTCCAACGTCATGCTGGTCTCGCTCGGAATGTGATTGCAATGTAAAACTGAACGGTATTCAGGCTTTGAAATCAAGTGGGTTACGTCGCTTCTTGCCTGGCCTGCCGGTCTGTGACCGACAATAGAGAAAACTGGCATGCCATATCATCGGGGGGCTCTGTTAATTTTCCGAGGGTAAGCGGATGGCCTCAGATGAATATTCCTGTTAATCCATGTGGTTTCCGGCAGGGGAATGAAGAAATGCAGACAATGTTGTCAATGGGAACGAAAATCATCCATCAGGCGCTTGAAGAGGCAATATTACTTGCCTAAGACATGTCATCAAACCTTCGGATCGTTATTATCAGGCGGTACGGGAGTTGATTCGAAGTCATAACGCCCCGCCGTTTTTAAGTTTTTGTGACGAAAGATCACTATGACGCCAGCAGAGATCGATGACGCCACACTTTTCGCCGTGCTTGCGCCCTTCGCTGCGGCCGTGGTTGCCCCTCTTTTAACGCGCTGGTTAAAGCACAACGCCGCCTGGCCGTTGGCTCTGGTGCCAGCGCTGATATTTCTTCACTTTACGGGTTTCATCGAAGCCGTTGCACACGGTGAGACCTTTGTCGCGGCCAAGGCATGGGCGCCAAGCTACGGCGTGAACTTTTCGGTTTATGTCGACGGGCTTTCGACGCTTTTCGCTTTGCTGATATCCGGTATCGGCACGTTCATCATTCTCTATGCGGGCGGCTATCTGAAAGGGCACCCTCAGCAGGGCCGGTTCTTTTCGTTCATGTTTCTGTTCATGGGGTCAATGCTCGGCCTGGTGCTCGGCAACAACCTGATCTCGCTGTTCGTGTTCTGGGAACTGACGTCGGTCACCTCCTTCCTGCTGATCGGGTTTGATCACTTGCGCGCGGCCTCGCGCCGGGCGGCGCTCCAGGCACTGGTGGTCACCGGCGGCGGCGGCCTTGCGCTTTTGGCCGGTTTCATCCTGATCATCTCCGCGACCCGAGAGATCGAGATGTCCGTTCTGCTCGCCTCGCCGGACATTATCAAGGACACCGGTCTCTACGTACCGATTTTCATTCTTATCCTGGGCGGCGCCTTTACAAAATCAGCCCAGTTTCCGTTTCACTTCTGGCTGCCCAACGCCATGGAAGCGCCGACGCCCGTTTCGGCCTATCTGCACTCCGCAACCATGGTGAAGGCCGGTGTCTACATGCTAATGCGCATGCATCCTCTGCTTGGTGATACAGTCCTGTGGACAACGGTGCTGCCGCTGTTCGGCGGTGTGACGCTTCTCATCGGTACCATTCTCGCCGTGCGCATGACCGATCTGAAGCTGATGTTGGCCTATACCACAGTTGCCTCGCTCGGCCTTCTGGTCATGCTGACCGGCACCAGCCACGAAAAGGCCCTAGAAGGGGCTGTGGTCTATCTGCTGGCGCATTCGCTGTTCAAAGGCGCGCTCTTTATGGTCGCCGGAACGATCGATCACGAGGCCGGGACGCGCGACATAACAAAGCTCGGCGGGCTGCGCTCGGCCATGCCAATCACCTTTGCCGCTGCCTGTCTGGCGTCTCTTTCGATGGCTGGTCTCCCGCCGTTCATCGGCTTCGTCGCCAAGGAAGTGCTCTATTATGGCACCTGGGGCTGGCTGGAATTGGGGCTGCCGCTCACGATTACAGCGGTCATCGGCAATTCGCTGATGTTGGTGATCGCCGCCGCGGTTGCCATCAAGCCCTTCCTCGGGCCAAAGGTCGAGACGCCGAAACACGCGCATGAGGGGCCGGTGCTGCTGTTTGCCGGACCGGTGTTCCTCTCCGTCACCGGTTTAGGGCTGGCGTTGATTGCCCACACGACCGGCGAACTGCTTGTTGGTCCGACCCTGTCGTCCCTGCTTGGGGAATTCACCGAAATCAAGCTGCACCTGTGGCCGACTGCGATCAACGCGCCGCTGATCCTGTCACTGATTACAATCGGGCTCGGCGTGGCGCTGTACACCCAGATCGACCGGCTGCGCGATCTGTTCGCTTCGATCCTCACCACCATCGGCTGGGGCCCGGACAAGGGCTTCGACCAGTTCGTATCCGGCATTGTCGGCTTTGCCGGCTGGTTCACCCGCCTTGTACAGGGCGGCAAAATGCAGACCTACATGATGCTGACCTTCGGCGCGACGGCACTGGCGGTGCTCGTGCCAGGCTATCTGACGGGCAGCTATCCGGCCATGCCGAAAATGCCGGATTACCGCTTTTACGAGTGGGGCATTTTCTTCATCGCGGTTCTCGGGCTGATTGCCGTTCTGATTGCAAAGACCCGGCTGACCGCCATCGTCTCGCTCGGCATCCAGGGCTTTGCAGTAGCGCTGTTCTTCATGATGTTCGGGGCTCCGGACCTGTCCTTCACTCAGTTCATGGTGGAAACACTGTCGGTGGTCATCCTGGCCCTCGTCATGACCCGGCTGAATCTTTCGCCAAGCGATCATCGTCCGGCGCCCGCTGCAATTGCGACCGGCATCATCGCCGTCGGAGTTGGGCTTGGCATGTCCTTGACGATGCTGGCGATCACACAGCAGCCATTTGACATGCGCTTGTCGGATTTCTTTGCCCAGTTCAGCCGTTCCATTGCTCACGGCCGCAACATCGTCAACGTGATCATCGTCGACTTCCGCGGTTTCGATACGTTGGGCGAGATTTCCGTGGTCGTGCTGGCCGGCCTTTGCGTTCTGGCGCTCATACGCATCAGGACCAAGCCTGACAAGGTAGCCGAAGAGTGCGAACAGGACGCCTTGCAAGCCCAGAAAGCGGAGGCACGCTGATGCGCACGATCATCTTCCGCACAATTGCGCCCTATCTAGCAGCACTTATGGTCCTGTTCTCGGTCTTCGTACTTCTGCGCGGCCACAATGAGCCGGGCGGAGGTTTCATTGGCGGTCTGATCGCCGCATCGGCGCTCGCGATCTTCGGTATTGCCTGCGGCGTTGCTTCCGTTCGCCGCGCAATGGTGTTTCACCCGATGGGAGTTGCCGGTTTCGGGCTGTTTATCTCGGGTCTTTCCGGGACGCTGTCATTTATCAAGCATCAGGCTTTCATGACGAGCCAATGGCTGATCTTTCATCTGTTCGGTGTTGAGGTCGCCGTGTCGACGCCCCTGGTATTCGATATCGGTGTTTATCTGGTTGTGGTCGGGGCAATCGGCTCGATCGCCCTTGCACTGGAAGAAAGGGAGGCCGATTGATGGAAACCGGCGTCGTCATTCTGATCGGCCTGTTCTTCACGGTTGCCGTTTACCTGATGCTGTCAAAGCAACTGGTGCGGACCCTGCTGGGCATCGCCATTCTGGGCAATGCGGTGAACATGCTCATCTTCACCAATGGACGGCTGACCCGCGAGGTGCCTCCGCTTATTCCCGAGCATCTCTACGCGCCGGACACGGCAACGGCCAATCCGCTTCCCCAGGCGCTGGTGCTGACAGCAATCGTCATCTCCTTTTCGTTCTTCGCCTTCCTTCTGGTGCTGGCCTTCCGCGCCTATCAGGAACTCGGAACGGATGATGTGAATGAAATGCGCATCGCCGAACCTGAACACGACCAAACTCCGCCGCAAGGGTACTAAGCTATATGGCCGGTTCTTCCGTTTCCGTTGATCTTTCCCATGCCATGAACGTCATCCCGGTCCAGGCAGCGGACTGGCTGGTGATGGCGCCGTCGCTGATTACCATTCTGGGTGGAGCTCTCTGCCTGATGCTGCGCAAGAACACCGACCTGCAGCCTAAGCTGGGTGTCGGTTTTCTCGGGCTTCTGGTTGTGGCCAATCTCGGCCTTCTGATCCGCGTGCTGGATCATGGCGTGATTACCATGGTCATGGGCAGCTGGCTGCCACCCTTCGGCATCGCCTTTACCGTGGATGCGCTCGGAGCGACCCTGTCGCTGATCGGCTCGGTGGTCGCGTTCTGCGCGGGCATCTTCGGGGCCGCAACCGTGGACAGTTCGGGCCGCCGCTACGGCTTCTATCCGTTCCTGCTGCTTTTGATGACCGGTGTCTGCGGCGCCTTTCTGACAGGCGATATCTTCAACCTCTATGTGTGGTTCGAAGTGCTGTTGATTTCCTCCTATGGCCTTCTGGTTCTCGGTAACGACCGGATCCAGCTGGACGGCGCGGTCAAATACGGTGTTTTGAACCTGATCGGCACGAACCTGTTCCTGATCGCCACCGGTCTGCTTTACGGCATCTTCGGCACGCTCAACATGGCCGATATCAGTATGAAGGTTGCCGCCCTGGAAAACCCGGCCTCCGGAACCTTGGCAACGGTCGCGGCGCTCTACTTTCTTGCCTTTGCCATGAAGGCGGCGGCTTTCCCGGTCAATTTCTGGCTGCCGGCCTCCTATCACACCCCCAATGTGGTCGTCTCCGCGGTCTTTGCCGGATTGCTCACCAAGGTGGGTGTCTATGCGCTGATCCGCATATTCATTCTGATCCTGCCGGACTCGCGCGCCTATATGGCCGACGTCATCGCCCTGGTTGCCATTGGCACACTGCTGACCGGCGCCCTCGGCGCGCTGGCCCAGAGCGAAGTCAGGCGGCTGCTCGGCTACATGGTGATCGCCGGCATCGGGGCGATGCTCGCCGGTGTTGCGGTGGGAACGACACTGTCTGTGTCGGGCGCAATCTTCTACGCGGTTCATTCGATCATCGTGATGACCGCGCTTTATATGGCTTCCGGCATCATGAACATGATTGGCGGGTCCTATGATCTGCGCAAGCTTGGAGGCCTTTATCAGAAGAACGTCGCATTTGCCGGTGTCTTTCTGGTGCTCGGATTTGCCGTTTCCGGCCTGCCGCCATTTTCCGGTTTCTGGCCGAAGGTCATTTTGGTGGACGCCGCATTTGAGGCGGGGCGATCCTGGCTTGGGGCCGCCATCCTGGTCAGCGGCTTTCTGACCACGCTGGCCATGGGCCGGGTCTGGATCTACGCCTTCTGGCGCGGTGGGCCTGAAGGCACAGCGGATGGCCAGTCGGTGGTCGCAACAGGTACGGATGTGGCGCAATTGTCTGGAGGGGCGGTCTGGCTGCCCCTTGGTATACTCACTGCGCTTGTCGTCTATTTCGGTATGCAGCCGGAATGGTTGCTTGAGCTGTCAACGCAGGGTGCAAGCGGTCTCGACCAGCCATTCGGCTATCTGCGCTCGGTTCTTGGAGGTGCGGGATGACCGGTCTCTTTCTCATTAACATCCTGATGGCGCTCGCATGGGGCGCGGTCACGGGCAGCTTCTCCGAAGTCAATCTGGCCTTCGGTTTTCTGCTTGGTCTCGGAGCGCTTTACCTGATCCGCGAGCAGGTGGGGACCGGTGCCTACTTCCACAAGTTCATCAAGGCTTTCGCGCTGGCTCTGCTGTTCGTTTACGAACTTGTCCTCTCCGCCTGGCGGGTGGCCATGATCGTGCTTCGTCCGCGGATCGAGCTGCAGCCGGGCATTATCGCCCTGCCGTTGACCGTGGACAGGGACTTTGAGATCACCATGCTGGCAAACCTGATCACCCTGACCCCCGGCACGTTGTCCGTCGATGTTTCGGAGGACCGCAAGGTGCTTTATGTCCACTGTATCGACGTTCCTGATCCGCAGGCCGCGATTGACGACATAAAGAACGGGTTTGAGCGCAAGATCCTGGAGGTGTTCAGATGACGTCCCTGGAAAGTTTCTCCTCCGAGTTTCTGCATGTGTCGGTTCATATCGCGCTCGCCCTGTTGACGATTTCCTTCGTTATCATCGTCGTGCGCACCGTGAAGGGGCCAAGCCTTCCCGATCGGGTGGTTGCTCTCGACATGCTTGTGGCCGTGGGCATTGGTTTCATTGCCGCCATGGGTGTTTCGACCGGGTTCTATCTCTACATCGATATCGCCATCACCCTTGGCCTTGTCGGGTTTCTGGCGACGGTGGCCTTCGCGCGGTTCGTTCTGAACCGCGGTCTGGCCGGCGACAAGACCATCATGGACGAGGTTGAAGAAAGCATTCAGCGCAGAGAGGCAGGGCAATGACCGCGGTTGTTGAAATTGTGACCGGGACCATGCTGGTGATCGGAGCGTCTTTCTCGCTCGTGGCATCGATCGGCCTGATTCGTCTGAAGGATGTCTACATGCGTATGCATGCGGCGTCCAAGGCAGGTACGCTCGGTTCGGGCGTTATGCTGCTTGCCCTTGCGGTACACGCAAGTGACCTTGCTGTTGTGACCCGGGCGATTGCCGGAGTTGTCTTCTTCTTGCTGACTGCCCCAATTTCAGCTCATTTGTTGGCCAAAGCTGCCTATACGGCGGGATACCGTCCCTGTGCCGACACAAAGGAAGACGCTTTGGCCGAGGTCGTGCGCCCGAAGGGTTAGGGTTGTTCTCATTTTGATACGAGCGGGCGGAAGACAGCGAACACGGCTATACTATTGACCATTGTCAGATTAGGTGCACGAGGAAGTGCCATTATTTATAGAGTTTGATTTTTATTGCCGTAGATCGGGTTTTATTTGATTTCTGGGGTTGTCGGATCTGAAAAGCGGCGATATAAGGCTGTGACAATCACCTGCAAAGTAGAATCGTTTTTGATTTCTAGGTTCGCAAGTAACAGATTTTCTCTAAACGCTTGCTGGACTATTTGTTTGCAGGTCTAAGCCGACGCTAAATTGAAATTCAGTAGAGAATGGGTGAAAAATGACTGATAGTCCGGTGGATGCAAATCTGATTGATCTTACGGCAGATATTGTTTCGGCGTATGTGAGCAACAATACCGTTGCGTCAACCGATCTGCCGGGCCTGATCAATGAGGTTTACGGCGCATTGCAGAAAACGGCGACCGCCTCCAACGAACCTGAGCCGGAGCCGCTGAAGCCAGCTGTGCCGATCAAGAAATCGGTCATGCCCGACTACATCATCTGCCTGGAAGACGGCAAGAAGTTCAAGTCGCTCAAGCGTCACCTGCGCACGCATTACAACATGACCCCGGAAGAGTACCGGGAGAAGTGGGACCTGGGCGCGGATTATCCGATGGTTGCGCCGAACTATGCGGCTGCCCGTTCCGAGCTGGCCAAGAAAATGGGCCTCGGCCAGCAGCGCAAGCGCTCCAAATAAGGTCCGGCCGAGAGGCCCGACGGAATTGAAGAAGAGCTGCCAGCGGGCAGCTCTTTTTTTGTCTGGATTGAAGGAAATACGCTGAAAGAGGTCGTTGAATATCAGGCCGCTGCCAGGGCCTCGCGGGCATCGGTCCGGATGCGACCCACCATCGACTTGAGGCCATTGGAGCGTTGTGGTGTCAAATGCTCTTCCAGACCGA
>JBNLAU010000305.1:0-10517 GCA_050302295.1 Roseibium sp. | reverse complement strand
TTCGGCACGCTGGAGCACCGGTTGCGCGAACTGGCGTTCCTGAACTCTGGCGTTCGCATCATCCTGACCGACAAGCGCGGCGTGGAGGATGTGGTCGAGGAACTCTTTTACGAGGGCGGCCTGGAGGCTTTCGTGCGCTATCTGGACCGCGCCAAGCATCCGCTGATCGAGGCCCCGGTCACCATGAGCGCGGAGAAGGACGGCATCACCGTCGAGGCCTCCATGTGGTGGAACGACAGTTATCACGAGCATGTGCTGTGCTTCACCAACAACATTCCCCAGCGCGATGGCGGTACTCACCTTGCCGGCTTCCGCGCCGCGCTGACCCGCCAGGTCACCAGCTATGCGGAATCGACCGGCCTGATGAAGAAGGAAAAAGTGTCGCTGTCGGGTGACGACTGCCGTGAAGGCCTGACCTGCGTCCTGTCGGTGAAAGTACCGGATCCGAAGTTCTCCTCGCAGACCAAGGACAAGCTGGTTTCCTCCGAAGTGCGCCCTGTCGTCGAAAACCTGATTTCACAGACGTTGAGCGAATGGCTGGAGGAAAACCCGGCACCGGCGAAGTCGATCGTCTCCAAGGTGGTGGAAGCCGCCTCGGCGCGTGAGGCTGCCCGCAAGGCCCGCGAGCTGACCCGGCGCAAGGGCGCGCTGGATGTGGCCTCCCTGCCCGGCAAACTGGCCGACTGCCAGGAGCGCGACGCCTCCAAGGCCGAACTCTTCCTGGTGGAGGGCGATTCCGCAGGCGGCTCGGCCAAGCAGGGCCGTCACCGGGAAAACCAGGCCGTTCTGCCGCTGCGAGGCAAGATCCTCAACGTGGAGCGCGCGCGCTTCGACAAGATGCTGTCCTCCAACGAAATCGGCACTCTGATCACCGCGCTCGGTACCGGCATCGGCAAGGAAGAATTCAATATCGAGAAGCTGCGCTACCACAAGATCATCATCATGACCGATGCGGACGTGGACGGCGCCCATATCCGGACCCTGCTTCTGACCTTCTTTTTCCGGCAGATGCCGGAACTGATCGAGAACGGCTATATCTATATCGCCCAGCCGCCGCTCTATAAGGTCAAGCGCGGCCAGTCCGAACAATATCTGAAAGACCAGATGGCACTGGAAGACTACCTGATCGCGCAAGGCCTGGATGATGCCGCCCTGACGCTCGCCAACGGCGAAGTGCGCACAGGACAGGACCTTCAGGCGGTTGTCGAGAAGGCCCGTGTCATTTCGGACATCTTCGACGGCCTGCATTCCCGCTATAACCGCGATGTGGTGGAACAGGCCGCGATTGCGGGTGCGCTCAACACAGATATTCTGGACGATCAGAGCAAGGCGGAAGAAGCGGCGGCCTATATCGCGCGGCGCATGGACATTCTTGCCGACGAATTCGAACGCGGCTGGACGGGCGAGGCCCGCGACGACGGCAGCCTCGTCTTCAAGCGCACCGTGCGCGGGGTCGAGGAAGCCGCCATGATCGACCCGGCGCTGCTCGGTTCCGCAGATGCCCGCCGTCTGGCGGCCCACGCGGAACACCTGAACGAAATCTACGGCAAGGCGGCCGTGCTGCGCCGCAAGGAGACAGCGAACGAAATTCGCGGCCCGCGTGCGCTGCTCTCGCAGGTTTTCGCCTTCGGCCAGAAGGGCATTTCGCTTCAGCGCTACAAGGGACTTGGCGAGATGAACCCGGAGCAGCTCTGGGAAACCACACTCGATCCCAATGTCCGCTCTCTCCTTCAGGTGAGAGTGAAGGAAGCCGACGATGCCGACGATATCTTCACCAAGCTGATGGGCGACGAAGTCGAACCGCGCCGCGAGTTCATCCAGGACAACGCGCTGGCCGTGGCCAATCTCGACATCTGAACAAGATCATTTTCCATCCGGATCAAGACCAAAAGGAGCGGTGCAGGCATCGCTCCTTTTTCAGTTTTAATACCAAGGGCAATAGATAGGCACTCATCTGACCGGGTTTGGTATTACCTTCCCGACCAGGGCTCCGGCTTGCCGAAATAGAACCCCTGCGCGGCCTCGATATTCAATTCCCCCAGCAGATTGGCTTCCTCGGCGGTCTCCACATGTTTGGCGATTACCTTGATCCCGAGTTCATGCGCCGCGCGCACGAGCCCGTTCAATATCGCGGCCTTGGCCGGTTCCTCGACCACTTGCTGGGTCAGCCCGGCCTCCAGTTTCAGCCACTCCACCCGCAGGCCAGTCAGCCGGGACAGAACCGGCCAGTGTCCGGCAAAATCGTCGATCGCGGTCTGGCAGCCGAGGTCGGTAACGAACCTGAAGAAGCCCTCGATGTCCGTTGGCTCGCGCAGGAAATCCTTTTCCGCAATCTCCAGGCAGAGCTTGGAGGCGAGCAGCGGATTGGCGGAGAGGCGGTGGAAGAGGCTGTCCCGGAAGTTCGAGTCCCGGGCCGATTCCGCCGACACATTCATCGCCAATGTCGAGCGGGAAGGATTGCGCTCGGCCGCGTCCAGAACCTTGTCCAGCGTCCAGGTATCCACCTGCGCGATGAAACCCGAGCGCTCGGCGGCTGAAATCCAGGCCCTCGACGACAGTCCACGAGCCCGGTCGCCCTGCAGCCGCAGCAGGACTTCAGAGCCGCAGATCTTCTTGTGCCGCAGGCACATGATCGGCATGGCGAAAAGTGTCAGTTCGTTGCCTCGAAAGCTGCCGGGTTCCGGCAGTTCGACACGGGGCCCCCTGTGCGGCTTGCAGTCTTTGGATTCCACGGTGTGCATCTGTACGGACCGGCCGCCGATGCGCTTGCCGCGCAGGCAGGCCTGGTCGGCAAAGCCCAGAAGAGCGGCCGCATCGACATCCTTGAAAGAGGCTCCGCCGTCGACATAGGCAACGCCGATGGAGCCGCCAATCGTAAAGATCCTGTCGCCGACCTCCAGCCGGATTCTGTCGAACCCATTCAGGATCTCCCCCGCAACGTCGAGGGCGGCTTCCTCATTGGCCGCAGGCACCATGCCGGCAAACTCGTCTCCACCGATGCGCGCGGCGGTGCCAAACTCGCCAAGGGTCAGGTTGAGGCAAGCGGCGACGCGCAATAGCATATCGTCACCGGCATCGTGACCGCCAAGATCGTTGACCTTCTTGAACTCATCCAGATCGATATAATAGACCGCGAGCCCCGTTTCCTCGTCGGACTGGAGGCGGATCAACTCCCGTTTCAGCGCCTTGGTGAAGGCGCGCCGGTTTTCCAGTCCCGTCAGCGGATCCTGATAGGCAAGCCGCCGGTTTTCGGCAACTTCATGAGGGCAGTCGACGTTGCGCCGGATCACCGCCATTGAGGCCTGACAGCGTCCGGTCCGTTCCAAAACACTCGGGATCGGCACAATCCGGACTTCGCATATCTGGCGGTCGGAGATGTGACCGGCCGCATCGATGCTCCGGCCTTCTGGAATATAAATCGTTTGCAGCAGGTCTTCGTCCAGGCCCGTCAGAGCCTCGATCAGGAAACCGATTTCGTAGTCACTGCCGATCAGTTCCAGCAGCATGACCGCCTTTTCCTCAACACTCTCCGACCCGTCGAAAATCAACAGGTCATCAGGAAAATGTTCCAGCAGTCCATTGCCCACGGCAGATGTCCGGACAGCCGGCTGATCAAGGGAGATCTCAATTCCCGCTGACACTTCGTCCCGGCCGGGCGCCTCCATGTCGAATTGCACCAGCACCGCCTGGCGTTTGCCGGTCAGGGACACAAAAGAAGTGCAGATCATGTGACGGCAGAAGATCGCACCTGACTTCAGCAAGATGGCTCCGCTGGCCTGTGCCGGCACGCCATTGAAGGCGGCAGCAAGTACCACCTGGCACCGTTTCCAGCTTGTCTCGGACAGGAGGTCTTTCAGGTTGTGCGGAACGGCATCAACGCCAAGGCCGGCGCAAGCTTCCTCCAAAAGCTTGTTGTGAACAACAACACCGCCATCCTGCGCAATATAGGCAGAAGCATGCGGCAGCACCTCCAGCAATGAAGTGTGAAAGCCTGTTAGAGAATTATTGTCCGCATGACCGGATCGCCCCAGCCGGTCACTTGTTAACCGATGGCTGACTTGCACCAGACCGCCCCTTTAAAATGGTTGAATGACGCCAACTCAAATACATATGTGCGCCGTCCTATTCGAAAGGTAATATCACAGTTCATCCGGCAATTTCGGCGATGGAAAACTGCCCACAAGTCTTAGGAATTTTATAGTAAACAAGACATTTTCATTCACTATAAGAATAACTCTAAAATTCTAATCAATATGTCTGCTAATTTCACTTAATCTCTGAGAACATGCCACAATTTGATCACGGTGCTGATTTAAAGGCGCCGCAGCGGAATGCTAGCAAGCCGCATAACACTTTCGTCTAATACGGGCCAGGAAGGCCTCTTTCTGACTTCAAAGGGCACAAGCATGCATAGACGCAGCGTTCTGCCGGTCCTTTTGCGGGCCACCCTTTGTGCCGCCGCGCTCGCGGTTTCGGGCGCACAGGCCATGACATCGATCGACGCATTCCAGCAATGCGGCAAAGCCTCCTGGTACAAATTGGGCGGCACCACGGCAAGCGGAGAACGCGCCGACCCGAACGAGTTGACGGCCGCCCACCGAACCTTGCCTTTCGGAACGCTGGTGGATGTCACCAATCTGTCCAACGGCAAAACGATCACCGTCCGTATCAATGACAGGGGGCCCTACTCAAAAGGACGCGTGATCGACGTCACCTATGCCGCCGCGAAAAAACTCGGCTTTATCCGCAAGGGCGTCACACGGGTTCATGTTTCCAGCGGGCCGGACCAAAATAGCGGAAATAATAGGCAATTTTGCCAATAGTAGGCTGCTGACAATCTCTGAACGAAGTTGGCCAACTTCTGATACGTCAGAAGCAATGACCCGCAACTTACTGTATTTTCAATTTAAATTCCGTTCATTGATATTTTCACGACCAACTCAGTATGAATAACGATCAGTCGCATTACAGTGAATCAAAAAATAAAATATTTTACGGTAATGACATTCGTCAAATATGCCGCTAGAGTTGCCGCCGTGGTCGATGGGGCCACGTGCACAGTAACTTTATTCGCGCAGTCTCACGACTGCGCGTTTTTTTTGTTTTGTTTTTATGTGCTTGTGTGGGCGCGGGCAAAACTCCGTATCCGGCGCCTGGTCACCCACATTCCTCGACAGCAGGTCCGATTCCCGGCCCAGCCGGTTCAAGTTTCCAAAGGTCCGGGACACGCCTGCGACGCAGCTCCCGCCTAACCGCGTTCATACCTTAAAGGAATGCCGGGCAGCCCTTGCTGCCTGCCAGCCCTGCGCGAGGCCTCTATTTCCGGTCAGCAATGGATCCGGAGCGGCCGCGCGGCTCGAGGGACTTCCTTCGCATGATACCGTCCGCCCAGCCGACCGAGACCAGCCGGACATGTTGGCACCCCTCCCCGCGCAACCCGGTCCCCAGGTGGATTGTGCCAGCCACAACAAATAGGAACCCATCTGACGGCCTGTTTGTTATGGCTGGTATTGGGCCTTTGAATGGAAGCGCCAGGCACTGCCCTTGCCCCGCCAAAACGAACCTCTCCGGCGGCATCATTCGCTTAATTCGGCAAGGACATCGGGAACCAGATATCTTGCCCAAAGCCACAAAAAGGCATTGCCCCGAACCGCGCGATCTTGTATCAGACGCGTCTATCCGCCGCGCATGCACCGTGGCCGCTCAGCACCCGTAGCTCAGCTGGATAGAGCGCTGCCCTCCGAAGGCAGAGGTCACAGGTTCGAATCCTGTCGGGTGCGCCATGATTTGCCAAGTAATTTCAACCACTTGGTAGATCACTCGATACCTTCGAAAGCCAACTCAGATCGGTCTGTCACACTGGTGTCACAGTGACGGAGACGAGAATGGCTACCATTCGAAAACGCGGACAGAGCTGGCAAGCACAGGTCCGCCGTCAGGGCCACGCGCCCATTACAAAATCATTCCTCAAGAGAGCCGACGCAGAGCTCTGGGCAAAACAGACAGAAGTTGCCCTGGACCGGGAAGACTTCGGGATAATGCCACGTGCACAAAAATCCCCACCCCTGTCCGACCTGCTTTTTCGCTATCGGAAGGAAATCACCCCGAGGAAGCGCGGCGAGGTCGCCGAAAGGTACAGGCTCAAGACACTGCTTGAGCATGACATCGCGCAGATCCCGATCAGCAAACTCACCTCTTCCGCCATTGCGCGTTACCGCGACGAACGGCTTCGCGTTGTGAGCCCTTCAAGCGTCAGGCGGGAGCTCGTTATCCTGCGCCACTGTCTGGAGGTCGCTCGCAAGGAATGGGACGCACCTCTCAAGGAAAACCCGGTCCATAACATCCAGCTTCCCTCAGACGGCAAGGCACGTGAGCGGAGGCTCTCTCCCAAGGAACTCCAGGCTCTTCTGACTGCCGCTGACAAGTGCCGCAACAAGTTTGTCAAACCAGTCATTCAGTTTGCCCTGGCGACAGGAATGCGCCGAGGGGAAATCCTCAAACTGACCTGGGCGGACATAGACAAGGACAATCGAACCGCAAAGATCCGGGAAACAAAGAATGGAGATCCCAGAACGATACCACTCTCCAAGTCAGCCCTAGCGGTGCTTGAGGATTGTGCGACTTCAACCGGTCTCGTGTTTCCGATCTCCGCCAACGCCTTGCGTCTGGCCTGGGAGCGGACAAAAGCACGAGCCGAACTCGATGACCTGAGATTTCATGATCTCAGACATGAGGCGGTCAGCCGGTTCTTTGAGATGGGCCTGAACGTTCCAGAGGTCGCCATGATCAGCGGTCACAAGGATCCCCGGATGCTGTTCCGTTATACACACCCCAAGGCAACGGACGTAGCGCGGAAACTGTCTCTATAACGCACACCCTCGGGCTGCTGGCATACCCCGATAGGGAACACTTGGGCTCAGCAGCCCACCTATCCATCCTCAGAAAAGAAGTCTTCATCCAGGCGCTGAATTTGGATTGTTCTATGGGCTCTTGTACCGACTCCGTGCTCAATCATCAGATCGGCAAGCCGCGTCCCATCAATCAGGATCACTCGCTGCGGCAAGTTCTTCACATAGTTGATTGCCCCGCTGGAGAAGCTCGAAGCTGTTACGAAGACACCTTTCGTGGCCCCGAACCCCACAAGAGACCCTACAAAGCCTTGCACCGCAGGACGTCCAATAGTGTTTTCCTCGGCGTAGCGTTTCGCTTGAACGTAAATTCTATCGAGACCGAGACGATCTTCATTGATGACACCATCTATCCCACCGTCACCGGTTCGACCGAGTTGTTCGGCAGCGTTCTTGTGCGAACCGCCGTAACCCATCGCCACGAGAAGATCGACGATCAGCTTCTCGAAGAATGCAGGAGAATTCTCCCGGATTCTGTCAAGGAGATCGGCCCGCAAAGCCGCGTTTAGTGAACGATAGGCGGACTCAATTTGTTCCTCAGGTGTTGCCGTTTCGGAGCTCACGGTTTCGTCTTGCGTAGTTCCGGCGCTTGTACTTCCCGTGTTTTGCTTATTGCTGGAGCGGTAGAATTCGGCAAACTCAGGGATCTGCAGCAATACCTGTGTGTTGAGTTTTTCCGGATTGGTTTCGAGCAATCGCTTGCCAGCTTCCGAAGCGACAAACCTTCCACGCGCAGGACTGTCGATCAGCCCTGCTTTGCTCATGTAAAACTTTGCCCAATGAACGCGATTGTGCAGAATTCTCTGGCGACCGCTTGGCAGAAGTTCCTCTCGCTCGTTTTCAGACAGCCCCAGGTCGTCCGCAATCATTTCCGACACGTGCGGAACGCGTTGCTCGCCCATTGCAGCGTAACGAAGAACAGGAAGCATCAGATCCTGATAGTCGGGTATCGTCATTTTATCCTACGTCACTGGCACGTGTTGAACGCCGGGGATTGGGCAAAATTCGCCTAGAGAAGACTCCATCCGAGCGGTGAAGTTTTCAAAATAGTACCGTCCGGATACGCGATTGCAGATCCGGACCTGCTCGCAAATACCCCAGCAGCCGACAGACCGCCCTGACCATCTCGTCTTCCTCAAGTTCTCCGCATTCCGTTCGAATGAGCTTCGCGGCTGCTTCGATCTCCAAATGTGAGAGATACTCAGCCTTGGTCGTGGGGGAACTTTCTTCTGAGCGGCTCCGGATCGGCGGTTCGTCTCGTTGACTTTCAGTGAACCAGAATGACGACTCATGACAGATGCTTTTTTTGTTCGCCGCAATTTTCAACGCTGACACCACCGCGTCGTGAATTCGGCCACCGGCACGATTTTTTCCGAAAGCGTAGGCAATTCGTCGAGCTACTTCATCTGAATGAATCGGGCCTTCTTGTTCGACAATGGACGTTACGTATCCAGCCATACGCCAGGGCTGAACTAAATGAGGCTCCGCATCAACGACTATGATTTTTGCTCTTCGGTACTTCGCAGCCGTTAGTTCAGTCTCATCGAGACCGGTGAAATCAGAAACAAGTTGTTCCGGCTCTTCTGCCTTCTGCGTTCCACCGTCATTCGCGCCAGCGATCTTCAGCACTGCATCGGATGCCTCGATCGCTTTTGCCAACATTTCTTGAAGACGCTGAATCTCATCCGTTCGCCGATGAAACCAATCGGTGCTCCAAATACGATGAAACTTCCAGCCGAGGCCTTCGAGAACGGCCTGACGCAAACGATCGCGTTCACGCGCCCACAGGGCTCCATGGTAAGTCGCTCCATCGCACTCAACCGCAAGGATGTATTGGCCGGGTTTGCCTGGATGCCTTACACCGAGGTCGATCCGGAAGCCTGAGCTACCGACCTGGTAGTCAACTGGATAGCCAAGTCCCCGGATAACTTCAGCAACATCCTCTTCGAACGGACTGTCTGGGCCGAACCCCGTGCTGCTGGCTTCTTCGATCTGTCCAGACTTGGCGAACTCCAGAAACCTTTTCAGAATTCTTGGACCATCGCGAGTTGCCTTGCGCGGATCAATGTCGCCGGGGTCGAACGAGCAAAACACATCGCAGAGCACCCTTGCACGACTGAAAAGCACGTTTAGCCGACGCTCCCCACCCTCTCCGTTCACCGGACCGAAATTCATCGATGCCAGACGGCCATTTGGTTCGTGCGGGCCATAGCCGACGCTGATAAGGATTACGTCCCGTTCGTCTCCCTGCACGTTTTCAATGTTCTTTACAAAAACGTCCTCGGCACGCCCTTCCCGCAAGAAATCATCGAGGGTCGAGTTCGTTCGCCGCTGGACCTCCAGAACCTCCGTGATCATGTCCGCTTGGCTTTTGGAAAAAGCGACGACGCCAAGCGACAGATTGGGCGTCTGCTGTGCGTGCCTGGTAATGGCTTCCGCAATCCTTTCCGCCTCTATGATGTTTGTACCAGCTCGTCCGTTCCCTTTGCTCTTACTTGAATAGACGCCTTCAACACGATTGAAACGCAGTCCAAAATTTTCGTCCAATTGCACCGGTGACGGCGGCAACACCAGTCGGCTTTCATAGAATTCGGCATTTGAAACCTGAATGAGTGACGGGTCTCTTGAGCGGTAGTGCCACTCCAGCATTGCGGACCGAAGACCACGCGCCTCGCAAGCGGTCAGAATACTCTCCAGTTCGACGGCACCGGATGTTTCCGGAATTGCGTCTTCATCTTCTTCTTCTGGAGCATTGCCAGCCAGTTTGTCGAAGAAGCTGGTGGGGGGAAGCTGCTTGCGGTCTCCCACGACCACGATTTGACCGCATCGTGCGATTGCTCCCAGCGCGTCTTCCGGACGCACCTGACTGGCCTCATCAATCACCAGAAGATCAAAGTTCAACGTGCCTGGTTTCAAATACTGGGCGACGGAGATCGGACTCATCAAAAAGACAGGTTTGATGCGCTGTACCATGTCGCCAGCAGCTTCCATGATCTTGCGGATAGACCGATGTCTGGTCTTCTTGGCGATTTCTGCTCGCAAGAACCCCATGGGACCAGCAGCCCCTTTGGGCATTTGTGACAAGTGCTTCGACTTGATCTGATCGGCAGTCTCAACAAATCGGCGTTTTTCAAGCGTCTGAAAAACATCAACAAGCTGATGGCGGTTTAACCGTGCGAGTTCAGACAAGTCTGAAACTGTCTTGAGCGCATTGTTCCATCGGGCTTCAGCGATGCCGTATCGAAACTCATCGACAGCACTTGCTGCAGAGTGCTTGCCCTCATCCAAAGCTGACACAAAGGCGCTCATTCCGTTTTCATTCAACCGCGCCACTTTATGGGCAGTATCCACCCATTGAGAATAAAGCGGCATGGACTGAGCAACTTTTCTCAACGATGCTGAGAAATCTTCGAAACGGACATCATCAAAAGCAATTGTTAAAAAGCGCTGCCACTGCAGTTCCTTGATGATTTCAGTAAGTTTGCTTTCAACTTCTCGAATTTCATCTTCAAGCTTGATCTTGGCTTTGGCTGCGTCTTCGCGCATGTCCAAAAGCTTTCGACAGGTTTCAAGCCGGATCTCACCATCAAGACTTTTTAGGGCTTTTAG
>JBNLAU010000304.1:0-27066 GCA_050302295.1 Roseibium sp. | reverse complement strand
GATCAGACGGCGGAAGGCGGCTTCCGAAACGCGCCTGCGGAGGTGCTGTCCCAACCACACCGCGGAAAGAGATGGCACGACCAGGGCCAGCGATGCCAGCGCTTCGCGCCCGCTCACAAGACCAAAGCTTCCCAAAGACGCTCCAAGAGCGATTGTCGACAGCAGAAACAACAGCCCCATGGCCTGGATCAGTTGATCCCTCGGCAGTCCGAGCGCCTGAAGATACATGACGCCCGGCACAGTGTACGAACCGGTCAACCCGGACAGAACGCCATTGATCAGCCCGACAACAATTCCGAGCGGCATGACCAGTCGCTCAGGAATCGCCAGCACGGCCCCGGCCAGCATGGGCACGGCATAGGCCACCATCAGAACACCGAGGAGAAGATCGGCGGCTCCCTCCGGCAATCGCGTCAGGACGAATGTTCCGGCCCCGAGCACCAGAACCGCGGACGTCAGAAACGGCCACAGGCGCGGCAGCAATTGCCGCAAGTGGCCGCCCAGAATTCCCTGCCAGAGATTGGTGAGAAAGGCAGGCCACAGGATCAGCACCATCGCCTTTTCGACACCGACAAAGACGGTCATCAGCCCGAGACCGATCGTCGGCAGGCCAAAGCCGACAAGACCCTTGACGAAACCCGCGCAGACGAAGACGAGGATAGAGGCCAGGATCAGCTCCGGGCTGGCGGTCACCAGACCGGACAAATCTCAACTCCTTCAATCATTTCCGCTCGCCTGCCGCTGATTTTCAAATTTTGATCAGATCGCCCCGGCCCTTGTCGATGTATCCGGCCGGTTCGTTCTCAAACACATCAATCAACCGAAAACGCAGGGTATTGGCCGCGGATGAGCAGGGCAAGCGCTCTATCGAATCGTGAAGTCTCTGACGCAATGGCTATTTCCAGGTGCCGCGGCAAGCCCCGAGTGAGACGCACCTCATGGCCCGGTTGATCGTAAGGGGTAGCAAAAGTGAAGGCTTTTCACGCCAAGCTGGAAAGTGCTACCGTCCGGGCATGACGTCCCCTTCTCTTCCCGTGGTGACAAACGCTGCGGCTCGCCGCCTTTTCCTCCAAAGACATGGTCTCAGCACCCCGCCCAGGGGAAGCGGCAAAGGCGATGACCTCGCGCGGCTGATTCAGGAGCTTGGCTTTGTCCAGGTCGACAGCATCAACACCGTCGCCCGGGCCCATCACATGATCCTGGCGGCGCGCCGGCCAGCCTACAAGGAGAAGAACCTCAAGCATCTTCTTGAACGTGACCGGCATCTTTTCGAACACTGGACCCACGATGCGTCGGTTATCCCGACGAGCTTCTTTCCGCATTGGCAGCTTCGGTTCCAGCGGGACCGGGAGGCGCTGATCACCCGTTGGCGCCTTTGGCGCCGCAATGGCTTTGAAGCGAAATTCAACGACGTTCTGAACAAGATCAGCGATCACGGCCCCGTCACCTCCGCCACAGTTGGCGAAGACGAAAAACGCGGTAGTGGCGGCTGGTGGGATTGGCATCCTTCAAAGACCGCGCTGGAATATCTCTGGCGCACCGGAGAATTGTCCGTCTGCCGGCGCCAAGGGTTCCAGAAGGTCTACGACCTGACCGAACGCGTCATTCCGGCTGAGCAGTTGAAGGCGCGCATCGATCCGGAAGAGACAGCCGACTGGGCGGCCCGCTCGGCGCTGGAACGGCTCGGTTTTGCCACGCCGGGCGAGATTGCCGCCTTTTGGGACCTGATCACCCCGCAGGAGGCAAAGGACTGGTGCCAGAATGCCCTGGCCGACGGAACCATTACCGAGGCGGAAGTTGAAGGGGCCGATGGCGCCCGCCGCCGCGTTTTTATTTCGCCGGAAACGCTCGACACCCTTGATGCCCTTGACGCCCCTCCCGGGCGCGTGCGTGTTCTTTCGCCGTTCGACCCGGCCCTGAGAGACCGCAAGCGCACCGAGCGCCTGTTCGGTTTTCTCTACAGGATCGAGGTTTTCGTGCCGGAAGCCAAACGCCGGTATGGCTATTATGTGTTTCCCGTCCTTGAAGGCGACCGGTTGATCGGCCGGATCGACATGAAGGCATTGCGCGGTGAAAGCCGTCTGCATGTTCGCGCCTACTGGCCCGAGAAAGGCGTCCGGGAGTCCAAGGCCCGGATGGCGAAACTTGACGCCGAACTGGCACGCATTGCCCGGTTTGCGGGATGTCAGGAAATCTCGTTTGAGGCGGACTGGCTGCGGCCTGCGTAACGTGCGCGCCTGCCACGCCTTACCTTTTATACTGCGGATGCGAGCCGGACCGAGCATGTTGCCAGCAGCTGGCGGCATCCGCAAAGGTGACAGTCATTCTCAAACAGATTCAGTCATTTCCTTTATCTCATTGATTTTTCACATATTTCTCTGTCTATGAAGTTAAATTTTCTCTAACCAATTGCGCGCATTATTGAGTTTCAAGACTTGAGGTTGGTAATGCGTCCGTCCGAGAAAAAACCAGCGGTCACCTGGCCCAAACTCAGCGGGCCGCATATCTGCATGGGAGCCGGTCAACAGGCGCTCGAACTTGCCCGCAAAAGCCTGCTGAGCGCTGCGGATCTGCGCGAGGGCAAACTGAGCAAGGCCGATATCGCGGCGGTGCTCGACTTCATTTCGGCCTCTTCGGATCTGTTCGACATCTACCGCTCCAATTATGAGGCCTGTGGACGCGTTCACAAAAAGCAACCCTTTGTCGGCGCCAACAAGGACTTCTTTGCGATGTCGGTGTTGCGTTTCCTGTGCTTCGATGTCTTGCGCAAGGTTTTCGACGCCCAGATCAAACGTAGCGATGCGGCATGGGAGATCGAATTCCTCCACGCTTTTTCAGCCTATATCTGCCAGACGGCCAATCCCGAGTTCGTCGACCAGCTGTCCGAGGCCTACCGCAAAATGGCAAAGCAGCGGGGCAACTCCATCACGGCGGTCACGATTGCGAGCGATCCCGGGATCCAGGAAATCGTCCGGCGCACCACCAGGCGGTTCCCGAGCGAACATATTGATTTCGTGAATTTTTCAAACGCAATCAACAAAGCACTCTCGGACAAATACAATAATTACGGCCCCTCCCCTATCAAGGTGTCGGAACCCATTGTCGAGCAGTTTTTCAAAGCGTTGAAAGACCCGGAAAAGGCTAATTTTTTCCGCAAGATGGTTCTAAGCTAGAGTTCGGACAAGAATTTAGGCCCGTCAAAAGCGAACTGCAGCACAATCACGGCAATCGACTGGCTTTTGCCAGAGAAATGGTCCATACTTTCACTCCTTCGAAACTACCTTCATTCAGGAGTGGGCCATGACTGTCGAAAGAGCAATTCTCCTCGTCGTAGGCGTACTGATCGTCGCCTCGGTGGTTCTGGCGGTTTATGTCAATCTCAACTGGCTTTGGCTGACAGGTATTCTCGGTGCTCACCTCATACAGGCGTCATTTACCGGCCTCTGCCCTGTCGTCATGATCCTGAAAAAGATGGGACTTCCGCAGAAGTCCGGCTTCGCCTGAGGGAAAGCCGATCAGTTCTTCGGCTAACCGGCAACATTTTCCATCCAAATTGAGGGAGACGCCTTTCCCGCGTCTCCTGCAAGATCATTTGTCCGGGTGAAACACGCGCCGTCTGCCTGGGCGCGCTGATGGCCGCGTATAGCGTACCGGCTCAGGTCACGTCCAGTTCAGCACCACCTTGCCGGCTTCGCCTGATTTCATCGCGGCAAAGCCTTCCTTGAATTCATCGACATCAAAGCGGTGAGTGATGACGTTGCGCACATCAAGGCCGTTTTGCAGCATGGCGATCATCTTGTACCAGGTCTCGAAGATCTCCCGGCCGTAAACGCCCTTGATGGTGATCGCCTTGAAGACAATGCGCGACCAGTCGACGGGCGATTTGCCCGGCGGAATGCCGAGCAGCGCAATCCGGCCGCCCATCACAAGGTTCTCCACCATCTGATCGAGCGCCACCTGATTGCCGGACATTTCCAGGCCGACGTCAAAGCCTTCCTTCATGCCCAGCTTCTTTTCGATCCCCTTCAGGTCATGCCTGGCGACATTGACCGGGACAACATCGGCCACTCTTGTCGCCAGATCCAGACGCGCCTGGTTTATGTCGGTGATCACCACATTGCGGGCGCCCACATGGCGGGCAACGGCAGCAGCCATGATGCCGATCGGACCGGCCCCGGTGATCAGCACATCCTCACCGACCAGATCGAAACTCAGCGCGGTATGCACCGCATTGCCCAGCGGATCGAGGATCGCACCGATTTCATCGTCTATCTCATCGGGCAGAAGCACGACGTTGAAGGCCGGCAAGCGCAGGAATTCGGCAAAAGCGCCCTGCTCGTTGACGCCGATTCCGCGGGTTTCCGGGTCCAGATGAAACTTGCCGGCCCGGAACTGGCGCGAATGGTGGCCGATCAGATGTCCCTCACCCGAGCAGCGCTGACCGATTTTCAGGTCAGTGACGTTCTTGCCCAGTTCCACAATCTCGCCGGCGAATTCATGGCCGGTGATCAACGGCACCGGCACGGTTTTCGACGCCCAGTCATCCCAGTTCCAGATATGGATATCCGTGCCGCAAATGCCGGTCTTGCGGATCCTGATCAGCACATCGTCCGGCCCGATGTCCGGCACCGGTGCGCGGATCATCCACAGCCCTTCCTTCGGCTCGGACTTGCACAGCGCCTTCATCTGGTTGCTGCTCATGACAATACTCCCGTAGCCTTGCCGACCTTTTCAAAGGCCTCCAGCGCCCGATCCAGGTCGTTTCGGGTCAGCGCGGCGTTCATCTGGGTGCGGATGCGGGACTGTCCGCGCGGCACCACGGGAAAGAAGAAGCCTGAGACATAGACCCCTTCGTCAAAAAGCTTCGCCGCCATTGCCTGCGCCAGTTTGGCATCTCCCAGCATGACCGGAATGATCGGATGTTCGCCGGGCAAAAGCGAGAAACCGAGATTTTCCAAACCCGCGCGCCAGTAGCGGGCGTTGTCGAAGAGGTTCTTGCGCAGGTCATTCCCTTCTTCCACCAGACGGATGGCTTCCAGGCCGCTCATGACGACCGCTGGCGGCAGCGAGTTGGAAAAGAGATAGGGCCGCGCCCGCTGGCGCAGAAGATCGATCACCGGCTGCGGACCGGCAATGTAACCGCCGATGCCGCCACCCAGAGCTTTGCCGAGCGTGCCGGTGAGAATGTCCACATCCACACCGAAATGGGCAGGTGTCCCCTCGCCTTTCGGGCCCATGAAGCCGGTCGCGTGGCAATCGTCGACCATCACCAGCGCGTCGTATTTCCCGGCAAGCGCGGTGATTTCCGGAAGCCTGGCCAGATAGCCATCCATGGAAAACACGCCATCGGTGGCGACCATGATGTGGCGGGCTCCGGTCTCACGCGCCTCTTTCAGCTTTGCCTCCAGATCCGCCATATCGGAATTGGCATAGCGGAAACGCCTGGCCTTGCACAGACGGATGCCGTCAATGATCGAGGCGTGATTAAGCGCGTCCGATATGATCGCGTCCTCAGGCCCGAGCAGCGGCTCGAACAGCCCGCCGTTGGCATCGAAACAGGCCGCGAAGAGGATGGCATCGTCCTTGCCGAGGAACTGAGCCAGCCGCTGTTCCAGCTGCCGGTGTATGTCCTGCGTGCCGCAGATGAACCGCACGGAGGCCATGCCGTAACCCCTCGGCTCAAGCGCCCTGCGGGCAGCTTCCTCCAGGGCGGGATGGTTCGCCAGGCCCAGATAATTGTTGGCGCAAAGGTTGATGACTTCGCGCCCGTCCACCGTGATCCGTCCGCCCTGCGGCGAAGAAATCAACCGCTCCCGCTTATAAAGCCCCTCGGCCTCGATCTCTTTCAGGGTGTCGGAAATATGGGACAGAAAGGCATCGGACACAGCGTTCCTCCAGCAAAATGGATATTTTATCCACTATATCGGATTTTTGTTCGAAATAGAAGAATGAACCTAGCGTCAGTGCGGAGGTATTCTCGGAGGCTTCCGAAGCGTGTTTTCATGAACTTTTGAAGCGGGCTCTTAGGGTGCGGATGGCGCTTGGTTGAGGTGCATTGCCAAACAGGTCATGTACGATCGTACCATACAAGCAGCCTGCCGTTGTCAGACACCCGTGCACTTTGAACGACTCGAGCACGAGCGTTGACGGCCTCTAGAAAAGCCTGTTCGCAGTAGTCTTCAAAAATGTCTTCTCTATGTGCCAACAGGTGCTGCACCATTGGATCGCTCTTGTGCGGAAACTCGATAACGCCAATTGGAGCAAGATCGATTATCCAGTTGACAGCATCAGCCAACGGCACATTTTTCCCGATTGCGATGTGATGTATGAGGGCAAGGGCTATCAACGCTTCAGCCTCAGCCCTTTCCTTAAGTCCCTTTCGTTCAGACTGAGCCCAACCCTGAGAGGGGCTGGGATTGCTCGCATCAAGCATTAAGGGAAGAAAACGCGATCCTTTTGCATCAAAGCGGCGATAAGCAAGCTCAAGAGCACCATGGTCAAAATCGAAGCCTACTACGCTTCCAGCGCCAGCCTCGAGCGCAATTTCCGAAAAGTTTCCGGTGTTGCACCCCAGGTCAAAGAGTAACCTGGGTTTGACGCTACGCACCATCTGGTCGACGAATGCCTTTTTTTCCGCCAACTCACACTGGGTGTAGCTATTCGAGGTGCCGTAGTCCTCCCACACTGTTTTGTCCTTTGGGGGCGAAAGTTTTGCGATGTATTCCCTTAGCCCGCGAAGCATGCCGATGAGCGATTTTTTCGGCAATCGTGCACCCGCAAGAGATGACGATGTCTTCTTTTTGTTCTTAAGGCTTGCGGTTTGAAGAACCGATTGGGCAACAACATGCGTGGCTACAGTGAAGGAAAGCTTGGACTTCCACGGAAGCAAACGCCTTGCAACTTCTGGGGTAATCCCTTCTAGAGATCCGCGAAACCAGGCGTTTGGGGACAGTCCGAGGTGAGACCAGAAAAGAAGCGGGTTAAGAAATTGCATGCAAAATTGCCGGTGACCAACCCACACTTCACCCGGTTCATACTTCCGAAGCGACATGTGGTCGATGAAGATAGGCCGTGTTCCTTCAAACTGAACATTATAGGCGGTAGCGTCTAAAAGTGTGAAGTCCAATTCCAAAGCGGCAAGATGCAGATCAAGGTGTAGAAGAGCGGCCCTTTGGTGTAATGAAAATATCCATTCGTATGGATAAGAAATAAACGGAAGTTTCGGTGTCTCCAACAGGTAAGAAGTTCCGTCCGGAACCATGACATTTCGAGGGTCTATTTCTTGAACCTGCAACAAAAGACCCTGGTGGGCGAGTTCTTTGTATATGTTCTCTTCACGAGCCTCACGGTAAGTTGATGCGCCTGATTCGAAGACTGCTCTGAGGATACGGTTCTTTTCGAGAATAACCCGTGCCTTTCGATCCCGGAATGACCCCGGATCAAATTGCCAGGATGTCATTTGCGGCGATCCGATTTGTTTCTCGCAGTTTCCTTGCCGAAGCCCAGCCAGCTTTTTGCTCGGCTCCAATATGTTCTTGCGATTATGGCGCCAGCGGCAACCGACCCTAAGATAGCTTGCAGCACGATGCTTCCCGTACCCGGATCGAGATACGCGAAGGCTGGTTTCATCATTGAGCCTACAATCAGGCCGGTCAACAGCAGTCGAAAAGCAACTCCGCCCATGACTAAACTCCAATTTGACTTAAATGCTCAGGATATGATGCAACAGCAACTTCTAATTTAACAGAGGTTCTTGGATAAATGATTTCATCAAAGTTAACGCAGCGGCGCTCGCGATTTCAAGAAGCGACCGCCCCTACCTTGGCGGGTGCACTTGTTCTGATCGCCTCCTTTGTCAATTTCATCACATCGAACGACTATCCTGTATTTCAAGTCGAGGTAGGAATATCAGTCGCGATCCTTTCCTGCGTAGCATTGCTTGTTGGCACGGTTTATGGAGTCACAGGTAAGCTCGGCAGGGTAATTCTTGAGCTAACACTTTTGTTCATTGCAATTGATCTAAATTTCAATGGAATTAGTGTAGTTCTGATTTTCATTCCGCTGACAGTTCTTGTTTGGCTAAGGAAGTCGGTTTTATTCTTGTCAGTTGTGTCTGCGGTTGTAATATTCAGCAGCTTTGTTCATTTCCTCCCAATTATTACACCTAACAGGGGCGCTACAACGTCTGATACTTCGTCAAATAAGCCTGTTTTGCTTCATATCATCTTGGATGAACATATTGGTCTCGAAGGAATTCTCGACGAAACGCCGCGGGCATCCCAAATGCGAGACAAGATCAAAGCCTTCTATTTGCAAAGGGGATTTCGTCTCTACGGCGGCGCATACAGCGAGTATTTTCATACGCACAACTCGATTCCTGATATTCTCAATTATGGATCCCGAACGCCTGCACAGCGCAAAATTCACTTAGGCATGAAGGTCGGAGGAAATAAATACTTTAATGATCTCGGCGATATGGGCTACCGGATCCAGGTATTTCAGACGTTCTTCATCAAATACTGCAATAATGATTATGTCTATCTTTGCAGAACGACGCCATCGCTTGATGAAAAAGTCTTGAATAACCAGCAAATATCGACTCAAGACAAAACCACACTGATGCTTGCTTCATTTGCAAAGCTGTCACAGCTTTTGAAATCTGAGGCCATCGCAATTGACATCCTATCATATGTTCTCGACCGATACGGCATTTCGCTACCGTCGCCGAAACTTGACGAGAGAGAAATACCGCGGGCTGCGGGAGCGGTTCAATTTCTGGATCAATTGCCGCCGCTATTGCAAAAGGCGAGGGCTGGAGATGCCTATTTCGTACATGTTCTTTTCCCACACCACCCCTACGCATTGAGCAGTGAATGCAGGTTGAAGCCGATCGCCGAGTGGGTAAATCGCAAGTCAGCTTTGACCGTGGAACAAACCAACAAAGCATACTTCGATCAACTGGATTGCGTTCTTCTTAAATTAGAGAAAGTGTTAGAAGCAGTACCAGAAGATTCAATTGTCATCGTTCACGGTGATCACGGCTCCCGCATCACTAACCATGATCCGGTTATTGAGGAAATGGGGCGGTTCAACGATAAGGACTTGATCTCTGGGTATTCGGCTTTGTTTGCTGTCCGTTCGAAAAACACGACAAACGGCTACGAAACTGAGCGCTATCCCGTGTCACGACTGTTGAAGGCCCTCGTCGACAGCAGCTTCAATTCAACAAAATTCAGCGCAGAAAAAGACATCAGCCCAAGTGTCGTTCTGGAGGACTATGAATCGCGGCCAAGGGAGCGATATCCCCTGCCGGCATGGTGGGTGGAAGGGGCTCTCCAAGGAAGTAATTGAAACGGGTGTTGATGCAGAAACTGGTGTCGAGGATACCCCAACGCTCGGTTTCCGGAGCTACTACTTTAGCGCATTGATGCCATCGGAGAGGGATTTAGGAATCGTGTATTGGTACGGGAAATCCGACATGATGGCGCGAAATGGTCGCTGCGAGATTGCCGCGTCCTGGAACCTGACTACCGCAGGAAGCAAAAGACTGGTGCCAGAAGGCTCTGGCCAACGGAACCGTTACCTAAGCGGAAGTGGAAGGAACCGATGGCGCCCGCCGCGTTTTTATCTCTCCTGATACGCTCGGCACCCTTGATGCCCGTGCCGGCCCACCGGCGCTATCGAAACAATTGAAACAGAACTCCGCCGCTGTAGGCGTTTCTCTGAAACATGCATCGTCAAAATAGCTGTTCGAATTCGAAGCACCCAAGAACAGCCGAAAGATGCAAGCCATGCGTGCGAGCCAAAGCCAGAACAAGAAGCCGTCCTCAATTCCGGCTCTGCTATCCAAAGCAAAGGGGATGCTGGTCGTCGTCGGCATGACCAGTGGCGCCGTCAACGTGCTGGCACTCACCGGCTCGTTCTTCATGCTTCAGGTCTATGATCGCGTCCTGCCAAGCAAAAGCGTTCCGACCCTCGTCGGACTGATCATCATGGTTGGTGTTCTCTATTCTTTTTATGGCTTGCTTGAGGGCATCCGCGCCCGCCTGCTGATCCGGCTCGGCTGGGTGACGGACCGGCATTTGAGTACGCCGGTTTTCAAGACGGCAATGGATCAGGCGCTTCGCAAAAAAGGTGACGCGCTACAGGCCATCCGCGATCTCGATCAGGTGCGTGGCTTTTTGTCCGGCATGGGGCCGTCGGCGCTTCTGGACCTTCCCTGGATGCCGATCTATATCGCCATCGGATTTCTGTTTCATCCTTGGATCGGCGCCTATTCCGCGATCTGCGCGGTTTTGCTGAGTGCGCTGGCGGTATATGCTGATTTTCGTGCCCGCCGGCCTGTGGCGACTGCTTCCGATCTGGGGCGTCAGCGCAGCACGCTCGCCCATACGGTCAAGCAGAACATGGACGTCCTGCACGCCATGGGTTTTTACGGACGCCTGGCGGACAAATGGCACCGCACAAATCATGCGTATCTTGAGGCCCAGACATCGGCCAGCGACAAGACCGGCGATCTGGGCGCGCTGACACGCGTGCTGCGCATGACGGCGCAATCGGGGATGCTGGCGCTCGGCGCAATTCTCGTTCTGCGCCAGGAAGCAACCGGCGGCATCATCATCGCAAGTTCGATCCTGCTGAGCCGCTCGCTTGCTCCCTTGGAACTGGCGATCGGTCACTGGAAGGGTTTCATTTCAGCACGGCAGAGCTGGGGACGCCTGAAACAGATCGTCTCGCTTGCGCAACAATCCGATCGGTCGGTCGACCTGTCCGCGCCATCCGGCAGCCTGCAGCTTGGCGGCGTGACCGTTGTTCCGCCAGGGGGCAAGGCCATCATCGTGCAGGGAGCCACATTCTCGCTTTCCGCCGGCGACGGGCTGGGAATAATCGGACCAAGTGCGTCCGGAAAATCGACATTGCTGCGCGCAATTCTGGGCATCTGGCCTGCGATCAGCGGCGAGGTCCGTCTTGACGGCGCTGCGCTCGATCAGTGGTCGCCCGAGGCTCTGGGCCGACACATCGGCTATCTGCCGCAATCCGTCTCGCTTTTCGAAGGGACCGTTTCGGAGAACATTTCACGCTTCGATCCCGATGCACGCTCGGAAGATATTCTCGAAGCTGCAAGGATCGCCGGCGTCCATGACATGATCGTGCAGATGAGCGACGGCTATGACACACAGATCGGCGATCAGGGGTCGTGTTTATCCGCCGGGCAAAGACAGCGCCTCGGATTGGCGCGCGCGCTTTTCGGTTCGCCGTTCCTGGTCGTTCTGGACGAGCCCAACTCCAATCTCGACAAGGAAGGCGAACTTGCGCTGGCATCCGCGATCTCAGCGGTTCGCAATCGCGGCGGGATCGTGATTGTCGTAGCCCATCGTCGAAGCGCGCTTGCGGCTGTCGACAAGGTTCTGGCGATTGCCGGTGGACGGATTCAGGCCTTCGGGCCGCGGGACGAGGTTTTAAAACATGCCGCTGGCCAGCCGGGTGAGCCGGCAAAACCGGTGCGGCTGGTTGCAGCCCAGGGTGAAGGATCATGACCACAGCATTTGCTTCCGATTTCAACCATGTACGCGGCCCCTCGGTCAAAGGGCTGATGGCTTCGGCATATGTGGTATTGTTCCTGCTGATTGCGGGTCTCGGTGGACTGAGTGCGGCGGTTTCGCTCTCGGGTGCCATCGTCACGTCCGGCCGGTTCGTTGTGGCAAGCTATCCCAAACCGGTTCAGCACTTGAAGGGCGGAACTGTTGACGCCCTGCTGGTGGAAAATGGTGACAGCGTATCTGCCGGACAGCTTCTGGTCCGGCTCGACGACACGCAGATCAAGGCAAGCCTTGGCATTATCAACAAACGGCTGAATGAATTGAGGATACGCTCCGCCCGACTGTTGGCGGAGGAAACCGGCCGCAGTTTACTCTCCTTTCCACAAGACATCCGGCAGGCAGCGGAAGCTGATACGGAGATGGCAGAGCTGATGCACGGGGAAACGCGCCTGTTCGACGCCCGCCGCAGTGCCACTTCGCGCCGGAAAGCACAGCTGACGGAGCGTACCGCGCAGTTTAACGAACAAATCAGAGGCCTTAAGGCACAGATCGAGGGAAAGCGTGATGAAATCGCCCTTATCCAGAAAGAGGCGGGCGGAATTCGTGCGCTGGTGGAGCGGCACTTGGCGACGCAATCCCGCCTGATGGCCATCGAACGCGCCGAGGCCCAGTTGCGCGGCCAGATAGGCGGACTTGTTTCCTCGGTCGCGCAGGTCGAGGGACGCATTTCCGAAACGAAACTGCAGAGTCTGCAGATCGACGATGATCTCAAAAGCGAGGCATCCTCGGCGCTCAGGGACGCCCAGGCGCAAATCGCCGAGCTTGAGGAACGCCGCCTTGCGGCTGAGGACGAGCTGGCCCGCATAGAGATTCGCGCGCCGCAGAAGGGCATCGTGCAGGATCTGACCGTTCATGCCAGCGGCGCAGTCCTGGGCGCGGGCGCGCCCGTTCTGACCATTATTCCGGTGCAGGACAGTCTGGTGGCCGAGGTGCGGGTGGCGCCGCATGATGTCGATCAGGTTTTCGTCGGGCAGAGCGCGACGCTTCGGCTTTCGGCTTACAACCAGCGCACTACGCCGGAGATTTCCGGAGAGATCGTCAACGTGTCAGCCGATCTGATCAAGGATCGGCAAACGGGCGAATATTTCTATCTGGTTCGCGTCGCGCCCGATGCCGATGATCTGGCCGGGCTCAAAACGGTGGATCTTCTGCCCGGCATGCCCTGCGAAGTGTTCCTGCAAACCGCGCCGCGGACAATTCTGTCCTATTTGCTGCAACCGGCGCTTGACCAGGTAAACCGGGCATTCCGTGAAGACTAATGCCGGGTGGTATAAGCGGCTAGATTTGCCAACCGGTGCCGCCTTTCCTTATCCGGAAGTCCGACAATGCAAATAAAAAGCGCCTGCGCCAGCAATGTCGCAGGCGCTTTTTATTTCAGCCTTTAAATATGCTCAGAGCTTCCCACCCTCGCGACAGAAGAAACAACGGATCAAACAAGAACAACGACAAGTTACAATTGAAACATATTTCCGGTTTCTCCGTCGAGGCACTGAAACGTTACCTGCCCATATAAGCGTATGTCAGAACGCGGAACTGCGCTCTGCATAACGAAGAGAGCACGGCATCGCCGTTTCAAAACCCGAGGAAAATCCGATGAGCAATCCGAATGTGTACATACCTTTGGAAGGTGACGAGTACGACAACTACCTTTTCGCCACATGGGGCAATGTCAACGCCCTGCATTATGTCGGCGAATACAACGTTGGCCCCGTCACCTGGGATGTGCTTTACTCCTGGGACCGCACGATCAACGCCGGAGGCGGCGATGACACGATTGTTCGTGACCGACCGGGCGACTACAAGGCCGACGCCAAGGTGGCGGAAAACATAGAGGCGACACCGCAAAGCACCGACGGGCATGTCGGGGTCTATGGCGGTGAGGGTAACGATACGATCAACTATCAGCTGTTTCAGGGCAGCATGGAAATCGATCTGCGCCCTATGGGTCAGACCGCTGCCGATGCCTACTCGCCTTTCGTCCAGGATTATTTTGACGTCGCCGATGCCGGCTACGCAAAAATGACCGGTCTCAACGGCCAGACCATCTACGGCATGGATTTCCTGCATTCGATCGAAAACGTGATTGCGACCGATTGGGATGACAAGGTCACCGGCAATGACGAGGCCAACACGATCGAAGGACGGGACGGTAACGACACCATCAATGGCGAAGGCGGCAACGACTATCTCTATGGTGATGGCGGCGACGACGTAATTCATGGCGGCGACGGCTACGATGTCATCCTGGGCGGCGACGGCGTCGACACGATCTGGGGTGATGCCGGTGACGACGTCATTCTCGGCGGCGACGATAACGACACCCTCTACGGTGGCGACGGCATCGATACGATCGCTGGTGGCGATGGCCAAGACAAGATTTTCGGCGGCGACCTGACCGACTATCTCTACGGCCATGGCGGCAATGACACCATCCACGGCGACCTCGGTGATGACGAGCTTTCCGGCGGCGCCGGGATCGACAGGCTCTATGGAGACGCCGGTGCCGACACCATCTGGGGCGGTGACGACGCAGACATCGTGTTTGGTGGCTCCGGAGACGACACCATCCATGGCGGCAATGGCGGCGACAAACTGTTCGGCGGCAGCGGTCAGGACACCATTCACGGCGACGATGGCAAAGACACCCTCAAGGGTGGCCAGAACAACGACACGCTGTTTGGCGGTGACGATGACGACAAGCTCTATGGTCAGGGTGGTGCCGACACCCTGCATGGCGGATCCGGCCACGACACCATGTATGGCGGGTCCGGCCACGACACCATGTATGGCGATAACGGCATCGACACCATGTTCGGCGGCGATGGCGTCGACACCATGTATGGCAATGACGGCGCCGACACCATGAATGGCGGCAGGGGCTCGGACTATATGTTTGGCGGCGAGCATAACGACACCCTCAACGGCGGTGACGGCTCGGACTACATGTATGGCGGAAACGGCAATGATTTCCTCTGGGGCGGTGCCTCGGACGAGGCCACCGACTTCATGTATGGCGGTAATGGCAACGACACATTCTTCGTCGAAAAAGGCGCCGAAAAAATCGATGGTGGCTCCGGCTTTGACAAGGTGGTCATGACCGATGCCGAAAATGGCATGCACGTTTATGTCGACGGCTTCGGCAACGGCTACATGGACAGCTATAGTGTCTCGCAAATCCCGGATGTCGCTCAGGGCTACACCGAGTTCTATACCGAACTGAAATCCGTCGAGGCCTTTGAAGGCACGGACATGGACGACACCATCGAGTTCTACACACTGTTCGGAAACAACTCGGCCTGGGGAAAGGGTGGCAACGACACGATTTCTCTCGGCTCGGGCTCGGACATGGCCTGGGGCGGTGAAGGCGACGACGACATCTTTGGCGGTGGCCACGACGACACGCTGTTCGGAGATGAAGGCGCGGACACAATCCGTGGCGGCGCTGGCGTCGACACCATGACCGGCGGCAGCGGAGCCGACACCTTCGTCTGGACGAATAGCGACGGTGACGGCAGTATCGACGTTATCACCGATTTCGAGCTTGGCTCCGACACTCTGGATATCGACGGGCTGCTTGCCAATCCGCCGTCCGGGTTCGCGCTCGGCGTGTCGCCGGACTACAGCGGCGAAGTATTCGCGGTCGCGACCAATTTCGCCGACAATCTGCTGTTCGCCAATACCGACGATGGCTGGAAGCCGTTCCTGACCCTTCAGGGCTATTCAGCCGAAACCGTGAATAATGCCATCGACAACGGCGTCCTGTTCAACGACGCGAACGAACAGCTCGGCGCTCTGGCCGAGAGCGAGGATCCGCTCAGCGTTCCAGACGACGAACTGTTCACGCCCTTGAACGATGCGCTCGAAGGCTTCGACTACGCATCCGGGTTTGGCCCTCTCGCCGGTCACACCGGACATCTGCAAGTGGCCGATATCTTCATGTGACCCGGAACACATGCGTCAAGAGCCCCGGCGTCCGCAAGGAAGCCGGGGCTCATACTGTTTGAAACGGATGGATGAGCGTGTCCTTCAACCCCCGGCGGGGCCGGGATCAAAGACGTAGCCGATGCTGCGCACCGTTCTGATGATTTCCGGTTTGGACGGAATTTTCTCTATCTTGCGCCGGAGCCGCGAGATGCGAATGTCGATCGAGCGATCGAACGGATCCCAGCCGCGGTCATGGGCCAGTTCGAGAAGCTGGTCTCGGTTGAGCACGCGACCCCGGTTCTCGATGAAGACTTTGAGGAGGCGGAACTCCATGGCCGTCAGGGCGATTTCCTCGCCGGCCTCATTGTAGAGTCTGGCCGCCGACAGATCGACGGTGAAGCCGGAGAACTTGACCTTTTCGCCTAGGTTTTGCTCCGCACCGAGATCCTGCACGCGCTTTTCGGCGCGGCGCATAACCGCCTTCACCCGTGCCTCCAGCTCCCGAAGGTCGACCGGCTTGGACAAATAATCGTCGGCGCCCATTTCCAGCCCGACGATCTTGTCCACCACCTCGTCGGCGGCGGTGAGCATGATCACCGCAATATCGCGCTCGGCGCGCAGTCGCCGTAGGACAGAAAGCCCGTCCTCTCCCGGCATGTTGATGTCGAGAAGAACGATCGCGACGTCATCACGCTCGTCGAGGATTGTATCAAGCGCGCTCCCATCGGCCGCAAGTGTCACCTGGTGGCCGCGCCGCTCGAGGTATTCCCCAACCGTCTCGCGCAAATCCTCTTCATCGTCGCACACAATGACATGAATGTTCTGAATCACTGGAGGTCTCCCGCCTTGCGCTCGACGAGCGTTTGAATGAGCATACGCAGATCCTCGTGGGCGACCGGTTTTTCCAGGAACGGCAAATCCGAGTTCGTGCGGACGGCCTCGGCCTCCTTGCTCATCGCGTCACCGGTGATGAAGCCGATGCGATGGGCCATATCACAGGAGCGTGCGCACACCTCATCCCAGAAGCCGACGCCGCTGAGGCCCGGCATGCGCAAATCGCTCAGGATGACATCAAAAACAGCACCGGCATCGATATGCGCCAGTCCCGCCTCCGCCGAAGCGGCGTGAACAACACGCGCACCATCCAACCGCAGGAGGTCGATGATTGTTTCGGCCACCTCCGGTTCATCCTCGACAACCAGGATTGTCAGGTTGGATATGGAATAAGCACTTTTGGCAGGAAGCTGATCCGCGTCATTCTCAACGGCGGCCGGCAGGCGAATGGTGAAGAGCGCGCCGCCGCCCGGTGTATCGCCGATGTCCATCTGGCCCTGATGCGATCCGATGACCCGGTGGCTCAGCGCCAGACCCACCCCCGTCCCTTCGCCGACGCGCTTTGTCGTGAAAAACGGTTCGAAGATGCGCGCGCGCAAGGCAGGCGGTACGCCCGGCCCATTGTCGGCAAAGAGTACGACAACCTCCCGGGTTTCATCGTCGTGGAAAGTGGAAATGCTGATGCGCCCATGTTCGTCCGCCCCTTCTTTAAGGGCCTGATCAGCATTGAGAATAAGGTTGAGGAACACCTGCGCGATCTGATCCTCGTCTGCCATGACCGGTGGAAGGCTTTCGGCCAGATCAAGCCGAATTTCGGTATCCTCCGCGATATGGCCGATCGAGGCCACTTCTACCGCCGTGCGGAGGATCTGGTTGATGTCGCTTGCCGAAATCGACGAGGGGCGCTGGCGTGCCATTGCAAGGAATGTCTTGACGATTTTAGAGCAGCGCTCGGCAGCGATGGAGATCTTGTCGATGCGCCGTTTCGTTTCAGGCTCGTGGTTTTCCTCGCACATCATCAGAGTTTGGCCGACAATGACGGACAACGGGTTGTTCAGTTCATGGGCAACGCCGGCCAGCAGCTCTCCGAGAGCCATCATCTTTTCGTTTTGCAGCGAGGCCTCACGCCGTCGCGTCAGTTCGCGCTCCGCATGCTTCTGCCCGGTGATATCGCGAACCGTAACCACCAGTTCGGATCGCGGTGTCGGGCTTCGTGTCACCGCGAAGGAGAGGCCGTTGTCATGGGCGACTTCGTAGCTCGACGCATCCGCCTGCCCGAACCAGCCGGCCAGCAGGGGCGGATGCCCTGCCTTTTTCGCATGCTCGACAATAACAGCGTTCGGCTGCCCCATTTTCAGGATATCGATTATGGGCGCATTGATCCTGAGATATTGCTCGTTCGCCACCAACAGGCTGTTGTCGGCACCGAACAGTGCAAATCCCTGATCCAGCGCTTCAATCGCATCCATCAGGCGCTGGTTGGAGTGCAGTATCTCGTCGCGTTGCGCATAAAGCCGGGTCATGTCCTGTGATGAGGACACAATGACCTCCGTGCCGCGATATTCGACGATGCGGGCGGATACTCGCCCTGGAAAGGTGGTGCCATCGCCCCGTCGGAGGATCACTTCGAAATTCTCGATCGAGCCCGTGGGCAGGAGTTCGGCCAGAAAGTCGGCGCGCGCCGTGGGATCGACAAAAAGCTCTTTGTCAGAGCGCGCCTTTCCGTAGAGCTGAGCCCAGTCCGGCGAGCGATACAGGATCTCACCGCTTCCAACCTCCGACATCATCAGGAGAGCAGCGCTCGCATCAAGGACCTCATGCAACAGGTCATCGGCTTGCGCGCTGAGATCGTCGACATCCTTTGCGGGGTCATAATCGCTGACAATGAGCGTGAAGCCGTCGGTCTGCGTCGGCTTCAGTTCTATTTCCTTCCATGGAGCATCGTATCGTGTCAGGCGCGTGGCGCAGGGCCCAGGTGTTCCCAGACCAAGATGGCTGTTGAGCTGAGAGAAGGCGTCGCCGTGACCGCGGCTCGCCATTTCCGCCACAAGCTGGTGCCAGTGAACTCCAGGTTGAACAATGCCTGCCAGGCCCGGCGCCAAGCACACAAACAACTTGTTTGCAGCGATCAGCATGTCGTCCCCGTTGAAAACGGCCACGCCCACTGGCATCGTTTCAAGCACAGCTGCAAGCTCGGAGGTCCCGGGCCGCAGGTCAGATTGTTGCGGCACATTCTGCTCCATTTCGTCCACGCCCTCTAGTTTGCCGTCCAACGTTTCACTGGTGTTTCTGCAAATCGGAGAAATGTTTCAATTGTTTCCGAGCGCTTTCATTCACCACCAGGGGATAATATTTGCATGCCTGAACGGGAAATGTTTCTATTGCTTCGGAGCGCTTTCACTCACCGCCAGGAGATAATATTTGCATGCCTGAACGGGAAAAGAACATGTCAAGCCTTTATGAAAGATACGGCGGTTTTGCCAAGATAAACAAGATTGTAATGGATTTCTACGACCTACTTCTAGATGACGACGATGTTGGCGCCTATTTCGACGACATAGACATGCCAAGACTGATCGACCATCAGACGCATTTCATTTCCGGCATTCTAGGCGGGCCCATTACAATCGACGATAACCGCCTGAAAATATCCCATGCGCGGCTCGGGATTACCGATGCGCATCTGGATCGTATGAAATCACTCCTGCACCAAACTCTCACGTCGCATGATCTCGATGAAGCCGACATTCAGACCGTTCTGGGCGAAATCGAAATCCGGCGCAAATTCGTGGTGTCCTGATGTCTATCGAAGCCCTAAACGAACAGCTTTTGCGGGCAGTTGGCGTTGGAATCGCGCTTTTTAACGCCGAAACGCTGGAGCTGCAGTTCTGCAATCAGGTGTTCGAGACGTGGTTCGACACGGTCAAGACCGGCGAGTCGCTCAAAGCCGTCTTTCCCCGGATCGATCAATCCGCAATGTTTGAAGCGATCGACCGGTCGGAGCGCTACACCGATGAGCTGCAGCTGCGCAAGAAGCGCCGCATTCTGGTGGTATCGCAGACGATCACCAGGGCCCGGATGAGCGAAGGCAGTCTCTTGGTGGTCGAGTGCCAGAACATCACCCGCATCCGCGAACTGGAGTCCATGATCGACAGCTATGCGCGGATGGTTGAGCGAAATACGCAGCAAATCGAGCGCGAGAAGGAGCAGATCGAAAAGCTGCTCCTCAACATCATGCCGCGCGCGGCCTATGACGAATACAAGACGTTCGGAATCGTCGCGCCGCAGCGCTATGAGGCAACGGCTGTTCTGGTCGTGGGCTTCGATGGCCTGGCCGAATTGATGGACAATCTGGCACCGGCAACATTCGTCAGCGAATTGAACGAACTCTACACTTCGTTCGATCGCATCGGTGAGCAGTTTGGCTGCGAGCGGATCAAAACCACCGGGGATCGCTACCTGGCGATTGCGGGACTGACCGATACCGGAGCCGATCACATCAACGCAGTGGCTCAGACCGCGCTTCGCCTGATGCGCTATATAAAACGGCGCAACGAAAACGCCGAAATTCAATGGAACGCCCGCATCGGATTGGGATCCGGTCCGGTCGTCGGTTCCGTCGTCGGCGCGCAGAACTATGTCTACGATGTGTTTGGCCCGGCGGTGAACAGCGCTCTGAATGCACTTGAAGCCGCAAAGCCGCTGGAGCTTGCAGCTGGCCCCGGATTTTCCGAAGCACAGCCAGCCGGGGTCTCGTTTGAGCCCATTCTCAGCAGCGGCCAATTTCGATTGGCCGCGTCGGGCAGTTGAAGTTCATTCGGCTATCAGCGCCATCGAATGTCGGCCGGAGCCCTGCCACCATTGCGTGGACACGCTGCGCCATTGCCGCGAAGCAGCGCAAGTATCGTCGACTTATCAGGTTGTATTGATTGAAGTCCGGTGATGGTCCCCTGCTGTTTCACCGGAATACATCCGATCAGACAACGTCCCATGCCGGGGAGATCTGGCTGCTTGGGTCAGCAGGTCACAGGGCGACTGAAAGTTCAGTCCCCTTCAAGACGACCCGGACGGGCTGGACTGTGAACTCATTCACCCGTTAGCGGAAGAGCCCTGGGGTGACCGGCGGTTCTTCATCCGCGATCCGCAAGCAATTTCCTAGCTCCTGCCCGGCTTCAGAACTTCACCACCATCAGGATCGCCCGTGCCGGCCCGCCGACAGCTTCGATGCAATGGGGCACGTCCGCGGCGTAGCGGGCCGTGTCGCCTTTGTTGATCACACCCTTGGCTACGCCGGAGGTGACTTCCAGGCGGCCGTTTTCGGCGATCAGCTGCTCGCGCGTTCCGCGTTCGTGGGGTTTGCTTTCGAGCTTTCCGCCTTCCGCGAAGATCAATTCATAGACTTCAAACCGGCCGGTATCCTGCGGCGGCGACAGAATGCGGATCTTGCAGCCATCCCCTGCCCGGTCGAGTGTCGGCGTCTGGTGTTCGTGCAGGATTTCGACCCGGTCTCCGGGCAGCTCATCGCGCAGAAGCCCGGCAAAATCCACATTCAGCGCTCGCGTCAGATTGAGGAGAGTCGCCACGGTTGGATTGGATTCCCCACGCTCGATCTGGCTGACCATGGAACGGGAAACTCCGGAGAGCTTTTCAACCGCCTCGAGCGACAACCCTTGCGCACGGCGCGCCTTCTTCAGGCGCTCGGGCAAACGGGAGAGAATGTCTGAATCTGTCATGACGGAAATTAAATCCGTTTTTCAAGAATTTGCAATTTTTCTCTTTGAAGCCCCTTCCCGTGCTACCTTACGGAAGCCGCGGCAAAAATGAACCCGGCGGACCAATTGGGGGGAATCATGCAAAGTGTACCACGTCTCTTCTTTGCCACCGCGGCCCTGTTCGTGCTGGTCGGCATGTCCTGGGGCATTCACATGGCCGCGTCAGGGGATCACACCCTCGCTCCGGCCCACGCCCACCTCAATCTTATCGGCTTTGTGGTGATGTCTGTATACGGCACATACTACGCCCTCGTTCCCAAGGCGGCGGCCTCAAAGCTCTGCCTGTTTCACTATGGTCTGACGGTGGTCACAATTCTTGTGTTTGTCCCCGGGATCGTGATTGCGATCAGCGGAGAAAGCGAGATCCTGGCCATTATCGGATCCCTGCTCGCGTTGCTCTCGATGCTGGTGTTTTTCGTGACCATTTTACGACATCGGGCAGCCTGAGACTCCACTCCCTTGCAAACGAAATTGAGCACCGTCGTATCCGGGTCTCATCCTGTCGCATTCGGAACAGTTGATATACCGTCCACTCCCATAGCGTTTCGGCAACTGCCGGAGCGGTGTTCGATCGCTCTTTGAGGCAAGGATATTTAAAAAACGCCCCGGAGAAATGTACATGGCCAGCGATATTGAAATTGCCCGCGCAGCCTCGATGAAACCGATCCAGGAGATCGGCTCACGGCTGAACATTCCTGAAGAATCCCTGCAGCCCTACGGCCGCACCAAGGCCAAGATCGCGGCCGACTACATCGAGGGCTTGAACGGGCGCGACAGCGGCAAGCTGATCCTCGTTACCGCCATCAACCCGACACCGGCCGGCGAAGGCAAGACCACCACGACGGTCGGTCTCGGCGACGGGCTGAACCGGATCGGCAAGAACGCCATGATCTGCCTGCGCGAACCGTCCCTCGGCCCGTGCTTCGGCATGAAGGGTTGCGCAGCGGGCGGCGGTTACGCTCAGGTCGTTCCGATGGAAGACATCAACCTGCATTTCACCGGTGACTTCCACGCCATCACATCCGCCCACAACCTGCTCTCCGCCCTGATCGAGAACCATATCTACTGGGGCAACGAGCTGGGCATCGACCAGCGCCGCGTCGTCTGGCGCCGGGTTCTGGACATGAACGACCGCGCCCTGCGCGAAATCGTCTGCTCGCTCGGCGGCGTCGCCAACGGCTTCCCGCGCGAAGGCGGCTTCGACATCACCGTGGCGTCCGAGATCATGGCGATCCTCTGCCTTGCCACCGACCTGGAAGACCTGCAGAAGCGTCTGGGCGACATCATCGTGGCTTACCGGCGCGACCGCACGGCGATCACCGCCCGCGAACTGGAAGCCGACGGCGCCATGACTGTGCTGCTGAAGGAAGCTCTGCAGCCGAACCTGGTTCAGACCCTGGAAAACAACCCGGCCTTCATTCACGGCGGTCCCTTCGCCAACATCGCCCATGGCTGTAACTCGGTCGTTGCCACTCAGACGGCACTGAAGCTTGCCGACTATGTGGTCACCGAAGCCGGCTTCGGCGCCGATCTCGGCGCGGAGAAATTCTTCGACATCAAATGCCGTAAGGCCGGCTTGCATCCCAATGCCGTCGTCGTCGTCGCCACCATCAAGGCGCTGAAGATGAACGGTGGCGTTGCCAAGGAAGATCTCGGCACTGAAAATGTGGAAGCTGTCGTCAGCGGCTGCGCCAACCTTGGACGTCACATCGAGAACGTCAAACAGTTCGGCGTTCCCGCCGTTGTGGCGATCAACCACTTCACCGCGGATACGGAAGCTGAAATCCAGGCCGTCAAGGACTACTGCGCCGAGCTCGGCGTCGACGCGATCCTGGCAACGCACTGGGCCAACGGCTCGGCCGGCACGGAAGAACTGGCGAAGCGCGTTGCGGAACTGGCCGAAAGCGGCGGCGCGCAGTTCGCTCCGCTCTATGACGACAGCCTGTCCCTGTTCGAGAAGATCGAGACCGTCGCCAAGCGCATCTACCGCGCCGACGAAGTGCTGGCCGACAAATCGGTGCGCGATCAGCTTCGCCGCTGGGAAGCCGACGGCTTCGGCCACCTGCCGGTCTGCATGGCCAAGACGCAGTATTCCTTCACCACCGACCCGCAGCGCCGCGGTGCACCGACCGGCCACAGCCTGCCGGTGCGCGAAGTGCGCCTGTCAGCCGGTGCGGGTTTCATCGTGGTAATCTGCGGGGAAATCATGACCATGCCTGGCCTGCCGCGCGTGCCGTCCGCCAACCACATCCGTCTGGACGACAAGGGCCAGATTGAGGGACTGTTCTGAGCCGCGTCCGGATCAGAACGGCAAACTGGGGCGGATCAATCGATCCGCCCTTTTTTCTTTGGTGCGTAAGCTCAGCAGGCTTTCTTCATGGCACGAAACTGTCGCGTCAGGCCCAGCGCCGAAAAACTTGCCACGACCTTGGTCCCGAAGACCGTTTCATAGGTGATCTCGAACCCGTTTGCGCGCAGCATCCCGTTAATGAGGTTCGAATAGTTTTTACCCGGCGATTTCGGTCTGGAGCCGTCCCTGGCGACGAAGCGGGTCCGGCCCATGGGTGACTTGATGTAGTAGCTGCGCCCGCCGACCCGCAATTTCGCGATTGTGTCCCGCTTCCAGTTCTCGAGATGAACGCTGGTATCAACCGCGTTATAGTCCCAATCGGCACCACGATAGAGCGAAACACTTGACGGCGAGGCGCTGCCAGTAAATCCGTCCTCATGAATGGAGCTCGTGAAGGCCTCGCACATGCCCTCGCCGCGCTCTTTCCACAGCCCCCAGTCCTTCGACACGGGCAACTTCTCAACATCTCCAAAGAGTACCGGGGCCAGACGGGGCTCTCGCACCACCCGCAGCGGTATGGTCTTCACGTCCTCGAAAAGGTCCGGTGTGACATAGCCGTCCTCACGCTTGCCAAACCTGCCCTGGAAGCGTTTGACAACCGTCGAAACCGGTTTGCTGATCCCGTATTCCTGCCGGCCAAGATCCCTGAAATAGCCAAGTACCGGCGAACTGCCGAACTTCTTGAAAACCAGCGCCTGCTTTTCACTCGGCAGCAAGGGCGCTTTGACGGCCAGCAGTTCTTCCGCCTGTTGCCGCGTCAGGAAGCCCGTCGGCGCGACTCCATTCTGCTGCTGATAGGCGAGCACGATCCTGATCAGGTCGAGCCGGAACGAGAAGTCCGTGACCATCACTGGGGAACTGGCCAGCCCGAGATGAAACAGCGCGCGATAGATCCGCCTTTTATCATCCGACGAATAACCAAGTTTCTCCCAATCGGCACGCCCATAGGAGTGCTCTTCCGGCGACGCCCCCGCCATGAGCTGCTTTCGCCGCATCAGCCGCGCTTCCCGGGGTGTCGGTTCTCCTGGATCGGCAAGCAGGCTCTCCAACTGGCGCCGGTTTAGGTAGCCAGTGGGGTCGGCGGCGACATAGGCCTGATATCGCCTGATATATTCGACCAGATCGGGACGCGTCAGATCCGCGGTCACGGCATCGCTGAAGAAGAAACCCCTGTTGTAGAGCGCCCGATAGACCAGCTTCAGGTCCGCCGCCGAATAATCTTCATATATCCACGAAATGACCGGATTGGACCAGCTTGTTGTCGCGTCCGCCGTCTTGTGGTCCTGCGCGACGGCGCTGTTTGCCAGTGGCAGCATCGTGGCACAGCAAAAAAAGGCAAGGAAAGACAGTTTGGAACAAGTCATTGTCATTGTTGGAAAGGCACCTGAACGATCGAAAAACAGCTTTATGAACGGCCCAGGAAAAACGACGGCAGGGCACCGAAATCAGCCCGGAAGACGTCTAATGCTACAAGATTTCCCGCATGGTCTTCAACCCGAGGCCGGCTGCCGAAAATGATAGAGGTCAGGCGCGTCAACGACTGGTCACAAGCCGGTCCTCCCGGTCTTGCAGTTTCTGATCTACGCATTTCAGCACGTCGAAATCCCGGCGGATTTTGTCCCGAGCGATGCCACAGCACCGCACCTCCCGGGCTTGGCGCCCATGTGAAGATCCGGATTTCCTTCAGCGCCCGAGTCCTCCCGGACAGGCCCCGACATTGGCTTGCGGGGGAACTTGTGTGCTCCGGATTGCACGCGCCGGTCCACTGCGCCCGTCCGCCCCGCCCCCGTAAGTTTAGACAGCTACAAAACTTTCCCGACTCGCTGCAAACTTTTGCAAAGCTGGTCGGGTTCGCTCCCCTGTCGCGTAAACGACTTGGCGTGTCGCTTTGGAGATATCAGCGAATCTGGCTTGGGACATAAGGTTTCCTACTAAGTTGATGGCTAACTTGCGCCCAGTTGGAGCTGCCCATGTCCGATGAAGACGATATTGATCTCGCCTCCCTGTCCGACGACGAACTTGTCGAGCAGATGCATGACGACCTCTATGATGGTCTTCAGGAAGAAATACAGGATAGTGTGAACATCCTTCTGGAGCGTGGCTGGACGCCTTACGACATCCTGACCAAGGCTCTGGTGGAAGGCATGCGTATCGTTGGTGTCGACTTCCGCGATGGCATCCTGTTCGTGCCGGAAGTGCTGCTGTCCGCCAACGCCATGAAGGCCGGCATGGGCATCCTGCGGCCGCTGCTGGCCGAGACAGGCGCACCGAAAGTCGGCAAAATGGTTATCGGCACCGTGAAGGGCGATATCCACGACATCGGCAAGAACCTGGTTTCCATGATGATGGAAGGCGCAGGCTTCGAAGTGATCGACATTGGCATCAACAACCCGGTCGAGAACTACCTCGCTGCCCTTGAAGAGCATCAGCCGGACATCCTCGGCATGTCGGCACTTCTGACCACCACCATGCCCTACATGAAAGTGGTCATCGACGAGATGAAGGCAAAAGGCCTGCGGGACGATTACATCATGCTCGTTGGCGGCGCGCCGCTGAACGAGGAGTTTGGTGAGGCTGTCGGTGCTGACGGCTATTGCCGGGATGCCGCTGTTGCGGTGGAAATGGCAAAAGACCTGATTCTCCGTCGCCACAACCAGCTGGCCAACAAAGGCTAGGGAACGAAATGTTTAGGGAGGCTGCCGACATGAGAACGGGCGAGCCTCTTTTCCCGATCGAAGAAGACGGCTACGCGGACGAGAAGATTGGCCGCGTGCTCGTCATTGCCTGTGGCGCCCTTGCGCGCGAGATCATCGCCATCCGCGACATGAACAAGCTCGATCATATCGATCTGACCTGTCTGCCGGCAAAGCTGCACAACTCCCCCGACAAGATCCCGGGAGAGGTTCGCAGGGCCATCCTGATGAACCAGGATGTCTATTCCGACATTCTGGTCGCCTATGGAGATTGCGGCACGGGCGGCCTCTTGGACAAAGTGCTGGAGGAAACCGGCGCCCGGCGGATCGGAGGCGCCCACTGCTATGCTTTCTTCACCGGCCTTGATGAATTCGACCTGATGGAAGACGACCAGCTCGGCACCTTCTATCTAACCGACTTTCTGGCCAGGCACTTCCAGACCATGGTGATCGAGCCGCTCGGCCTGGACTGGCATCCGCATCTCAGAGACATGTATTTCACGCATTACACACGGCTGCTCTATCTCGCGCAGACCGACGATCCGGCCCTGGAAGAGGCTGCTCGGCTTGCCGCTGAACGGCTGGAGTTGCCGTTTGAAATGCGGCGCACCGGCTACGGAATGCTGGCGCCATTCCTCGGCAGTGAGGGCAAAGACTGAAATACTCTTGCATTGTCATGGGATAAGTCGGTTTTTCACGTGATGATGCCGCTATCCGGCGACCCGCAGTTAACAGCTTCCTTCAAAGATATTTGCCAAGAGGACCGAGAAGTTATGGCGCAAAAGATCATCGTTTACTGGCGGGACATTCCAGCGCAGATCCTGGTGAAGAAGGGCCGGAAATCGGCTCGCCGGGAATTGCCCGCGATGTTCATGGAAGTGATCGATGCCTGT
>JBNLAU010000303.1:0-8663 GCA_050302295.1 Roseibium sp. | reverse complement strand
GGCAGTCCCGCTCATGCCTTCTGCTGGTGTCGTCGCAGTGGGACTGGTTCTGCCGGGTATCAGGACGGCCGCCAGAACCAGAAAAACAAGCGTGGCGCCGCTGCTTGCCAGCCACAGCATACGCCAATCCGCGGAAACCAGCGCCAGTCCGGCCACCAGGATTGCCGAAAAGGAGATCCCGAAGCCGACCCCGGCGAAATGCAGCGCGGACAGGCCGCCGCGACCGGAGGCGGTGAGCCGTTCAAGAACCAGCGTGGTGGAGAAAACCAGCACAAAGGCGCTGGCAATGCCGCTGATAAAGCGAATGATCAGAAATGCCCAAAGCGCGGTGCTCAGTGCCATGGCGGCGCTGGTGAGCGCGCTGATCAGGAGCCCGCCGAGAAACCAGAAGCGCGGACCGCCGGGCAGAAACCGTGCCGCCCCCGCCAGCGCGCCCGCCAGATAACCGAGAAAATTTGCCGCCGCGATCAGCCCGGCATCATCCGGCGCAAGGTCCAGACCGTCGGTCATGTAAGGGAGGATTGGGGTATAGACGAAACGGCCGATTCCCATTGCCGCGGCAAGAGCAAGCAGCCCGCCGAGAGCGACCGCAGCGGGAGAACGTTTCGACCGACCCATGGCGTCCTCTGGTCTGAAGCCCGCGGCGGGAAAGAAATTGCAGGCAACCAAAGCGCAATCTTGCACGATCACGCTGCCGTGTCATTCTTCCAAAAGGACAGTCAGGCGAGGTGTTCGCCCGTCGGGGGGGGGGATGCTGAAAAGCTCGCGCTTTCCAACGCCAGTCGAGTATCAGAAGATTGCCTGGGCGGAGATCATCAAGATGCCTGCGCCAATGATGTATCCGCCATCGATGGCCAGGGCGGCACCATTTTTGCCACTGAAGGCTCCGCCGGAGAGGGATAAGGCGGCAGTTGCCAGAATGGCAAGGATTGCCGTGAAAAGCGCGTCGGCCGCTGCGGTGACACCTATGACGGAGGCGAGAAACAAGAGGCCCAGGATCTGCAGCACCATTGCGATCATTGGGGGACTGCCGGCCGGAGTGGCTTCGACGCACGAGCCGGCTGCCCAGGGCTTGAAAAAGAGCAGAGGCGAATACCAGAGCCATCCGAACAGGAAGGCGGCTACCGATCCCGTGACGACCGCGATCCAGTTTACTGATCCAAATTCCATGCTGCGTCCCTCCCTTGCATGGCCCTGACCGACTTCATGTGACGGAGAAATGGCCGAAGAAATTCAGGGGCCTGACCGGCCTGCGATTCTGGCTGGCAGGGAATATCAAAATAGTCAGCCAAATGGTTTAGTTTCTGGGGCAAGATCGGGTGAACAAGCAAATGCCCCGCGATGCGTCCATCGCAGGGCATTTTGCAGCGGGCGAAGCGCGCTGGGTCAGTTTGTGGCGCGTGCCGGCTGTACGGTCGGGGGGACCATGCGGACGTTGGCGCGTTTTGCCTTGCGCAAAGCGTTCGAGCGCATCGACTTCGCCTTGACGCCCGGGATCTGCGTGATGCTGGCCTTATGAATGCCGTCGCAATGATCCATGCTGTCTCCGTAACAGCTGTTCGGATAGCCGCTGGTCTTTTCGTTACACCAGGTGATCCAGTTGTTGTAACATTCACCGAGATTACTTCCGTTGCTCGGACCGGCATGTGAAGTAACGGTTGCGGCAATAAGAATGCCGCAAGAGACGAGAGCGGCAATTGCATATGTATTATTGAGTTTCATAGTTTTCTCCATTTTTGAGAGCCTGTATTGGCTAGCGATTTGAAAATAAATATTGTTTTGTAAAATGCTCGTGCTGAAAATCACACATTTCGACTTTTCACAATTAGTGTTCAAGTTTTTGTGAGTGGGGCAACGATCCGGCGCCTTACGCGTTGCAGTCGTGAGCGGATGCGGTGCTGAGGGCGTGGATTAAAATAAAAAGAAAAAATTTCTTTATTTTGGCGTTCCACGCTTGCCGTGAAGGCTCAGCAATCCTATTTTGCCGCTCGACGCGGTCTTCCGGGCATCCTCACCGGGCCGCCGGTCACAGACCTTTTAAGGAGTTTGTCATGTCTTTCGAATTGCCTGACCTGCCGTACGCATACGATGCGCTGGCCCCTTACATGTCTGCTGAAACCCTGGAGTTTCACCATGACAAGCACCACCAGGCCTATGTCACCAAGGGCAACGAGCTGCTCGCGGGCACCGGCCTGGAAGGCAAGTCTCTGGAAGAGATTGTCAAAGAGAGCTACGGCAAGAACGCTGCCCTGTTCAACAACGCCGGCCAGCATTACAACCATATCCACTTCTGGAAATGGATGAAAAAAGACGGCGGCGGCTCTTCCCTGCCGGGCGCTCTGGCCTCCGCGATCGACAGCGATCTGGGCGGGTTTGACAAGTTCCGTGCCGACTTCATCGCCGCCGGTGTCGGACAGTTCGGTTCCGGCTGGGCCTGGATTGCCGTGAAGGACGGCAAGCTGGAAATCATGAAGACGCCGAACGGTGAAAACCCGCTGGTTCACGGCGCAGCACCGATCCTGGGCTGCGACGTCTGGGAGCATTCTTATTACATCGACTACCGCAATGCGCGTCCGAAGTATCTGGAAGCCTTCATCGACAACATGATCAACTGGGACTACGTGCTGGAGCTTTACGAAGCCGCCACCAAGTAAACCCGTTTTCAGACGTTTGGAAAACCCCGGTCGAGAGGCCGGGGTTTTCTCGTTTTGGGCGCGCAACTGGACTGTTGCAATTTTGGAGAGCTGCTCACGGGAGCTTGATTTTATTACTGCGCGGTAATTGCGTTGTATTCACGGTGACGCAATGCGTCATTGAACTCGTAAAACGAGAGGGAGAGGAATATGCGCACGATCCGGAAATTTGTGGTAGCCAGCATAGCTGCCGGGCTTGGTCTGGTTGGTGTCGCGGCAGAGGCGGCAAGCGATCCGATCGCCACGCGGCAGGCCATCATGACATCGTCCGGCGCGGCCGCAGGTCTCGGCGTCGGCATGATGAAGGGTGACATTGCCTATTCACCGGCGGCGGGAAAATCTGCTATCGCGACCTTGCGCGCGGTCTCTCTGGCTTACGGCAGTTTCTTCCCGGAAGGTTCCGATCAGGGAAAAACGAATGCGTCACCCAAAATCTGGGAGGACCCGGACGGATTTGCGGCGAAACTTGCCAAGTTCGCGGCCTCAACCGAAGCGGCTGTGAAGGCCTCCGGCAAAGACGGTCCGGCAGATGTGGAAGCGTTCAAGGCAGCATTCGGTCCGGTGTTGAGCAATTGCAAATCCTGTCACGAGACCTACCGTAAAAATAACTGACCAGCATCCTGCCGGGGAGCGTTTCTGGAGAGGCCGGTTGAAGAAGGCAATCATTATTCTTTTTGGCCTGGCGGTGATCGCCGCCAGCATTGGCTGGAGCCTCTCTGCTCCCACGCGCATGAGCGCCGCTGAGGCCTCTTTGCTGAAGGCAGGGGATCCGGCCAAGGGAGAGATGGTGTTCTGGGCGGGAGGCTGCGCGTCATGCCATGCCGCGAAGGGAGCCAAAGGGGACGACCTTCTGAAGCTCGGTGGTGGCCTCAGGCTGGAAACGCCCTTCGGCGTTTTCGTGCCGCCGAATATCTCCCCCAGTGAAGCTGACGGGATCGGTGGCTGGACGCTCGCCGATTTTGCCAATGCCATGACCCATGGCACGTCTCCGGATGGCCAGAACCTTTATCCGGCCTTTCCCTATACGTCCTACGCCCGGATGACGGGTGAGGACATCGGCGACCTTTATGCCTTTTTGAAAACGCTTCCCGCAGTCGAGGGCAAATCCGCCGGACATGAACTTGGCTTTCCGTTCAATATCCGCCGCGGGCTCGGGCTCTGGAAACTGCTGTTCCTGGATCGTGCCCCGGTGATTGCAGCTCCAAGCACGGATGCCGACGTGGATATGGCGCTTTGGGAACGCGGGCGGTATCTGGTGGAGGGGCCCGGTCATTGCGGCGAATGCCACACGCCGAGGGACTTTGCCGGCGGTCCGATCCAGTCCAAGTGGCTTGGCGGAGCTCCGGCGCCGACGGGTGACGGACGCATTCCGAATATCACGCCGGCAGACGGCGGGCTTGGCAGTTGGAGTGTCTCGGACATCGCCTACTATCTGGAAACCGGCTTCACGCCCGAGTATGATTCGGTCGGCGGAGAAATGGTGCATGTCCAGGAGAATATGGCGCGGCTTCCTGCTGCTGACAGGGACGCAATTGCGGCCTATCTCAAGGCGCTTCCCGCCGTGCCGCAGACAGTGAATTGAACAAGACGACCCGGAATTTCATCCTCACATGACAAACTCAAGCGGTATTGACATCGCACCGGTGACGAGTGCGGAAGACCTACTTGCGGTCAAAGCGTTGTTTCGCGCCTATGTGGATTGGCTCGGAATTGACCTTTCCTATCAAGGATTCGAGCAAGAGCTGGCCGGTATGCCGGGCAAATATGCACCGCCCGCGGGCGCGCTTTTTCTGGCGAAGGACGTGGACGGGGCGGTTCTTGGCTGTGTCGGACTGCGGCCGTTTGCGCGAAAGGGAACATGCGAGATGAAGCGGCTATACGTTTTGCCGGAGGGCCGCGGACGCGGTGTAGGCGCAGAGCTTGTGAGCCAGGTTCTGCAGGCAGCCGTTCAAGCAGGATACCGCGAAATGTTGCTCGACACGCTGCCCTCCATGACGGGGGCTATCAAGCTCTACAAGTCTGCCGGATTTGAGGAAATTCCCGCGTATTACGAAACACCGCTTGAGGAAACGATTTTCTTCCGCAAGCGCTTTTGACGGGTCCGCCGCGTAATACCAACCACAACAAATAAAACCACCTGTGAAACAGGTGGTTGAGTTTTTGGTTTTGTTCTTGGGTCGCATTGCCCGTGCACAGAACTGAGATATTCTGAAAACTGTGCTTACCCGGAAATGTAGGGCGGGACGTGCCGGGGTCAATTAGATTTAAATACCTAGCATTCTGCTTGACTGTGGAAAGGCGAAGGGCCGGTCCCGCAAGCGGGGCCGGTCCTTCATTTGGATCTGTGCGTCAGGCCGGTTCGCGTCAGGCCTTGCCTGTTACCATCAAGGCAAAAGCCTGGACAAGAGCGACTTCCTTCAAGCGGTCGAAGCGGCCGGATGCTCCGCCATGGCCGGCCTCCATGTTGGTTTTGAGCATCAGCAGGCTGTCGCCGGTTTTGAGCGCGCGCAGTCTGGCAACCCACTTGGCAGGCTCCCAATAGGTCACACGCGGATCGGTGAGGCCGGCGAGTGCCAGGATCGCGGGATAGTCCTTAGCCGCAACATTGTCGTAAGGCGAATAGGACGCGATATATTCATAAGCCGCCTTGTCGGTGACCGGATTGCCCCATTCGGGCCATTCCGGCGGCGTGAGCGGCAACGTGTCGTCGAGCATGGTCGCCAGGACGTCGACAAAGGGCACTTCGGCGACGATGCCGCCGAACGTTTCCGGCGCAAGATTGGCAACCGCGCCCATCAGCATGCCTCCGGCCGATCCGCCCTGGGCGACAATGCGCTCATGCGCGGAAAACTTCTCCTTCACCAGGTGATCGGCAGCTGCGACAAAATCGGTGAAGGTGTTTTTCTTGTTCTCCCGGCGCCCGTCCTTGTACCAGCGGAACCCCTTGTCCTTGCCGCCCCGGATATGGGCGACGGCATAGACGAAACCACGGTCGACCAGCGACAGGCAGTTGGTGTTGAAGCTGGCCGGAATGGTGATGCCATAAGAGCCGTAGCCGTAAAGCAGGAGCGGTGCCGAGCCGTCAAGCGCAGTGTCTTTGTGGTAGAGAACAGAGACAGGCACGGTCTCGCCATCGTCCGCAGGCGCCATCAGCCGGCGGGTGACATAGTCGGCGGCATCGTGGCCGGACGGCACTTCCTGTTCCTTGCGGAGCACGCGCTCGCGCGTTTCGACATCGTAGTCGAAAGTCTGCGAGGGGGTGGTCATGGAGGAATAGGTGAAGCGGATCGTGGTGGTGTCGAACTCGTAACCACCGCCGAGCCCGAGCGAATAGGCTTCCTCGTCAAAGGCGATCGAATGTTCGATATCGTCCGCCAGCCGGCGGATGACAATGCGCGGCAGGCCGTCTTCACGCTCCAGACGGGTCATGAAGGTCTTGTAGACACAATGGGACAGGATCAGGCAGCCCGGCTTGTGCGGCACAAGGTCTGTCCAGTTCTCCTTGCCCGGATTGTCCTTCGGCGCGGTGACGATCTTGAAATCCTCGGCATCGCCCTGGTTGGTGAGGATGTAAAGCGTGTCGCCGTTGTCATCTATGGAGTATTCGACGCCGGTCTCACGGGGGGCAACCAGCACCGGATCCGTGGTTGGCTTGTCGGCCGGGATCATCCGGATTTCGGAAGTTTCGTGATCGTGTATGTCGATCACGATGGTATCGCCGGACTGGGTCTTGCCGACGCCCATGAAGAAGCCGCTGTCCTTTTCCTCATAGACCAGAACGTCGTTGGCCGGATCGGTGCCGATTTCATGGCGGAACAGTTTTGAAGGCCGGTGATTGGCGTCGAGGCGGATATAGAAGACGTATTTGCTGTCAGCGGAAAATACGCCGCCGCCGCCGGTGTCCTCGATCCGGTAATCGAAATCCTTGCCGGTTGAGGTGTCGCGGAGCTGCATCGAATAATATTCGGAGCCCTTGTCGTCATAGGCCCAGGCCAGCAGCTTGTGGTCCGTCGACTGGCTGACCGCACCGATCCTGAAATAGGGCTTGCCGTCCGCTTCCGTATCTCCATGCAGAAGAATGGTTTCCTCGCCGCCGTCACGCGGGGTGCGGAAGAAGATCGGTTGCTGGCCACCGGTCTCGAATTTCAGACCGTAGGCATAGGGGCCGTCAGGCGAGGGAACGGAGCTGTCGTCTTCCTTGATCCGGCCGCGCATCTCCGCAAAGAGCTGTTCCTGCAGGTCTTTCGTACCTGCCATCTGCGCTTCCTGATAGGCATTTTCGGCGTCGAGATAGGCCTCAATATCATTGGCAAGAGCCTTGCGGCCATCGCGCATGACCTCCTGCCAATTATCAGCGCGGAGCCAGCCATAGTCGTCCTGGCGGGAAATGCCGTGGGTTACATGGGTTTGGGGGCGCGCTTGGGCGCGCGGGGGAAAAGCATCCTGTTTCATGGTTTCCGAGGTAGGAGTTTTGCGGCGCGAAGGCAAGAGGTGAAACGTGCCGCATCCGGGACCTCCCGACCGGGCTGCGGAATCGTTTCCGGATCTGCTATGTGAGAACGACTGCATTCAGTGAGGGACCAGCCATGCCGAAGGACACCTATATTCTGACCAGCGATGACATCGCCGCGATGGAGGGAACCAGAAAGACCCATTTCCTCAATCCCAATGCGCAGCGGCTGAACAAGTCACTTGGCGATGCGACCGGACTGACCGGGTTCGGGTTTCATCTCATTGAGGTCGCGCCCGGTTTTGAGACGACGGAACATCATTGTCATCACCACGAGGACGAATGCGTCTTTGTTCTGTCGGGACGCGCAACCGCGATCATTGGAGATGAGGAACATGAAATCGGCCCGGGAGATTTCATAGGCTATCGCAAGTCAGGGCAGCCTCATTCGATCAGGAATACCGGGACCGAGGTTTTGCGCTGTATTGTCGTGGGCGAGAGGCTTGCTCATGATGTCGGCGACTATCCCAGGCTCGGCAAGAGGATCCACCGCCATGCAGGCATGCCCTGGTGTCTGGTCGACCGTGATCAGATCGAGGAACTGGGCGGCGGTGTCGGCAAGAAATAGTTTCTCCGGCCCAATTCCGATCAGAGAATTGACAGTCGTTTCGAATTCAGTCACTCAGAAGAGGATGGTTTCCGAATCCGAGCTTCGGATCGGGATTAAAAGGGAACACGGTGCGGCCTGGCCAATAGGCACCAAATCCGTGACTGCCCCCGCAACTGTGAACGGCGAGCAAACCTGAAAGCGCCACTGGGGAAACCCCGGGAAGGATCAGGCGAGCAGCGACCCGTAAGTCAGGAGACCTGCCATTTCATCTTCAACTTCAACCCGGGCGGGGTGCCCCGGAGGAGCGAGTGACATGGCATACCGGCAGCTTCTGCTGACACAGTTTGACATTCGGTTCTTTGACGCCTCGCGCAATCGCGGAGGGCGATATGGACCGGAATTATCAGAAATCTTCATTCCCCGATCCTGTCTTTCTGGCTGAGGCCAGCAGTTTGAGCGAACGGGCGGCCCGTGCCATGCGTGCGAACGACTGTAGCTTGCCGCCAGCAGGCAAGCAGGCGGGGACTGTCTTTGCCCTGCATAATGGCGCACCTCGAACAATGAACGCGGTATTTCTGCGGGAGCGGGAAGCCGGGTCTTCAGCGCCGTCGCGGGCGGTCCCTGCTGCAGAGGCGGGCGCTCTTCTCGCAGGCAAGGAGACCCCGGATGAGCGCTGATCCGCACAAGATCTTTGTCTGCACCTCCTGCCGCTACAGGGGAACAAGCTGCAAGCCGGGCTATGATCTGGTCAGGAAACTGCACGACGCGCTGGAAATGGCTGTTCCGGTCGTCGGCGACGATTTCGAGATTTCCGGCGTTGCCTGCATGGAAGGATGTACCCGGCCTTGCAATGTGGCCTTCCGGGCCAGCGAAAGGGCAACTTACGTGTTCGGAGATATTGATCCTGAAG
>JBNLAU010000302.1:0-14309 GCA_050302295.1 Roseibium sp. | reverse complement strand
TAAAGCCAGAACATTGCTATTTCCTAGTTATCGCTTTCCATTATACTATATTGAGGCGAGCACATGGTTCAATTATTCGAAGACGTAACTAAAGAAGTCCATATTGCACTCTTGAGTATTGCAGATTTTTTCGGACTTACTAGCGACCTTAGAAATGATGAAGGTTTCATTCCTTTTAAGACAACCATCGAATTTAGGTTAGCTTTTCTTGCGGGCCTGTTAATCGTAATTATATTTGCTTCCAAAAGACTTCAGGAAGTCATCACGGCCCCCAAAAGCAGCGATTATGAATTTGTTCGCAAGATGGATGCCAAATATTTTGCCGGAACTATATACTATAGCAGAGCTTTTTTTACGTATGTGTCTCTAATTATTTTGATTTATTGCTTTTTCTGTCTACTTGAGCCAATTGGAAACCACTTAATGGACATTAGCCAGCTGCAAAACACAATTAGCAAAGCAGATTCGAGCGAGAGATATATACTACAGAACCCTGTTTGGCCGCTTTCGATTGCTTTGATAATGGTAGGATTGGTACCTTCGACGCCGATTTTTGACAACGTGGAAAAGGCAATTCGCCAACTAGCGCACAGAGCCGCGGACATTCCTGATAGATTTTTACAAAGTGTAGACCGTATAGAACGGTCTCACAAAATCCAGCAGAGCTTATTAAACGAGCCCTACTACGCGGATGCTGCCGCCGATTACTATCGTGCATTAAATCTAATGACGTTGTTGGGATTTAGGAAAAGAACAAGGGAGTACTTTGCACAATCGTTACTTTATGCCGAGGTTATGAAAGAATGGACAATTTCAAAGTTCGCAGAAAATATATGGTCGGAAACATTACTTCTCGAATTTGCACCGCTTTCAGAATACCTAAAAGACAACTATGACGAAGCAATTAGCAAATTAAAAACAACAATTCACAGCACATTAAGCAGCAAACTTACAACGGAAGAACTAAAAAAAGTCCAACTTCAAACCGAGGACTTATCTGATGAGTTTCATGACAGTCTAATTGACGCGGACAAAACTGCGAACTACAGAGAACTAAGAAAAGATTTAAAACAAAATTGGAAAGACGCTCAATCTGATTTGTTCAAAATATCGAAGCAATTATCTGTATACTTTGTTTTACTGGCAACAAATGACAAGAACATTAGAATATCCGACAAAGAAGAAGAATACACAGCACTGACAAAAGCAATAGATGTAGCTTCTAGCACCAGTCCAAATTCTGACTCAAATTCAATAATTAATGGTATTGTATTTGGAACAATATCTACATTTACTATTATGTTTTTACTTAACATTATATTCAGGTATTTCTTTCCTGAAGCCTATTTTGCAAATAACCAAACTATCGACAGCTTGATATCAAGGTCCGTGACTAGTTCACTGGAAACATGTACGTTTTTAGTAATTCAATTTGGCGTAGCAACTCTTACCGCTTTAATGGTGAGATACTCTTCAATTTCTATGAGAAATTATCAGCCATACAATAATCTTGTAGATATACCTACAACACAGTTTATCACTACGGCTCTATGGTGTATGTTCAGCTGCTTTGTATTTTCAATTGCGACTTACCTACTATTTCAAGCATCAAGAGGAGATTTCGGAACTCTTTCCCCCTGGGGAAATAGTCCAGCAAGCAAAGCATATTTCTACACGATGATTATGTATATCCCTTGGTCCATTGGACCTGCTTTGTATGCAATTCTAATTTGTTTCCTTATTGACAAAAAGAGAACCATTAGGGCTCTCCTGAGAGCCCGTAGCATATATAAAAACAAACCCTCAAATCCGGCGACAAGAGCTATAAATAATATAAAATACTTCGTAATAGGCTACGCGTTTTTAATCGCATTAATACAACTATTTGTTCTATTTTCTCATAAAAATTTTGTTATAGACAAACCATTTATTTGGACAAATGTTATAAGCATACTTGCATTTTCGACAACCAGCCTCCTGGCCATAAAAATATTACTTGCAAGGACACCATACTATAAAAAAACTGCCATTCGTTGAGAGTTGAATGAGTTACAATTAATAGGCGACTCCATCTTTTCCTGCGTCCAACTAGACAAATCTGGACGTCGCTTCGCGGTACCTCGCCTCACCTCATGCCCGCTTCAGCCTCATGCCCCAAAGTCCGCTGATTCGCTGAAAGAAGGCGGCGGCGCAGACGCCTAACCCGGCGATGCCGACCCAGACAGCCGGGCGAAGGGTGGTGGCAATGTCGAAATTGGCAATGAACACCCTGTCCGCCGGAATGCCGGTAGCCAGGGCATACCACGCATATTCGATACCCGCCGTGCCTGCTGCGCCAAGGAGTGCGCACAAGGCCAGCACCATGGGATTGGCGAGGCTGAAGCCTCTCTTCACCGCCAGCCGGTAAATCATCAGCAGCACAAACAGCCCCGCCATCAATGTTGCCTGGGTCACATCGGATTTCGACTGCAGAAAGAAATGGACCAGCGCCAGGCCGCCGATACCGTAGACGAGGGCATGCAGCCGCTGCCAGTTCCGGCCTAGACGGCGTATCGCGGCGTCGAACGAGGTCGCGCCCAGGACCACCAGTCCCGAAAGAGCAACAAACCCGATCGCCATATAGAACCGGAGCACGATCTCCGAAGCCACCTTCACGAGGTTCCAGTGCTCCTGCGCCGCATAGAGGCAAAGATGCAGCAACGCATAGGCAAGCACCGAAAGTCCGAGCATGCGCCGGACACCCGCAATCCTGTTCCAGGAAAAGATCCGGCGAAGCGGGGTCACAGCCAGCGTTGCCAGCAGGAACCTAACCGTCCAATCGCCGCTCGCGTGCAGTGCCTGTTCGAACGGCTCGGGCAGGACCGGCCCGAAGGCCAGATCATAGAGAATATCGAGCCCGGGCAGCAGCAGACCGGCAAAGACTGCCAGCCGCAGCCAGGAAAGCTGGCCGCGCCGATCGGTCCAGGGAGCGTAGCGGGCAAAAACAGGTGATGTCATGGCTACCGGATTACCGGAAGGCGCCCGGAAAAACATCAAACAGCTTTTCAAGCCTGTGTGAAGACGCGCTGACGGCACGGTTCAGCCATCGACAACGGAACGGCCGCACGGCGCGATCAGGTCTTGTCGACCTTTCGGAGCGTCGCGCGCACCGCGGAAAGCGTCATCAGCGTGCCCGGAACATTGAACACTTCCTTGAAGCAACGTGTAAAAAGCGCCATACGGCCCGGCACATAGGGTGCGGAAATGAAAGACTTCAGTCCCCAGCCGATACCGCCCACCTTGGGCATCGCCCCGATCGCCTTCGCATAGCATTCCCGGACAAAGGACCATTTGTGGTTCTTCAGTGAATCCAGCTCGCCGATCCGCTCGATGTCCCGCTTGAACTCCCGGGACAACACGGATGTTGCGCGTTTTGTGAACGTCCAGTTGATATTGAAGTTCACGTCTTCCTTGGCAACCGCCCGGTGATACCAGTAGGGCGGGACATAGAGCAGATCGCCTTCTTCCAGGTCGAACTTGTAAAAATGCTTGTTGCGCAGCAGCTGCTGTTCGGATTTCAGAAGTGTGAAATTGGTGAACGGATAACAGGGCAACGGCGTTTCAGGCGAGACCAGAATCCATTCCTTGCACCCTTTCACCTGAACGGTGATGACGTTCTCCGCATTGGTGTCGTAGTGAAATTCGGTCCGGTTGTTTTTCCGATTGATCCAGAAACGCCAGGCAATGGAGTCTTTCATTACGTTGTCCGAGCTCAGGATCTCTTTGAGGAAATCCGGCATCTCGATATCGTCTTCAAGCACCGGCTGTTTGCTGACGAAGAAGACGCCCCTGTCCCTGACATTGGGATTTCCGTGCAGATCTGATTTCAGCCGTTCCGGCGTCCATTTTTCGCCTGCCGGCCAGCTCTTCGCCAGCCCCTTGACGAGCAGCGGCTGCTCCGGGCTGCCATATTTTTCGAGAAACTCGGTCCGGTCAGGAACCGCCCTGACGGTCGAAATCGTCGGTATGGTTTCGTCACGCATGATGCACCACCGTCGCCTTGGCGGGAGTGACCCGAAATCACCATTTAAATTCAAAAAAGTCGTCAGCCGAACACGCCAACTACGGAGATCCGAATATCAATGAGAACCGGTTTCCTTTGAGAATTCAACCTTCGTCGAAAATCGCCGGCATCCGGACAATCCACAAACTAACCTTCAGCCGTATCACAGGACGGGGTACTGCCGGCCGAACGTGCTCTGACGACTCGACGCGCGAGTGTAGCGGGCGCAAAAGATCTGTGTGACAGGCGGGAAAACAAAAAAGCCGGATCGACTGACCCGGCTTTTCGAATGGTTTTGCCTTGAGTTGATCACACCCAGGGACGATCAGTGCCCATCTTGCCTTCAAACGTATCGATCTGCTCGGCCTTGTTCAGCGTCAGGCCGATATCGTCGAGACCGTTCATCAGGCAGTGCTTGCGGAAATGGTCGATCTTGAAGGCGATGTCGCCGCTTTCCAGGCCCTGGATCTCCTGGTTTTCCAGATCGATGGTCAGAGTGAAATTGGCGCCGCGCTCAGAAGCGTGCAGCAGGGTTTCCAGCTCTTCCTCGGACACCTGGATCGGCAGAATGCCGTTCTTGAAGCAGTTGTTGTAGAAGATGTCGGCGAAGGACGTGGAAATCACGCAGCGGATGCCGAAATCGAGCAGCGCACAGGGGGCATGCTCACGCGACGAGCCGCAGCCGAAGTTGTCGCCGGCAATCAGGATCTTCGCATCCCGGTAAGCCGCCTTGTTCAGAATGAAGTCCGGATTTTCCGAACCATCGTCATTGGTGCGCATCTCGTGAAACAGGGCTGTTCCAAGACCGGTACGCTTGATGGTCTTCAGAAACTGTTTCGGGATGATCATGTCCGTATCGATGTTCACGATCGGCATCGGCGCCGCAACACCGGTCAGGGTTTCGAATTTTTCCATCATTGTCTCCTGAAGGGTCAGCCTGGAGTGTCACCTCAAGCCGCGAGGCTGGTGGTCTGATCGACTCCGAGCATCAGATTAAGGTTCTGGACGGCGGCGCCGGACGCACCCTTGCCCAGATTGTCGTAAACGGCGATGACCGCGGCCTGCGCGCGCGAATCATTTGCAAAAACATGAAGGCGCAGCCGGTTTGTATCGTTCAGAGCCTGCGGATTGAGGTCGTCCGAACGCCCCAGTGCTTCCAGCGGCGCGACTTCGACAAAGCCGTTATGTGCGCCGGCGTAGTGATCGGCCAGGGCGGCGTGAATCTGTTCACCAGTCGGCACGCTGGCAAGTCCGGCAAGGTTCAGCGGCACGACGGTCAGCATACCCTTATAGTAATTACCGACGGCCGGGGTGAACAGCGGCGCTCTGTCGAGCAGGGCGTATTCCGTCATTTCCGGCAAGTGCTTGTGGTCGAAGCCAAGGCCATAAGGCGCAAGCACGTTGGCGCTCGGTCCAAGGCTGTCGTAATCGGCAATCATACCCTTGCCGCCGCCGGAAAACCCGGAAATGCCGTGAAAACTCGCCGCAAAATCCGATGGCAGCAGATCCGCGTCGACCAGAGGCCGGACGGCGGCGATCAGACCCTGTGGCCAGCACCCCGGATTTGTCACCCGCATGGCGGCCGCGATGATGTCGCCCTGGTCCAGGTCCATCTCGGCAAAGCCATAAGCCCAGCCTTCGGCAACGCGGTGCGCGCTGGATGCGTCGATCACCCGCGTGGTGTCGTTCTCGATGAGGGCCACGCTTTCCTTCGCCGCCGCATCGGGCAGGCACAAAATCGCGATATCGGCCTTGTTGAGATATTCCGCCCGTGCCGCCGTGTCTTTCCGGCTTTCGTCCGGAATGGAGATCAGCTCCAGGTCGCGGCGCATGGCGAGGCGTTCGCGGATCTGCAAACCCGTCGTGCCGACTTCACCATCTATGAATACGCGCGCAACCATCGCCCGCTCCTCTCCTTATTGGCGGTATCAGAAAATCGCCAAGCGTCATACACCCAATCGGCCGGCTTGTCACCGCTTGCGAACGCCTCGTAAGCTCAACGGGCTCTTGAGTGATACTCATCATTCGGCCGCATGTCCGTTGCCGCCGCCACGCGGTTGGTCATGTTGAAAAAAGCGGCAACCGAAGAAATGTCCCAGATGTCCCGATCGGAAAAGCCCGCGTCGCGCAAGGCCTGCCGGTCGCTTTCCAGAATTTCAGCGGGCCGCTCCGTCAGTTTGACGGCAAAGTCGAGCATGGCGCGCTGCCGGTTGGAGAGGTCTGCCACCCGATAATTCATCACCATCAGCTCACCCAGCACCGGATCGCCGGAAATTTCACGTACAGCCGCTCCGTGCGCGGTCAGACAATAAAAACAGTGATTGACGGAAGATACCACAACGGCAATCATTTCACGTTCAAGCTTGGAGAGCCCGCTCTCTTCAAGCATGAGGTCGTTATACATGTCCGTGAAGGCGCGCAGTTTGGTTTCGTTGAAGGAATAAGCCTTGAGTACGTTGGGCACCAGACCCAGCTTTTCCTCGCACAAATCGAAATACCCCTGCGTTTTTTCACTGAGCATTTCATTTGAATCGATTTGTAAGGCAATGACTTTACTTGACATTCTTTTCTCCCGTCCTGAAAGCTTCCAAGTCGTTGGAATGTGAACTTTAGTCTTAGAACGCCATAGCGACAGAGCCAAACCATAAGATCGCGCAAGGGGATGGAATATGCCGGACAAACACGACGTCGAGAAACTCAAGCTCATCGACGCAGTCCACGCCACCTTGGACAAGGAAGACTCTGACATAGCCGAGTTCGCCCGCGCCTTTTACAACCGGGCGGCGGCAGAAGACCTGGTAGCCTACTCCAGTGAAGAGTTGACAGCCTTTGTCCGGCACGCCTGGCAGGATTTTCAAAAGCATGAACTTGGGACCCACAGGGTCAGCCTGACTGACCCCTGTTTCAAGGCGGCCGGCAACAGGGCGGGCGAGCTGACGGTTATCGAGATCGTCAATGACAACATGCCGTTCCTGGTTGATTCGGTGATGGACGAATTGCAGGAAAGCAAGATGGAAGTACATCTCGTCCTGCACCCCATTTTCATTGTCGATCGGGACGACAGCGGCAAGCTCATATCCGCGATCCATCGCAAAAAACCGGCCAAGCGCAAGGACCGGCAGGAAAGCCTGATCCACATTCACGTGACCCGGATGGACTCGGACGAGGACCGCGAAGACCTGCGCCAGCGGCTGAACAACGTGCTGAATTCAGTGCGTTCCGTGGTCGCCGACTTCAAGCCGATGCATGAACGCCTCGCGGAAGCCATCGACATTTACAAAACCACCCAGATCCCCGGCAGCAGCGACGAACTCTGGGAAGCCATTCATTTTCTGGAATGGATGGAAAACGACAATTTCATTTTCCTCGGCATGCGCGAATACACATTCGAGGGCGGATTGGAAGAAGGGGAACTCTCGCCCCATGAGGGCACGGGGCTCGGCCTTCTGGCGGACCCGGATGTGCGCGTGCTGCGCCGCGGTTCCGAATTCGTTCAGATCACCCCGGAAATCCGCGAATTCCTGAACAAGCCGGAACCTCTCATCATCGCCAAGGCAAACGTGAAGAGCAACGTGCACCGCCGCGTCCACATGGACTATGTCGGCGCCAAGCTTTACGACGATGACGGCAAGATGGTCGGCGAATTGCGCATTGTCGGCCTGTTCGCCTCCACCGCCTACACCGAACCGACCAACACCATTCCCTTTCTACGCCGCAAGGTCGCCAGCGTGCTGGCGCGCGCGGGCTACGGTTCGGAAAGCCACTCCGGCCGGGCGCTCAGAAACGTTCTGGAAGCCTATCCGCGGGACGAACTGTTTCAGATTGACCGGGATCTTCTCTTCAGCTTCGCCATCGCGATCCTGCAACTGGATGAACGTCCGCGCATCCGCGTTCTGTCCCGTCCGGACAAGTTCGACCGCTATGTCTCCATTCTGGTGTTCGTCCCGCGCGACCGCTACACCACGGAAGTCCGGCTGAATGTGGGGAGTTACCTGGCGACGATCTACGAAGGGCGCGTATCCGCCTGGTACGTCACTTACCCGGAAGGCCCGCTGGCGCGGGTGCACTACATCATCGGCCGAGACAAGGGCGAAACACCGCAGCCTGAACAGGAAGAACTTGAAGCCGCGGTCTCGGACATGGTGCGCACCTGGTCCGACAGCGTGCGCGATGCGTTGAAGCGGGAGTTCCCGCCCGCGAAAGCCCGCAAGCTATCCGACCGTTACGCACTGTCCTTCCACGGCGGCTACAAGGAAGTCTACAGCGCCCAGTCAGCGCTCGATGACATCGTCAAGCTTGAAACGCTGATCGGTGATATCGAAACGACCATCAGCTTCTACCGGCCACAGGACGCGAAAGAAAACCGGCTGTCGCTGAAAGTCTATCACTGCGGTTCTCCCATTCCCCTGTCGGCCCGCGTTCCGCTTCTGGAAAACATGGGTTTCAAGGTCATCAACGAGCGGACTTACCGCGTGACGCCCGCCGATGCGCCGATGTCCTATCTGCATGAAATGACCCTCGAGGCACGGACCGGCGAAGGCTTCGACTTTACGGACGAATTGCAGTCCCGCCTGGAAAGCATGTTCATGGCGATCTGGACCGATCGCGCAGAGAACGACGGCTACAACCGGCTGGTGCTGACAGCGGATCTGGCCTGGCGCGACATCGCGGTTATCCGGGCTCTGTCCAGATACCTGCGTCAGGCGGGCATCCGCTTCTCCGAAGACTATATGTGGCGGACGCTGAACCGCTATCCGGGGGTAGCGGCCAAGCTGGTGGAGCTGTTTCATCTGCGCTTCAATCCGGACGTCTCGGCAATGGACCGGGAATCGGGAACCGAACGCCTGGAAGGCGAACTCACCGCCAGCCTGGAGGATGTTTCGAGCCTAGATGATGACCGCATCCTGCGCCGGTTCCAGAACGCGATTGAATCGATCCTGCGCACCAACTTCTATCAGCTGGATGACTCCGGGCAGCCCAAGGCGACTTTTGCTTTCAAGGTCGACAGCCGATCCATCATCGAACTGCCGCAGCCACGCCCCTACCGCGAGATCTTCGTCTACAGCCCGCGTGTGGAAGGCGTTCATCTGCGCTTTGGCATGGTCGCCCGCGGCGGCCTGCGCTGGTCCGACCGTCCGCAGGATTTCCGCACCGAAGTGCTCGGACTGGTGAAGGCCCAGCAGGTAAAGAACGCGGTGATCGTCCCGGTCGGCGCAAAGGGTGGCTTCGTGCCCAAGCACCTGCCGCCGATGAGCGACCGTGAAGCCTGGCTCAAGGAAGGTACGGAAAGCTACAAGGTCTTCATCAACGCTCTGCTGGATGTCACCGACAATCTGGACGAGGACAAGGTGCTGCCGCCAGAGCGCGTGCAGCGCTTCGATGGCGACGATCCCTATCTGGTCGTAGCAGCCGACAAGGGCACGGCAACATTCTCGGACACGGCGAACGGCATTTCCGAGGGACGCAATTTCTGGCTCGGCGACGCTTTTGCCTCCGGCGGCTCCGCCGGTTACGACCACAAGAAGATGGGCATTACCGCCCGCGGCGCCTGGGAGGCGGTCAAGCGGCATTTCCGCGAAATGAACCGCGATATCCAGACCGAACCCTTCACCGCCGCCGGTGTCGGCGACATGTCCGGCGACGTTTTCGGCAACGGCATGCTGCTGTCGAAAGCCACCAAACTGGTGGCGGCCTTCGATCACCGGGACATCTTCATCGACCCCGATCCGGATCCGGCCAAGACCTGGAAAGAACGCAAACGCATGTTCGATCTGGGACGCTCCTCCTGGAACGACTACAACAAGGACCTGATCTCCAAGGGCGGGGGCATCTTTTCCCGGCAGCTGAAATCCATTCCGCTGACCCCGGAAATCCAGTCGCTCCTGAACATTCAGGCGGCCAGCGCAACGCCTCAGGAAGTCATGACCGCGATCCTGAAAATGGAAGTGGACCTGCTCTGGTTCGGCGGCATCGGCACCTATATCCGGGCGACCACGGAATCCGACGCTGACGCTGGCGACCGCGCCAACGACCCGATCCGCATCACCGCACCGGATGTCAGCGCGAAGGTGATCGGCGAAGGCGCCAACCTGGGCCTCACCCAGCTTGCCCGCATCGAGTTCAACAAGAAGGGCGGCCGGTGCAATTCCGATGCGATCGACAACTCCGCCGGGGTGAATTCCTCGGACATGGAGGTCAACATCAAGATCGCACTCGGAGCCGCGGTCAAATCCGGCAAGCTCACCGTTAAACGGCGCAACTCGCTGTTGGCGAAAATGACCGACGAGGTCGCGGATCTGGTTCTCAGGAACAACTACCTGCAGACCCTGGCGATCTCCATGACCCATCTGCGTGGCATGGAGGATTTCGGCTTCCAGGTGCGCATGATGCGTCAGCTGGAACAGGCCGGCCTGCTCGACCGGACCGTGGAACAGCTGCCCGACGAGGCAACGCTGGATGAAATGCGCAAGGCCGGGCAACTTATGACCCGTGCCGAACTTGGCGTTCTTCTCGCCTACGCCAAGATCACGCTCTACGACGCTCTTCTGGACAGCACGGTTCCGGACGATTCCTATCTCGCCCGCGAACTGTTCCGCTACTTCCCGGACCAGATGGCAACCACCTACGAGGACGAGATCAACGGCCACCGCCTGCGCCGCGAAATCATTGCCACCATGCTGGCGAATTCCATGATCAACCGTGGCGGCGCAACCTTCATCATCCGCCTGCGTGACCAGACCGGCGCAACGGCAACGGAAATCGCACAGGCCTTTGTCGCGGTCCGCAACAGTTACGATCTCACCGAACTCAATAACGAGATCGATGCGCTGGACACCAAGATCGACGGCGAACTGCAGCTGGAGCTCTATTCTGAAGTTCAGTCGCTTCTGTTGGAACGGGTCATCTGGTTCAAGCGGAATGTTTCGTTCGAACAGGGCCTTTCAGCCGTTGTTGAAAGGTTCAGCACCGGCATTTCCGCCCTGCGCGGCCGGCTTGCCTCGCTCCTGCCGGAAGTACCGGCGGCGCTTCTGGAGGAACGCACCGCGGCGTTTGTGGCACGCGGCGTCCCCGAAAGCCTCGCAAACCGGATTGCCTGGTTGAACGCCGAACTGGCCATTCCGGACATCGTGATCGTTTCGGAACAAACAGGTGCGGACCTCGAGACGGCGGCAAAAGCCTTCTTCGAAGTTGCGCACCACTTCCAGATCGGATCGATGCATGAATTGGCCAACGATCTGGACGTGCAGGACTACTACGACGGTCTTGCCCTCGACCGGGCGAGAGCGACGCTCGTCTCCGCGCACAGGGCACTGTCGATCGCAGCCGTCAACTCGGGCAGTTTCGCCGATTGGCTGGACACCCACGAAACGGCGGTCAGCCGCTGCCAGCGGTCGGTCGGCGAAATCCTCGACGGCGGTCTCAGCGTGTCCAAATTCTCGGTCGCGGCAAGCCTGCTGGCCGAGATTTGCGACCACTGACAGCCGTCATACGGTATGACCTTCAAGGGCCGGCAGTCCCGCTGCCGGCCTTTTCCATTCCAGCACGGATTTTGAGATGGTGGCTGCTTCCGATACTTCAGACAAAAAATCCGGCAGCCGTGCGGTGCTGTCCTGGGCTCTGTTCGACTGGGCAGCGCAGCCCTTCTTCACCCTGATCACCACCTTTATCTTCGCGCCCTATTTCGCCTCCTCCCTTGCATCGACACCTGCCGAGGGCCAATCGCTCTGGGGGTACGCCACTGCAACAGCCGGCCTCGGCATTGCCTTGTCGGCACCGGTTCTCGGCTCGATCGCCGATGCCACCGGGCGGCGCAAACGCTGGATCCTTCTGTTTTCCGTTCCGTTTCTGATTTGCTGCTGGGCTTTCTGGCACACCGCGCCGGGCCATCCGGCCAGCATCCCCATTGCCCTGATCGCCTTTGCGATCGGCACGCTTTCCATTGAGATCGCCACCGTCTTCAACAATGCGATGATGCCCTCGCTCGTACCGCCGGCCAGGATCGGACGCCTTTCGAGCTTCGGCTGGGCCATGGGATATGTCAGCGGTCTGGTGACCCTGGTCATCGCGCTCGGCTTTTTCTCCGCCAGCCCCGAAACCGGCAAGACTCTCCTCGGTTTCACACCGGTCCTGGGCCTCGATCCGGCAACCCAGGAAGGTGATCGGGCGGTCGGCCCGTTCTCCGCGCTGTGGTTCATTGTCTTTGCGCTGCCGATGTTCCTGTTCGTACCTGATACACCGAAGCAGGCGAGGATCGGACCGGCAGTCCGAAAGGGCCTGACCGACCTTGCGGAGAGCTTTTCCAGGGCGCGGTCCAACCAGAACATCTTTCTGTTTCTGCTGGCGAACATGATCTTCAAGGACGGTCTTGTCGCGCTGTTCGCCTTTGGCGGCATTTATTCCGCCGGACAGCTCGGCTGGGGGTCCATCGAGATCGGAACTTTCGGCATCATTCTCACCATTTCAGGTACGCTTGGCCTGATGCTGGGAGGACCGATGGACGACCGCTTCGGGGCCAAACTGGTCATCGTCTTTGCACTGATCGTTCTGATGATCTGCGGTCTCGGCATGATTTCCGTCGACAGAACGACTGTGTTCTTTGTCGTCAAGACGCCCGCCGCTCCGGAAGGCGCATTGTTCGCCTCTCTGCCGGAACAGGTGTTCATTGCCCTTGGCGCGATTATCGGCGCCGTCTCCGGGCCGCTTCAGGCCTCCTGCCGCAGCCTGCTCGTCCGCCTGGCTCCCCGGGAACACATGACACAGTATTTCGGTCTGCTGGCGCTGTCGGGAAAGGTAACCAGCTTCCTCGCCCCGCTTTCCGTCGGCGTCGTCACCGCGCTCACCGGCAGCCAGCCGGCGGGCATGTCGGTGATCCTGGTGTTCTTCGCACTTGGCCTGATGCTGCTGATAGCAGTGAAGGAAAACGCGCCGGGCACGCGGTAGGCCTCATCCTGACAGGGTGCAGATACAGTCCCTTGTCAGGATGAGAAACAGCCAGCCATCAGTGACGGAAGTGCCGCATGCCGGTCAGGACCATGGCGAGGCCCGCCTCGTCGGCAGCGGCGATCACCTCGTCATCACGCATTGATCCGCCCGGCTGGATGACGGCGGTGGCTCCGGCCTCTGCGGCTGAAAGCAATCCATCGGCAAACGGGAAAAACGCATCGGACGCCACCACGCAGCCCTTGGTAAGCGGCTCGGAGAGACCCGCGGTCTCAGTCGCGTCCAGCGCCTTGCGTGCGGCGATACGCGCTGAATCCACGCGGCTCATCTGTCCGGCGCCTACACCGACGGTCGCTCCGTCCTTTGCATAGACGATCGCGTTTGATTTCACATGTTTGGCGACGCGGAACGCGAATTTCAGATCCGCCAGTTCCTGCTCACTCGGCGCCCGTTTGGTGACCACCTTGAGGTCCAGGTCATCCACCACGCCGTTGTCGCGGGACTGCGCCAGAAGGCCGCCGGCAACGGATTTTACGAACAACCCCTTCGCGCGGGCATCGGCAAGACCGCCGGTGACCAGCAAACGCAGGTTTTTCTTCGCGGCAATGATCTCGCGGGCCGCCTCATCCGCATCCGGTGCGATGATGACCTCGGTGAAGATCTTGACGATCTCCTGGGCGGCCTCTGCATCGAGAGTCTTGTTCAGGGCGACAATGCCGCCGAAGGCCGAGACCGGATCGCAGCGCAGCGCTTTTTCGTAGGCGTCCTTGAGGTCGCGCCCCTCCGCCACGCCGCAGGGATTGGCATGCTTGATGATGGCAACGGCACTGGTGCGCTCCGGATCGAACTCGCTGACCAGCTCGAAGGCGGCATCCGTGTCGTTGATGTTGTTATAGGAAAGCGTCTTGCCCTGAAGCTGTTTCGCGGTCGCCACGCCGGGCCGGTTATCGCCGGTCTTGTAGAACCCGGCCGTCTGATGCGGGTTTTCCCCGTAGCGCATCACCTCGGCCAGCGCGCCGCCGACCGCCCGATGAGCCGGTGTGGCCTCGCCGAGCTGATCCGCCATCCAGTTGGAAACGGCTGCATCGTAGGCGGCGGTCCGGGCGAAGGCCTTCAGCGCCAGCTTCTTGCGCAGCGCAATCGGAGACTGACAGCCGTTTGCATCCAGTTCGACAATGACCGCCTCGTAATCCGCCGGGTCTGTCACGACGGTTACATAAGCATGGTTCTTGGCTGCGGCTCGGGTCATGGCCGGTCCGCCGATATCGATATTCTCGATGCCGGTTGCATAGTCGGCGCCCGACGCCACCACGTCTTCAAACGGATA
>JBNLAU010000301.1:0-13355 GCA_050302295.1 Roseibium sp. | reverse complement strand
GACAAGGAAAAGATCGCGGCCCTGGTCTATGTGGGAGACTGCATGGAGGAGGACGTCGATGACCTGTGCGACAAGGCGGGCCGGCTGGGCATGCTCGGCGTACCGATGTTCCTGTTTCAGGAGGGGCGGGACGGCGTCGCGGAAAGAGCTTTTCGCGAGATGGGCAGGTTGACCAATGGTGCCTATTGCCGTTTTGACGCTGGTGCGGCGCAACAACTGGCTGACCTCCTGAAAGCGGTTGCCGTGTTCGCGACCGGTGGCCGTTCCGCACTGCAGCAACTGGAAAGCGCGGGAGGGCGCGGTGCACGGCTTCTGCTCAACCAATTGCCTCCGGCCGGCTAGGACACGCTTCTTCTGGTCAAGGCATTGGATTACCGTCAATTGATATTGTATCTGCTTTCATTTCGACGATAGTAAGCCATGGACAGCCGAACTACCCGCCGAAATTGGCGCTTGATCCTGTTGCAAGGTCTTTTTTATTCCTTGAAGCGCAGATTGGCGCCACCCAAGGTCTTTCTTCCTTACATTTGCGTTGCCGCCGGAGCGCCGGTTTTCCTGGCGGCGATCATCGTGCCGTTGTTCTCCTTCGCTGCCCGATCGTCCGAACTGCTGTCCGCCCCGCTGGTTTCCGGTGCGCAGCAGCGCAAAACCTATGTCTTTGTCGGCATCGGCGGCATCGCGGCGGGGCTGCTGATCGCGATTGTTGCCATATATTCCAGCCTGCCCGTTCTGACCGCCGCAAGCCTGGCGATTGCGGCGATTGTCATCGGGATTGGGCGCGGTATCGGCAGTCTCGCCTACACGGCTCTGCTGCCAAGTTTGTTCACCAGGGAAAATCGGGGCCACCTCCTGAATATCGAGGGGATCCTGAGCGCTTGCGCGGCAATGCTGGTTGCCTTTGCCGCCTATCACGTGTTCAAAGACAGCGATCCACTTCACAGCCACATGGCGCTGGCGTGGATTGCACTCCTTGTGGCCATTCCCGCTGTCATGTTTCTTATTCCGGTCAATGAACCCGAACGGGCCGTTGCCGCAACCGTACCGGAACCCGGGACGACCGGGGGCAAGGCGCGCGGTACGTTAGCGCAATTCCGTCTCTGTTGGCGCAATGCTTGGTTTCGCAAGTACCTGACAGCGCGCATACTTCTGCTTTCGGTCACGCAGGTCATGCCATTTTACGCCATTCATGCGGCCAGTCTGCACAAGAATCAGTCTGGCTCATACGCCGCTTTTGTTGTTGCGATGAGCGCTGGGGCAATCCTGAGCGGACCCATACTTTACAAACTTGCAAGCAGGTCCGTCGGAACGAACCTGGCCACCGCCATCGCGACGGCCATGGTGGGAGCCGCTTTGGCGTTGGCCATCGACATTTTCCTGCCTGCGCCCCAGTTCTACTACTACTTTCCTGTCCTTGTGCTGGTGGCTCTCGCCGGACAGGTGGCGGCGGTCGCCCTGACGGTCTACCTGGGGGAACTGGGCTCGGACGGCGACCGGGAATATTTCGTTGCCAGCGGCCGTTTTGCCAGCGGGATGATCGGGATGGCCGTTGCCGCGGGGTTGGGGCTGCTTGCCCAGATCCACGACGAAGCCATTCCGATTGCCATAATTCTCTGCATCAACGCGATTGCGCTGATATTCGTTCTGGTGACACTGCGCACGGAAACGGACAGCGAATGACCGTCCGCCCGCTTCGGTTCATCGACACCAGCATCCGGTTTGATTTGGACCCAGCGCTGTCTACATTATCGGAATAGTTCAGCACCACACTGTCAGGGGGAGAAGCGGTCAATGAAACAGGACAGGTTCGCGTTTGCTCACCGGAAATCGTCCTCAGAATGATTTACCTGCTTATCGGTCTGATTCTGCTCGCGGCGCTGCTGACGTTCGGCAGGAGCTTTACCCAGGCCAATCCTTCGGCACTTGCAAAGGATCTGCCGACTTATGCCGGCGTCTTTCTAATCACACTGGCGGCGTTTTTTGCCCTGGCGGGAAGAATTCCCTTTGCGCTCCCTGCCTTCGGACTGGGAGTTTCGCTAATTGGGATTTCGAGGCTGAGGGGATTGTCGGGCGGCTACAATCCGAAAAAGACGTCCGGGCAAAGATCCCGGGTGCGCACGGCAATGGTTGAAATGGAATTGGACCACGACACCGGAGTCATGACCGGAACCGTGCTGGCCGGCGGCTATCAGGGCCGCAGACTGAATGAGCTGAACGAAAACGAGCTCGAAACATTCTGGCGGGAAACCGCTCAGGATGAACAAAGTCAGAAGTTAATCGAAGCCTATCTCGACCGCCGGCTTGCCGGATGGCGTGAACACTTCCAGCCGGATGGAACAGAGCGGCAGGGAGGCTCGGCGGGCTCTGGCCCCATGACAGATGAGGAGGCCTACCAGATCCTGGGGCTTTCGCCCGATGCCGGGGACGCGGAAATTCGAGCCGCGCATCGCAGGCTTATGATGCGGGTTCATCCCGACCAGGGAGGATCCGGTTTCCTCGCGGCGAAAATCAACGAGGCTAAAGACACGCTTCTCAGAAGACATTGACGACATCCGTTACGCAGTTACTGATAGATGGCGAAGCAGGCATATTTTGCCTTTTTCAGGGTTTTGCAGGCGTTCCAGGCTGCGGTTTTGGTTTCAAAGCCGACAAAGCGTGCCCGGTAGAGCGTCTGTCCCTTGGTTTCGACAGGCTCGGTGTAGGGGGAGCGGCCGCGAAGGACGCTGCCGGTTTTCGATTTGGCGGTTTGCAGCATCTTGATCGCCTGACCTTCGGTCTCTGTCGCGGCAATCTGAACCTGCCAGCCTGTTTCGATGTCCTGGCTGACGCTGGTTGCTGCCGGAGCCGCTGAAGCTGTCTGCTGGACGCTTTCAGCCGCTTTCGCGCTGACGGTCTCTGCCGGAACAGTCTCGATCTGGAGCGTTTCGATCTTGACCGGCTGTGCTGCTGGAGCACTTGCCATTTGCTGAGCGGTTTTGCCGCTATCTTTCGCCTGGGCCGCGCGCTGGAGTGCGGTTTTGGAAATCGAATTGGTGGTCAGCGAACTGTCCGGGCTTTCAGGCGGGATCGGCGGCAGCGCAGTCGCGACTGCAAACGTGCTGTCGATACGCTGTTTCACGGCTTTCGGCGGCAAGGGAATTTTACTTCCGAAGCCCGGAACCGGCGCCGGCTGGGGTGCGGGAACGACGCTGGCCTGTTTCGGCGCGGTGAGGGCGAGCACCATCGGCGCTCCCGCCGCCGGAGCCGGCTTGCTGCCTGGCTTGAGTGTCGGCAGCGGCGGATTTTTCAGGCTGGCCGCCTGGAAGGCGGGTTGACGGCCACTATGTGCAACAACCGGAGCCGTTTTCGGACCACGGCTTGCCTTGGGCAGATAGCGGTTGATCAGTTTTGTCATCTGAGCGTTGCGCGACTTGCCGGTTCTACCGCCCATGACCACTGCCACGATGTGACGGCCATCGCGCCTGACAGAGGTGACCAGGTTGAAGCCGGAGGCACGGATATAGCCTGTCTTGATGCCATCGACGCCTTTCACCCGGCCGAGCAACCTGTTGTGATTGCCATATCTGCGGCCCTTGTAGGTGTAGACCCGGGTTTTGAAGTAGCCGTAGTATTTCGGGAAACGTTCCTGAATCGCGCGGCCAAGCGTCGCCATGTCCCGTGCCGTCGTGCGCTGCTTTGAATTGGGCAGGCCGTGCGGATTGCGAAAAGTGGTTTTCGACATGCCGAGCTGGCGTGCAGTGCGTGTCATCCTCTCGGCGAATTTTTTCTCCGATCCGCCGATATTTTCCGCGATGACCGTCGCGACGTCGTTGGCCGATTTGGTGACAAGGGCCAGGATCGCGTCTTTGACTTTGATGGTGCTGCCCGGTTTCAGGCCGAGTTTCGAGGGCGGCCGGCCGGAGGCGTATTTGGACACAGTCAACCTGGACTCAAGCGACAGCCGTCCCGCTTCCAGTTCTTCGAAGACCAGATAAAGCGTCATGATTTTTGTGAGGGAGGCCGGATACCGGTAGGCATCCGCGGACGACGCATAAAGCGTCTTGCCCGTTTTCGCATCAACGACAATGCCCGAATATTTGGGGTTGGCCATTGCAGTTGCAGGAGCGCTCAGAAGAATAGCGCTGAGAGCCAGAATCTTGCCGGCGCGGGCAATCTTTCTTGCATTGCGAAAAATACGCATACCAAACACAGTAGTCATCCCAATTCGGGTCACGCGGTTCGTGTTTGGAGCTGCTCGGACTGGATCATAAAGCCCCCGTGCGATTCAATCCGGCCACCCCGTCGATTACCCGGATATTTGATGGAAACACGGTTACGAATGTGTAAATAGATTGCACAAAAAACACTTAAAAATTTTGAGTGCTATTAGAGTTAATCGATAGTTAAGTTGGCGATGTTTAAATTTGACTATTATGTTCAAAGCATTATTTTGAATTGTCTAGGTAATTCTGGTTAATCGTTGGTTTATTATTCCTTCGTGACTGTTCCGCGGCATGATGAGCTGCAAACTACCTTGGTACTCTTTCTTTGGGAGGGGAAGCTTGCGTCCGTTGCGGGCGCTGGATGAAACGCCAAGACGGAGAAGTCGCTATCCGCAAAATCAGTACTTCTCGTTTCAATGCCTTGATTGATTGCTCGTAATGGTTGTTTTTGCGATGCAAAATCACCTTGACGCCTATTGTGCGGTGCATTATAGAAGATGTCGTTAGGCAACGCGATGCGCGCCGGGCAGCCTAATTGAGCCGAGCACGTGGCTCTGGGAACCGGACCGCCGGATAAGGGCAACTAGAATGATGAACAGCTTCGAAGAGTTTCAAAAGTTGAGCAAAGACAACATGGACATCGCCATGGAGGCCTTCGGTTCCATGAGCAAAGGCATGCAGGCAATCGCAGCTGAAGTCGCCGACTATCAGAAAAAGTCCTTCGACGAGAGCACTGCCGCTGTTGAAAAGCTCGTTGCGTCCAAGTCCCTGGACAAGGCATTTGAAGCGCAGGCTGACTACGTGAAAACCGCTTACGAAGATTTCGTCGGTGAAATGACGAAGATCGGCGAAATGGTCACCGACTTGTCCAAAGACGCTTACAAGCCGTATGAAAGCGTTATGGGCAAAATGGCAAAATAACTGCTGTTTTCCGCTGTCGCATGACGGCTATTTGGATGAAACCCGGCTTTTTGGAGCCGGGTTTTTTTATATATGCACAGATTTGCCCCGCCTCTCGACAAGTGCAGGCCGCTTTTTCGGCGCAGCCGGAAATCGGCTACGGCCCCATCTTTTAATCGCTTTTAAGAGACCTACATTCAGGTTTACCGGCTGCACCTGAAGCTCAAATGCGCAGTTCACCGTAATGTTGATGAAATCGACCATTGCGCCAAAGCGGCTTGCGCGGCAGGATTAACTTAGAAGTGGAACAGTCGGTGGCATGCTTGACGAAGAGCTGCCAACGAAAGCTTCGGGCCAGCTGTCAGCGATGGCGCTCCCGGAGTTTGTGGAATTGGTGATGGCGGAGTGATCGAAGCGGAAGAAACAGCAATGTCGGCGGGATCTGATTATGACAATGACGGTGATGATGCCGGAACAGTCGTCGTCACCCGAACCAAAACAGTTACCAAGCGGCCTAATCTCTATCGAGTGCTGCTCTTGAATGACGACTACACACCAATGGAGTTTGTTATTCACGTTGTGGAGAACTTCTTCCAAAAAAACCGCGAAGAAGCGACCCGCATTATGCTGCATGTTCACCATCACGGCGTCGGGGAATGTGGGATCTTTTCCTACGAGGTCGCGGAAACAAAAGTGACACAGGTGATGGATTTTGCGCGTAAGCATCAGCATCCTTTGCAATGCGTCATGGAAAAAAAGTGAGGACCAACGCACGTGCCTTCCTTCTCACGCAGTCTTGAAAAAGCGCTCCATCAGGCTCTGGCATTCGCGAACGAACGCCAGCAGGAATATGCGACGCTCGAGCATCTCCTCCTGGCTTTGCTGGATGATCAGGATGCCGCAGCCGTCATGCGGGCCTGCAATGTGGATCTGGATACGATCCGTAGGAATCTTGTCGAGTATATAGAAACCGAGCTCGACAATCTGGTGACGGACAGCGACGAGGATTCCAAGCCGACAGCCGGGTTTCAGCGTGTCATTCAGCGGGCAGTGATTCACGTGCAGTCTTCCGGCCGGGAAGAGGTGACCGGCGCCAATGTGCTTGTTGCGATCTTCGCCGAGCGGGAGAGCCACGCTGCTTATTTCCTGCAGGATCAGGACATGACGCGCTACGATGCGGTCAACTACATCTCGCACGGCATTGCAAAGCGGCCGGGCATGTCGGAGGCCCGCCCGGTGGAGGGCGCGGACGAGGAAGACGTGCTTCCCGGCGCTGAGGCGGAGAAGAAATCCAACCAGAAAACGGATGCTCTGGAAGCCTATTGCGTCAATCTGAACGAGAAGGCCACCAAAGGCAAAATCGATCCGCTGATAGGACGTGAAGAAGAAATACATCGCACGATCCAGATCCTGTGCCGCCGGTCGAAGAACAATCCGCTGTTTGTGGGAGACCCGGGTGTCGGCAAAACCGCCATCGCCGAGGGGCTTGCCCACCGAATCGTCAACGGTGAAGTGCCGGAGGTCCTGAAGGACGCGACCATCTTCTCGCTGGACATGGGCTCTCTCCTGGCAGGCACCCGTTATCGCGGTGATTTCGAAGAGCGCCTGAAGCAGGTGGTCAAGGAAGTCGAGGATTATCCGGGTGCGGTCATGTTCATCGACGAGATCCACACGGTAATCGGCGCCGGGGCGACCTCCGGCGGTGCGATGGATGCTTCCAATCTGCTGAAACCGGCGCTTGCGTCCGGGGCAGTCCGCTGCATTGGTTCAACCACCTATAAGGAATACCGCCAGTTCTTCGAAAAGGACCGGGCTCTGGTTCGCAGGTTCCAGAAGATCGATGTCAACGAACCGACCATCCCGGATGCAATCGACATTCTGAAGGGCCTGAAGCCCTATTTCGAGGACTTCCACAAGGTCCGCTACACCAATGACGCCATCAAAACCGCGGTGGAGCTGTCGGCCAAATACATTTCCGACCGAAAGTTGCCGGACAAGGCGATCGACGTGCTTGATGAAACCGGTGCCTCGCAGATGCTGGTTCCGGAGGCGCGGCGGCGCAAGACCATTGGCGTGAAGGAAATCGAAAACACCATTGCCACGATGGCGCGCATTCCGCCGAAATCCGTTTCCAAGGACGATGCGGAGGTTCTGGAGAACCTCGGCAAGGATCTGAAACGGGTTGTCTACGGCCAGGACGATGCCATCGAAACGCTGGCCTCAGCGATCAAGCTGGCTCGTGCGGGGCTGCGGGAGCCGGACAAGCCGATTGGCAGTTACCTGTTCTCCGGTCCGACCGGTGTCGGCAAGACCGAAGTCGCGCGCCAGCTGGCATCATCCCTCGGTGTCGAGCTGATCCGTTTCGACATGTCGGAATATATGGAGCGTCACACCGTCTCGCGGTTGATCGGCGCGCCTCCGGGTTATGTCGGGTTCGACCAGGGCGGATTGCTCACCGACGGTGTCGACCAGCATCCGCATTGCGTGCTGCTGCTGGATGAAATCGAAAAGGCCCATCCGGACCTCTTCAACATCCTCCTGCAGGTGATGGACCACGGCAAGCTGACCGATCACAACGGCAAGCAGGTCGATTTCCGCAATGTCATCCTCATCATGACCACCAACGCGGGTGCCGCGGACATGGCGAAGACGCCGGTCGGTTTCAACCGCGTGAAGCGGGAAGGGGACGACACAGAGGCGATCAACAAGCTGTTCACGCCGGAATTCCGTAACCGGCTCGACGCGATTATCGCGTTCGGCAGCCTGCCGATCGAGGTGGTCTACAAGGTTGTCGAGAAGTTCGTCATGCAGTTGGAAGTCCAGCTGGCAGACCGCAATGTGACGTTCGAACTGACCGAAGACGCCGTCAAATGGCTGGCGACCAAAGGTTACGACGACCGGATGGGTGCAAGGCCGCTCGGCCGGATCATCCAGGAGCACATCAAACGGCCTCTGGCCGATGAGGTGCTGTTCGGCAAGCTGAAGAAGGGTGGCATGGTCAAGGTGTCCGTCTCCGAGGACGGCAAGGGCCTGCTTCTTGAAAGCGTCGAGGAGCGGGCGAGCCCGCCGAAGGCCAAAGCGAAAACAGATGCCAGGCCGAAGCCGAAGCGCAAGCGCAAGACTGCGGCCAAATCCAGTGCTGCCAAGGACACCAAGCCCTCTTCCGGCAAAGGCGGCTCGGCCAAGAAAAGTCTCGTGCCGAAAGTGCCGCTGGCAGACTGACCGGCGCATTATTGATCGGAAAAGCCCGGGCATCGTCCCGGGCTTTTTTATGGCCAGCGAGATCGACCGGACGGCGTCACACGCCACATCGTGGAGTGTCATCAGATTCGCTGACTGCTGCTCGCCAATGGCAGATCCAGTGCGCTGCCGCCCATAAACAGCCCGGACGGAACCGGTTTGCCTCTTAAAGCTAATTTGATCAGGAGCAATCATTCCCAATTCTGATGATACTCATCTCGAAAATTCGTTTGCCCGACAAAATGCGTCTCCCTAATTTCGAGCAGGAAAAGGAGACAGGTATGGCTGACAAAAGAGTTGCCCTGATTACGGCAGGTGGATCGGGCATGGGCGCGGATGCTGCGCGCCGTCTTGCGGCGGATGGTTTCGAAATCTCGGTTCTGTCGTCCTCCGGCAAGGGAGAGGCTTTGGCCAGGGAACTCGGCGGCGTCGGCTATACGGGATCGAATCTCGTACCTGGCGACATGAAGTCATTTGTTGAACGCTCCCTGGAAGAGTTCGGTCGAATAGACGTTCTGGTGAATTCCGCAGGACATGGCCCCAAAGGTGATATCCTGGAGCTGACGGACGAGGACTGGCATCTGGGGATGGACACCTATCTGATGAACGTCATCCGTCCGAGCCGTCTGGTTGCGCCCATCATGGCGGAACAAGGCGGCGGGGCGATTATCAATATCACCACATTTGCCACCTTCGAGCCGGACCCGCTGTTCCCGACTTCCGGTGTGTTCCGGGCAGGACTGGCGAGCTTCACCAAGCTCTTTGCCGACAAGTTTGCGCCCCGGAATGTGCGCATGAACAACGTCCTGCCCGGGTTCATCGACAGTCTGCCGGAAAAGGAAGACCGCAAGACCCGCATCCCGATGGGCCGCTATGGCCGCGCGGACGAGGTCTCCAGCCTGATTTCCTATCTGGCAAGCGATGAGGCTGCTTACATAACCGGCCAGAACATCCGCATCGACGGCGGGCTGACGCGCTCGGTGTGAGGACCGGGAGGGGGCTGTACTGCTCCGCTCCAGGCTGGACAGGAATTTACGATAAATGCAAGGCTGCCCAATCAACTGGATTGTCTCGAGATGACCCAATGACAGTTCCTGAAACATCCGAACAAATTGGCGTGCGGGCACAACCATCGGAACCGGCCCGTGTCTGGATGCTGCGCGGCGCCCGCGCGGCTGTTTCCATTCCCGCGTTCATTCTGACGGCCGCCTTTGTCGGCTATGCAGGGCTTGCCCGGGAAACCGGGCTGACCCTTGCCGAAACCCTGGCGATGACGGGTTTTGTCTGGGCATTGCCTTCAATCGTGGTTCTGACCGGGGCATTGTCCTCCGGCATGGGGCTGATCCCTGCGGGTATTGCTGTGGCGCTTGCTTCGGTGCGGCTCATGCCCATGACCATGGCCTTGATGCCCCTTGTCAAAATTCCAGGAAAAACAAGGAACTGGCAGCTTCTGATCGCGTCCCATTTTGTGGCGGTGACGGCCTGGGTCTATGCCATGAAGAACCTGCCTGATCTGCCGAAGGAAGGCCGGTTACCGTTCTTCGTGGGGTTCGGGGGATCGGTGACCAGTTTCGTCTTTTTGATGACGGGGATCGCCTACCTGCTGGTTGAGCGCCTGCCGGATGTGGTGGCCGGGGCTCTTTTCCTGCTGACGCCGGTCTATTTCCTGTGTTCGCTTTGGGGGGCGGCACGGCTGAACGCGGACAAGGTGGCGATGGTCGCAGGCCTTGTGCTCGGTCCGGTGTTTTTTCTTTATCTGCCGGGGCTCGATCTGCTTTGGACGGGCCTTGCCGGGGGCACGGTGGCCTACATCGGAACGCGCATCGCGCGCAGGGGGCTGTCGTGATGAGCGGTCTTGCGACAGGCATCCCGTTGGGCGACACCTGGTGGTGGCCATTCGTCATGATCCTCGTCGCCGGCTGGCTGGCGACCGACGTTTGGCGCTGGCTGGGTGTTTTTGCCGGTGGCAGGCTGAGAGAAGATAGCGAAGTCCTGATCTGGACCCGCTGCGTCGCAACGGCGCTTGTCGCCGGAGTGATTTCCAAACTGATCCTGTTCCCGCAAGGTGTGTTGGCCGAAACGCCCATGTGGCTGCGCCTGGCTGCGACCGCGTTCGGATTTGCGGCGTTCTTTGCCTCCAGACAGAAGGTGTTCGTTGGGGTGCTGGCCGCGGAAGTGTTTCTCGTGATCGGATGGACAGCTTTGGGGCTTGTCTAAGTGCTGACCGCCAGGAAATGGCAAAGCCGCTTTTTTGCTGATCGGTCGTCCGTGAATTGATACGCTATGTATTGCAGGTCACCCGTTGCATCCTTAGGGAGGATACGAGAATGACTGACCAGGTGGAACTTTTCTATGCCCCTCAAACCCGGGCGACCGGGGTCCGGGTTCTACTTGAGGAACTTGGTGCGCCTTACAAGCTGAACGTGCTGAACTTCAAACTTGGCGAGAACCGGCAGCCGGATTATCTGGCTGTGAACCCTTCGGGCAAGGTTCCGGCATTGCGCATCGGCGATGCCGTGATTACCGAGCAAGTGGCGATTTATCTCTACCTCGCCGATCTCTTTCCGGAGAAGGGACTGACACCGGCGATCGACGATCCGCGCCGTGGGCCTTACTTGCGCTGGTTTGTCCATATGGCGTCCTGTTTCGAACCCGCCCTGGTCGACCGTGCGCTCAAGAGAGAAGAACCTCCGCAATCCATGTCGCCCTATGGCAGTTTCGACACGGTGATGGAGAACATGCGTGCCCGGCTTGCTGCAGGCCCCTATGTGCTCGGCGACAGAATAACCGCGGTGGATGTGCTGTGGGCCATGGGGCTGCGCTGGGGCATGAGTTTCGGCATCGTTCCGGAGTTTGACGAGTTCACGGCCTACACCGAGCGTTTCATGGAACGCCCGGCGCCTGTGAAAGTGCTGCAGGAAGACCGGAATATGGCCAAGGAGCAGGAAGACGCCGCGATCCTGGCGGGGATCGCCTGAGCCTCAGCCGGCCGAAGCTACGAAGGCGGGTCCGGATCAGCCTAGCGCTGAGCGGATTTTCTCCGCGTTTGCTGCCAGAATGTCATTGTCGGCCATCTCGCCGGTATGCGGCTTCAGCGGCACGCCTTCGAAGCGCGGAATGACATGGACATGGGTGTGAAACACGACCTGGCCGCCGGCGGGTTCCGAGAATTGCTGAATGGTGGTGCCGTCGGCGCCGAATGCCTTGGTCACGATGCGGGCCATTTTCTGCACCGTTGCCATGACGGCGTTCAGATCTTCTTCGGCAATGTCGAAAATGTTGCGCGATGGTGCTTTCGGGACCACCAGAACATGGCCGTCGCCGCGTGGCATGATGTCCATGATCACCAGCGTCTTGTCGTCCTCGTAAACCTTGTGGCTCGGCAGTTCGCCACGCAGGATCTTGGCGAAGACGTTCTGATCGTCATAGGCGGGTGTGGACATGGCCTCGAAAATCCCCAAGTCGTTATTCGGTAAAAGCGGTGTCAGGCGGGAGACTATGCGCAGACGGCGGAAAGGGGCAAGAGGGCTTGGAAGGAGAACCGAAGAATCCGGGACCTCACGTTCCGCAGAAGGTCTGGTAAGGGCCGAAACTGGCGGGCGCAGGTTCCGCATAGGCCTCAAGGCCCGGCCGTTCGTCGAACGGCGCCTGTAACACCTTCAGCAGGGACTTGACCGGTGCATAATCGCCTTCCCGGGCTGCTGAAAGTGCTTCTTCGACCTTGTGATTGCGCGGGATATAGAGCGGGTTGACCCTGTTCATCCGGTTGCTGGTTTCCGCCGGATCCGTGCATTCCTGTTTCAGGCGCTCGTGCCAGACCGGCAGCCAGGTATTGAAAACCGCCGGATCCTTGAAAAGCGCTTGAGTTTTTTCCGGGTCACCCGTTGCCGCGTCGCTGAGATGGCGGAAGAGCAGCGTGTAATCGACAGCTTCATCCCGCATGGCCGTCAGCAGTGTTTCAAAAAGCTCCTGATCGCTTTCGTCTTCCCTCTCGAGACCAAGCTTCGCCCTCATGCCGGAAAGCCAATGTGCCTTGTAAAGCTCGGGAAAGCGGCTGAGCTCCGTACTGGCCAGTTCCACGGCCTTGTCGAGATCGTCCGGCTCGATCAGGGCTAGAATGGCTTCCGCCAGACGGGCCAGATTCCACTGGGCAATCATTGGCTGGCGCCCGAAAGCGTAGCGTCCGCCATGGTCGATGGAACTGAAGACGGCCGCCGGGTCATAGGCATCGATGAAGGCGCAGGGGCCATAGTCGATGGTTTCGCCGGAAATCGTTGTGTTGTCCGTGTTCATGACCCCATGCACGAATCCGATCAAAACCCATTTGGCGACAAGGGCCGCCTGGCGCTCGATGACCCGGCGGAACAGCTTGATATGACGCTCTTCCTTGTCGACAAGATCCGGATCGTGCCGGGAAATCGCATAGTCGGCGAGTTGACGCACTTTGTCCGTCTCGCTCCTTGCGGCGAAATACTGGAACGTGCCGACGCGCAGGTGGCTGGATGCGACGCGGGTGAGGACGGCACCGGGTTGCGGGCCTTCCCGGAAGATGGTCTCGCCTGTCGTCACCGCCGCCAGAGCGCGCGTGGTGGGTATTCCCAGGGCATGCATAGCTTCGCCGATGACGTATTCGCGCAGCACCGGGCCGATTACCGCCTTGCCGTCTCCGCCGCGCGAAAACGGCGTCGGGCCGGAGCCCTTGAGCTGGATGTCGCGCCGGCGGCCGTCTCTGGAAATCACTTCACCAATCAGCAGCGCCCGGCCGTCCCCCAGTTGCGGCGAGAACCCGCCGAACTGGTGTCCGGCATAGACCTGGGCGAGCGGGGAGGCACCATTCGGGCTGTTCACCCCGGCAAAGATCTCCGCCCCCTCCGGTGTTTCCAGAGCCGCCGGATCAAGCCCGAGCTCTTCCGCGAGCTGCCGGTTGAAAAGAACGAGCTCCGGCGCGGGGACCTTGGCGCCCTCCCAAGCGACATAAAAGCCCGGAAGTTCCCGTGCATAGGTGTTGTCGAACTG
>JBNLAU010000300.1:0-5713 GCA_050302295.1 Roseibium sp. | reverse complement strand
CGTCGCCCTCTGCCAGATCCATCAGCTGGAACGGCCCGTAGGACAGCCGGATCAGCCGGTTGACCGTCAGTCCGAGATGCTCCAGCACCCGCTTGACTTCCCGGTTCTTGCCCTCACGCAGACCAACCGTCATCCAGGCGTTGCCGCCCTGTTCCTTGTCGAGGGTCGCTTCAATGGCGCCGTAAAGAACGCCTTCAATCGCAACACCATCCTTCAGGCTGTCCAGATCCGCCTGGGTCACCTTGCCGAAAGCGCGCACGCGGTAGCGGCGCAGCCAGCCGGTGGAAGGCAGCTCCAACACGCGGGCAAGTCCGCCGTCATTGGTGAGCAGCAACAGCCCCTCGGTATTGATATCGAGGCGGCCGACCGTCAGCACCCGTGGCAGGTCCGACGGCAGTCTGTCGAACACGGTCGGGCGGCCTTCCGGATCCTTGTTCGTTGTCACGAGGCCGCGTGGCTTGTGGTAGAGCCAGAGACGGGTGCGCTCGCGGGTCGGCAACGGCTCGCCGTCGACAAGAACCTTGTCCTCAGCGGTCACCGTGACCGCGGGCGTTGTCAGAACGTTGCCGTTCAACTGAACCCGTCCGTTTTCGATCCAGGTTTCGGCTTCACGGCGCGAGCAAAGGCCCACACGCGCCATCACCTTGGCAATGCGCTCGCCGCGCCCGATTTTTTCGTCGGAGATGCGATTAGCAACCGGCGCAGTGTTTTTTTTCGGGCCAGCCTTTTTGGCGCCCTGCGGTGCGAACCGGCGTTTTTCCGGAGCACCTTTGCCGCGTCCCCGGTCTTTTGCGGGACCCGGACGCTTGGGAGTGGAATCTCTTTTCGTCATAAGCGCGTCATAGCAGAGCTTCGCCCGTTCGGGAAACGCTTGTTTTCACCACTTCTTGCAGGAATGCTCTGTCAGGAATGCATAGCTCACTGCCCGCGCCCTGAGTATTGGGGCTGACGACGCGCGGAAATCCGAATAAACACGTTGTTCAACGTTCCACTTAAAGGCCTGATACGCATCCTGATGACGCTCTCCCGCCCCCCACAAGAACAAAAGAGCTTCATGGACCTCGCTCTTGAGGAAGCGGAAAAAGCCGCGGCCCGGGGAGAAGTTCCCGTCGGTGCGGTGCTGGTCAGCGGGCAAGAGGTTCTGGCGCGGGACGGCAACCGGACACTGGAACTGAACGATCCAACAGCCCACGCGGAAATCCAGGTCATCCGCGCCGCCTGCGACCGGCTGAATTCGCAGCGTCTGCCGGACTGCGATCTCTATGTAACGCTGGAGCCCTGCACCATGTGCGCGGGCGCAATTTCCTTTGCCCGCATCCGCCGGCTTTATTACGGGGCCGGAGACGAAAAGGGCGGCGCGGTCGATCATGGCGCGCGTTTCTTCTGCCTGCCGACCTGCCACCACGCACCGGATGTCTATTCGGGCATCGGCGAAACGCCTTCAACGGCACTCCTGAAGAAATTCTTCGTGTCCAGGCGATAGGCGGCAAGCGTTTAATCGCCTGCCTCGTTCCAAACCTCCAGAACCGTATCCCACAAACCGTTGTCCCAGAGTTCGCTGTGGCCGGCTCCGTCAATGATCCGGATCTGCTTCGGTTCCCTTGCCCGCTCAAAAAGCCGTTTTCCGTGCTCAACAGGAATGACGGTATCCTCTGTTCCATGCAGGATCAGCAGCGGAACCCCTACATGGCTGATACGCTCGCGCGTCGGCATCTGATCCTTCATCAGCAAGCCGACCGGCAGCCAGGGATATTGTTCAAACGCCCTGTCGACCAGCGCGGTATAGGGTGCTTCGAGCACCAGAAGCCTTGCGTCCGGCCGCTCGGCTGCAACCGCCGCAGCAACGCCAGTGCCGAGACTTTCGCCGTGAATGATGACCGGTGCGCCGAAGGCAGCCGCCTTGTCGAAATGCTCCAGCCCGTCGGAAATCAACGCTGCCTCCGTTGCCGCGCCTTCGCTGCCCGCGTATCCCCGATAACTTGGCGCATAAAGGCCGAAGCCACTGTCCAGGATCTGCCTGAACCGCCGCCAGCGTGTGGAGACATTGCCGGAATTGCCGTGAAAGTAGAGAACCGTCGGCGCTCCGGCTACGGCAGGCTCCGCCGACCAGACGGTGACGCCAGTGCCATCCGCCATTTCGGCGGTTTCAACGTGCACGTTTACCAGCCCTTTATCGGCAGGGTCCGCAAGCGCTCCGGTGGGCAAAAAAAGGAAACTTCGCTGGTTGAGATACATATATCCGGCCGCCGTCACATATGCGACGGCGACGAAAACGCAGAGCCTGATGAAAAACCGTCCAGCCCGCCTTTCTGCCATCAAGCGCTCCCTACACAATTTCCGGAAAAGCCGAAGACTATTTGCGGCCGAACAGCTTTTCGATGTCTGTCAGTTTCAGTTCCACCCAGGTGGGCCGTCCATGGTTGCACTGTCCCGATAGCGGCGTCGCTTCCATATCGCGCAAAAGCGCATCCATTTCCTCAGGGCGCATGCGCCGCCCGGCCCTGACCGAGCCATGACACGCCATGGTGGCCGCCACATGGTCGAGCTTTTCCTTCAGGCCTTCCGCCGTATCCCATTCGGCCAGTTCATCGGCAAGGTTGCGGATCATGCCCTGAATGTCCATGTCGCCCAGTAGCGCGGGAGTTTCGCGAACCGCAACCGCTCCCGGGCCGAAGGCTTCCAGGCAGAGCCCAACCTTCTCCAGATCCTCCGCCCGTTCGGCCAGGCGCGAGGCATCTTCCTCCGTCAGTTCCACGATTTCCGGGATCAGGAGAATCTGGCGGGCGACGTCCTTTTTCGCCAGTGCCTCCTTCAGGCGCTCGTAAACCAGACGTTCATGCGCGGCGTGCTGATCAACGATGACGACACCGTCACCAGTTTGCGCAATGATATAGGTTTCATGCACCTGAGCTCGGGCGGCGCCAAGCGGCAGACTTGTTTTTTCCACTTCCACCGGAACGTCGTGGGCTCTGGCGTCCGCGGAAGGGGCAGCGAAGTCAGAAAAGCCGCCCTGCCCCTGATATGCCGGCTGCCGCGCTTCGGCAAAACCGGTCATTGGAGCCTCGACCGTTTCCAGCGGGCGGAAGACATCCGGGTCCCACCGTGGGGCCGCGGCTGATTGCGCAAAGCCACCTGCCGCTCTGCCGCCAGGCGGCGGATAGCCGGAACCCGGCTGATGGGACGGCTGGGTCCGCAGTGCATCCAGCGCCACAGCCGCATTGGAGGTCGATGAGCGGTGCCCGGACTGAACCAGAGCATGCTTGATCGCCCCGACAAGCAATCCGCGCACCAGCTGGGAATCACGAAAGCGCACGTCAGCCTTGGCCGGGTGCACGTTGACGTCCACCAGCCCGGGATCGAGATCGATGAACAGGACGACGACCGGGTGCCGGTCGCGGGCCAGCACGTCGGCATAGGCGCCGCGCAGGCCGGAGAGCAGAAGCTTGTCCTTCACCGGCCGGCCATTGACGAAGAAGAACTGATGCTGGGCATTGCCGCGATGATGGGTCGGCAGACCGGCGAAGCCTGTCAGCCGGACGCCCTCGCGCTCGGCATCGATCTCCATGGCGTTGTCGACGAAGTCCTGCCCCAGTATTTGCGCGATGCGCGCCAGATGCGGTTCGGACCCGCGCGCAGCAGGCCAGCTTTGCGCCTGACGATCCGCGCCGGAGAGGGAAAAGCCAACGAGCGGATAAGCGAGCGCGATGCGCTTGACGATCTCGGTGATCGCCGTGGCTTCGGCCCGGTCAGATTTCAGGAATTTCAGCCGGGCGGGCGTTGCGAAAAAGAGATCGCGCACCTCGACCTGCGTGCCCTTGGCGCGGGCGGCGGGAATGGCCGGTTGCTCCTTGCCTCCGTCAACGGCAATTGCCCAGGCATGATCCTCGTCCCTGTGCCGGGTCTGGATGGCCAGCCGCGCCACGGAGCCGATCGACGGCAGAGCCTCGCCGCGGAATCCCAGCGTGCGGATGTCGAAAAGGTCGTCGTCCGAAATCTTTGAGGTGCAGTGGCGGCGGATGGCCAGCTTCAGGTCTTCCTGCCTCATGCCTTCACCGTCATCGGCCACGCGCATCAGCGTTTTGCCGCCTGCTGCCGTGACGATTTCGATACTGGAGGCTCCGGCATCGACCGCGTTTTCCACCAGCTCCTTGATGACGCTGGCTGGCCGCTCAATCACTTCCCCGGCGGCGATCTGGTTTATTACCTGTTCGCCAAGTTGCCTGACCTTCATGAAACTCCCTCTACTCGGTTTCACACCGTGTCCTGATCCTATATGGTCCGCGCCGAGTTTGCCTCGATTCTTTCCTGTGTATCAGCCCCTCCGTGACGCGAGTGACCCCTATGACCGTTTCTACACCGCTTCTTGTTGACGGGCTCCGCGCCCTCGCGCCCTTATACAAGGGCATTCTGTGCGACGTCTGGGGCGTGCTGCACAATGGTGTGGAAGCATTTGAAGAGGCCCACAAGGCCCTGAGGGCGTATCGGGAGGAAGCCGGCGGCAAGGTCGTTCTGATCACCAATGCGCCGCGTCCGGCAAAACAGGTGGGCGAAATGCTTGCTGGCTTGGGCGTGCCGGAAGAAGCCTATGACGACATCGTCACCTCCGGAGACGTGACCCGCAGCGTGCTGGAAGCACAGGGTAGCAAGACGCTGTTGCACATCGGCCCGAACCGGGATCAACCACTCTACTGGAACCTGGAAGCCACCTTCACGCTGAACGACGAGGAAGCGGAAGGAATCAGCTGCACCGGCCTTACCGACGATGAAACCGAAACGCCAGACGATTACCGCGACCGCCTCAAGAAACTGGCGGATCGCAAGCTGCCCATGATCTGCGCCAATCCGGATATTGTGGTGGAGCGCGGCGACCGGCTTGTCTGGTGCGCCGGTGCCATCGCCCGCCTTTACGAGGATCTCGGCGGCGAAGTCGCAATTCTCGGCAAACCACACGCGCCGATCTACCAGGCTGCGCTTGAAAAGCTGGGAAAACTGGCCGGTGAAGAAATTGCCAAGGAAGATGTCCTGGCCATCGGCGACGGCCTGCCGACGGATATTCGCGGGGCCGTCTCACAGGATATCGATGTGCTGTTCATTACCGCCGGCATCCACGCATCCGATTTCGGTCCGAGCGATGCGCCCGACGAACATCTGATCCGCCGCCGCCTGACCGAAGAAGGCTTGCGTGCCCGCGCCGCCCTGCCGCGCCTTTGGTGGTGATTTGGTCTCCGGCGGCAAGTGCCTGAACTGAACACGTCGTCCCGCAGCTTCTGTGGGAGGTTCAATCAATCAGGTCCCGCCCCCCTGATCAGATCGCCCCTGACATCCTGCCTGGCGGGCGCACAGCCGCAGCGAGGAACAAGAGGATTTTCGACAAAAAAGGGCCCTCGACCGGGCCCTTTGTATCGAATCCATGATCCTGTCCGCTAATCGAACAATTTGTCGATGTCCGCCTGCGCAGAACCCAGCAACGCATCGATGTCATCCTGGGAAACACCCTCGTTAGCATGCTGAGGCCCGTGCAGGATCAGTTCGCGCTTGCGGCGGTCGGCATCGGTTTCCTCGACTTCCACGTCTGCGTCGTCGGGAATACGAAGATGTTCGGTGAAGGATGTCACGCGCTCGTCAATGAAATGGAGAGTTTCGACAACCTTTGAAATGCGCTGACCGGTAATATCCTGGAACGTACAGGCCTCGAAGATGCTGATCATCTTGT